>NZ_JANLOH010000046.1:0-109906 GCF_025466155.1 Pseudomonas sp. 13B_2.1_Bac1 | reverse complement strand
GCCAATAGCGGACTGTCCGCTCGGCCAGAACTTGGCCGCGCTTTTCATCTGGCGACTCGGACTGACAACCTTCGAATGCTTCGTTAACCCCCTAATGCCGTCACATTCATCTTGTCTGGGTCGCTGGCATCCGCCGGCGTTTTAAACCTTGCGGCGTCTCTGGCAGGCGGCAACCCGAATAAGCGTGCGTACTCCCGGCTAAATTGCGAGGCGCTTTCGTAGCCGACAGTGAATGCGATGGCGGCCGCGTTGTGTGTTTCGAATAGCAGGAGCCATCGCGCTCTGAGTAGGCGCAGGCGCTTTTGGTATTGGATCGGTGTCATCGCCGTAATGGCTTTGAAGTGCCGATAGAACGCCGCGACGCTCATGTCGGCCATGGCCGCTAAAGGTTCTACACGAAAGGGCTCGGTGTAGTGCTCGCGTATCCACTGGGTGGCTCGGCGGATCTGTGAAAGTCGGCCATCCGGGCGAGCTATCTCGCGCAACATCTCCCCAAAGGGTCCTTGAAGCGCACGAAACAAAATCTCGCGTTCGATCATCGGGGCAAGCACCGGCGCCTCATCGGGATGGTCAATCAGGCGCAGCATGCGCAACCAGGCATCGAGCATTTCAATGGGCGCCAAAACAGGCGCGAAGCAACTGGGGTGAGGCTGACTTTCCGCTTTTGGTCTATCCGCCAACAGCGAAGCGATGATGCTGGGGTCCAGGGTCAAGCTGATGGCGAGGTAGGGATTGTCCGGCCCGCCAGGGTAAATCTCCCCGGTCGCCGGTACATCAATGGGCACCACAAAATAGGTGGCCGCTCCGTAACTCAGCACCTGGTCGCCAATTGACAAGGCTTTCGAGCCTTGCAGTACGAGGTGCAGCATCGGCTGGTAAACCTGGCTGGCACAAGCCTCGGCATTCACCATCGCCACACGTGGCAACCCGGTTCCCGTCCACTGGCTTTGAGCACGCATCACGATACTGCGCAGTTCATTCATGGTGTCGTTCATGTGAGCGACGATGGCGTAGACCGATGTATAAAGCAATGCAGATGAGAAGAATAGGCAAGAGTGCGAGAGGAACCGGCAACGGCTTTACGCGGCGCGGACCCAATACTGATGGCAAGCAGCGTTAGGCCTTCGGGACTGATCGGAGGTCAATAACGGACGCTGCGTCACTTGCCACTTTAGAAAGGTCTCCTATGAAACTTGAAGGAAAAATCGCCGTAGTAACGGGCGCTTCCAAAGGCATCGGTGCTGGGATTGCCAAAGCACTCGGCGCAGCCGGTGCAACCGTCATCGTCAATTATTCATCCAGCAAAGACGACGCGGATTCGGTGGTCGCACATATTCAAGCACAAGGCGCGAATGCCGTTGCCATACAAGCGGACATGGGCAACGGCGCTGACGTGACTCGCCTGTTTGAAACCGTCGCAGCTGACTTCGGTAAGCTGGATATTCTGGTGAACAACGCGGGTGTTGCCGTGTTTCAAATGATTGAAGACCTCACCGAAGAGGCCTTCCATAAGCAGTTCAACCTCAATGTGCTGGGATATCTACTGGCGGCGCGCGAGGCTGTGAAACTGCTGGGCAAATCCGGCAGCATCATCAATATCAGCTCAATCCTCAGCACCGACCCCTACCTTGCTTCGAGCGTTTACTCGGCTACCAAAGGCGCAGTCGATACGTTGACCTTCGCGTTGGCTAGAGAGTTGGGGCCACGGGGTATTCGGGTTAACTCCATCCTTCCAGGCCATACCAACACACCTGCCACAGACGGCAATTTCGCCGGTGATTTTGGCGAGCAACTTATCGCCGGGACGCCGTTGCGTCGCTTTGGCGAGCCTGAGGACATTGCGCCGCTTGCCGTGTTCTTAGCGTCCGAAGATGCCCACTGGGTGACAGGTGAATCCATCCGGGCATCCGGTGGTGTGCGCGGCGTGGGCTACTAACGTCTGCCGAATAACCCACAGGCGTTCAGCAACGTGCGCCTGTATGCCTTCAGGTTTCGACAATGACGGACAGTTTAAAAGCAGCATCTCCTTTGGCGTTATCAACTACTCCAAGCACCCAATACCCACCGGCCTCCTGGAGCGCAGTTGTTGCCATCGGCGTAGGCGCTTTCACGCTAGTGACCGCAGAATTTTTACCCGTGGGGCTGTTGCCGCAAATTGCACAGGACCTTGCGGTCAGTGAGGGGCAGGCCGGCCTTATGGTTACGGCACCCGGCATCGTGGCCGCCGGCGCGGCGCTGTTAACCATCAGCGTGGGCAAGCGTATTCAGCGTCAGCACGCATTGTTGGTGTTGCTCAGTCTGTTGGTCATTTCCAATGCACTGGTCGCCTGCGCCAATAGCCTTGGCGTTCTTCTCGTGGCTCGGATGCTTCTCGGCGTCGCGGTGGGCGGTTTCTGGACCATTGGGGTTTCACTGGGCCCCAGACTGAGGCCCGACGCCATTGCCCGGGCAACGTCCGTCATCTTTTGCGGGGTGACAGTGGGCACCGTAGCCGGCGTACCAGCAGGGACATTCCTTGGCGGGCTACTGGGATGGCGATTAGCGTTTGCAGCCTTCGCGGCGCTGGTTGTGCTGGTGGTGGTGGCGTTAGTGGTGCTGCTGCCGCGTATTTCACCTGAAAAATCCCTGGGCTTCGCTCAAGTACCGGTGGTGATGAGGATGAACACCGTTCGGGCAGGGCTCGCGGCGGTTGTGCTCATTTTTATCGGGCAGTTCGCCGCCTACACCTATATCGCACCGTTTCTAACGCAAATTAGCGGTATCGAGTCGGGCCGCCTGAGTGCGTTGCTACTCGCCTATGGCGTGGCGGGAGTTTTCGGCAACCTTTTTTGCGGTTGGTTTGTCGAGCGCAATGTACGCAGAGCGGTGCTGGCCACATCGATATTCTTGGGTGGTGCCATGTTGGCGCTGGTTATCTGTGGCGCGAGTTCAGGGTGGGCGGCAGCAGCGGTCGTCGCCTGGGGCGTTGGTTTTGGCATGCTGCCTATCGCCATCCAGAGTTGGATATTCAAGGCCGCGCCTGATCGACTTGAGGTTGTAGCAGCGCTATTCGTTGCTGCCGGGCAGTTGGCGATGGGGCTCGGCGCACTGATCGGCGGTGTAGTGGTTGATCACTTCGGCGTTCAAATGGCTATGGGGGTGGGAGTGGCGGGTACGTTGGGCGCCACATTGTGGATTGTCGCGAGCTTCCCCAGGTAGACCCTTAGGGCAACACGTGTGGGTGGGCAGCGAAATGGTCCACCAGCCAATCGACAAATGCGCGCACGCGAACGCTCAAGTGTCGGTTGGGCATGTACACCACCGACAGCGGGTTGGGTTCGGCCTGCCACTCTTGCAACACCGGCACAAATGTACCGGTATCGATATAAGGCTGCGCCATAAACCGTAACGTATGGATCACCCCTAATCCGGCAAGGCCTGCGGCGAGGTAGGCGTTGCTGTCGTTGACTGCCACCACGTAACGGCCTTGCACGGCGATGTGCTCATCGCCCTTGGTGAACTCAAGGTTGTTATGCCTTCCGGAGCCCGGGAAAAAGTAACGTACGAGCGCATGGCCATCTTCCAGTTCACCTGGGTGGCTGGGCATACCGTGCTTAGCCAAGTAAGCCGGCGTTGCGCAGGTAACAAACGGCAGGCTTCCCAGGCGTCGCGCAATCAGCGAGGAGTCTTGCAGGATGCCGCCGCGAATCACGCAGTCAATGTTTTCGCTGGCCAGGTCTGCTGTGCGATCACTCGCGCCAATATCAATCTGCACCTGCGGATAGCGGGCGTGAAAATCGGGCAGCGCCGGTATCACCAGTAGGGTGGCAACGGTGGTGCCCATATCGATTCTGACCTTGCCTTTCGGGGCCGACTGGGTGAGCGCAATTTCCGCCTCCACCTCCAGCCAGCGATCAAGCACCCGACTCATCTGTTCGTAATAGACGCCGCCCTCATTGGTCAGCGTGACCCGCCGCGTGGTGCGGTTAAGCAGCTTTACCCGCAGGTGTGCTTCCAGCGCTTGTACCAGCTTGGTCACGGCATTGGGGTGCAGATCCATTTGCGTGGCTGCTTTGACGAAGCTGCCGGTTTCAACAATGCGGTTGAACGCTTGTACGGCAAGAAAGTAGTCCACGCGGGCACCTTTTGAGGAATCTGAAGAAGGACGTTTATCACCAAAGCAGTGATAGCGCATACCGATTAGATCAGTTTATCCCCACTTGGGTGGTGGTTAGTGTGGCGGCACGGTTTGTCATTCGCGACTGGCCCCTCACCACACAGGTAGAAAATCATGAGTAAGTCCTTGGCAGGTAAAGTTGCATTGGTTACCGGTGGCTCACGTGGCATTGGTGCCGCTATAGCCAAACGTTTGGCCGCCGAAGGCGCTGATGTGGCGTTCAGCTACGCCACATCAGCGGAGCATGCCCGTACGGTGGCGCACCACATCGAATCACTGGGTGTGCAGGCGTTGGCCCTGGTTGCCGATCAGGCGGACGCTAATGCCGTCGCTGCGATGGTCAACCAGGTACACGCGCACTTCGGTCGCCTGGACATTCTGGTGAACAGCGCTGGAGTGTTTGTCACCGGTGTAATCGGCGATCCGCAGGCCGATATTGCCGAGCTGGAGCGCCAGCAGGCCATCAATGTGGGTGGCGTTGTCGCGGCTGTTCGTGCGGCGGTGCCGCTGTTGGCTGACGGTGGACGAATTGTTTCCATCGGCACCATGTTTGCCAGCCGTGCGCCTTTCCCAGGTATCGCTGACTACGCTGCGAGCAAGGCGGCGGTCGCTGCTTATAGCCGTGGTTGGGCGCGCGATTTAGGCGGGCGTCATATCACCGTCAATACCGTGCAGCCGGGCCCGATCAACACCCAGATGAACCCAGAAACAAGTGATGTGGCTGCCATGGTTAAACAGATGACGGCATTGGGTCGCTACGGCCAGCCAGAAGAAGTGGCGGGCGCCGTGGCGTTCTTGGTGGGGCCTGACGCTGGATATATCACCGGCGCCACCTTGAATGTAGATGGTGGTCAGAACAGCTAAACGGCTTAAGCCCGTGTGTCCGCCAAAATTCGCGCGGCATCCCGCGCCGGCGGCAATCCAAAAACACGGGCGTAGTCGCGGCTGAACTGGGTGGGGCTTTCATAGCCCACTTCATAGGCCGCCGTGGTGACGCTCTTGGCGCTGGACACCAACAGCATGCGGGCCTGGAGCAGCCGAACGCGTTTCTGATACTGCAATGGGCTCAAGTTGGTCACTGCTTTGAAATGGCGGTGGAACGCCGACACACTCATCGCTGCTTTCTCAGCCAAGTCGTCGACACGAATGGGCTCGGCGAAGTCGCGACGAATCCACTGGATGGCCAGGCTTACTCGGGCCATGGCGGTGTCCGGGGCTGCGATTTCACGCAGCATCCAGCCTTGAGGCCCCTGCAAGACGCGGTAGAGAATTTCTCGCTCATACGCCGGCGCCAGAGCGGTGATGTCTTGCGGACGCTCCATCAGTCGTAACATACGCACCCACGCGTCCATCAGTTCGGGCGTGACAGCGGCTACGGAAAAGCCGTTTTCCTGTGCAACCCGCTCGGCAGGTTTTGGCAGATCCGCCAACAGCGTGGTGAGAATCGTCGGGTCCAACGTCAGGCTCACGGCCAGGTACGGCTCGCCCGTGGCGGCGGGGTGCACCTTGCCCACGGCCGGCAACTCGATGGACATTACAAAGTAGGTCGCCGGGTCGTAGCGCAAGGTGCGGTCGCCAACAGTCATCGACTTACTGCCCTGCAAAATCAGGTTGATCATCGGGTCGTACACAGCGGCCAACAGATGTTCCGGTACCTCGCCTTGCACCATGGCGACACGGGGAATGCCGGTTTCAGTACGCCGGTTCTCGGCATGGGCGGCCAGCGCCCGGAGTTCGTTCAGTTGATTATTCATGCTGAGCATCTGACGCCAGAGCGGGTACGCCGCGCAAGCAAAAAGCAGAAACAGGCAGGTTTCAAGTAGGAATGGCTGCGTGGCTGCGCACGGTGATAGCTACTGTGGCATCTCATCTAACCCACACCGGAGCACACCATGAGCGTCATTCTGATCACCGGGGGCAGCCGTGGCATTGGCGCTAGTACAGCCACCCTCTGCGCCGAACGAGGTATGGGCGTAGTCCTGACCTATAACAACAACCCGGAAGCGGCGCAGGCAGTGGTCGAGCAGATTCAGGCAGGTGGTGGCAAAGCCGTTGCGCTGAAACTGGATGTGGCCGACGTGAGCAGCTTTGGCGCTTTTGCTGAAACAGTTAAGCAGGTCTTGCAGCAGGTATGGGATGTGGCGCACCTCGACGGTGTCGTCAATAACGCCGGCTACGGGCTGTTCAATCCAATCGCGACGGTCAGCGAAGCGCAATTCGATGGGTTGTTTAAGGTCCACCTCAAGGGTCCGTTTTTTCTGACGCAGACACTGCTGCCGTTGCTGGCCGATGGCGCCAGCATCGTCAACCTCACTAGCGCCACGACCCGTGTGACCACGGCGGGCGTTGCGCCGTACGCCGCGTTGAAAGGCGGGCTGGAAGTGCTGACCCGTTACATGGCCAAGGAGTTTGGCGAGCGCCGTATTCGCGCCAACGCCGTCTCGCCAGGGGCCATTCGTACCGAGTTGGGTGGCGGCCTGAACGATGAGTTCGAAGCGTTGCTCGCCAGGCAAACCGCGTTGGGCCGGGTAGGCGAGCCAGAAGATGTGGGCCGTGTGATCGCCACTTTGCTGTCTGCGGAGAGTGCCTGGATCAATGCCCAGACCATTGAGGTTGCTGGCGGTTACATGATCTAGAACCCTCCACACTCACCCTTTAAGCGAGGAAAACACCATGCTCGACCATGTCTTTATTTCTGTCGCAGACCTGGAGCGCTCCATCGCGTTCTACAGCGCCGCGCTGCCACCGCTGGGCATCACCAGCCGTCTTGACTACGACGGCAAGGATGGCCCGCCCGGCCATCCCGACCTCAAGGGGTTTGGGGCTCACGGGCGCGTATTTTTCTGGCTGCGCGAAGGCGTTGTTGAAGGGCGCGCGGCGCATATCGGCTTTGTCGCCAATAGCCGCGCGCAGGTAAATGCCGCCTATGCCGCCGCTATTCAGGCCGGCGGCACAGACAACGGTCCGCCTGGCGCCCGTTTGCACTACGACCCCGAGTACTACGCCGCCAATGTGTTGGACCCGGACGGCTATAGCCTCGAATTCGTCTACAAAAAATGGCAGCACAGCGCATGAAAAAACTATTGATATACGGCGCTGCGGGTTACACCGGCGCCATGGTTGCAGAACAAGCCAAGGCCGCAGGTCTGAACGTCGAAATTGCCGGTCGCGATGCCGCCAAGCTGCGAAAACTGGCCGAGCGCCTGGGCGTGCCCTACAGGGTACTTTCGCTCGATGAGCCGCTGTCTAGGGCCTTGGAAGGTGTGGATGTACTCCTGAACTGCGCGGGACCGTTTGCACTCACCGCGCAACCCTTGATGCACGCCTGCATTGAGGCCGGCGTCAGCTACCTGGACATTACCGCCGAAATCAACGTTTACCGGTTGGCTGAGCGGCTCAGCGTGCAGGCTGCCAAAGCGGGAGTGATGCTGCTGCCCGGTGTTGGCTGGGACGTGGTGCCAACCGACTGTCTGGCCATGCACGTAGCGGAGCGTGTGCGTAGCCCTCAATCACTGCGTGTTGCACTTCAGGTGGCGGGGTCCATGTCGAGAGGTTCGGCAATCAGCGCCAGCGAAATCGTCGGCGCAGGCTTGATGGCGCGGATCGATGGGCAATTGGTTGCCACGCCCGACGCCCAGCCACAGTTGTTCGACTTTGGTGACGGCCCGGTTCTCTGCGCACCGCTGTCCTTTGGTGACCTGATCACGGCTTGGCACTCGACTTCCATCCCCAATATCGCAATGTACGTTCACGTCACCGGTGATGCGTTTCCCACCGGTGATCTGGCACAACTCCCTGATGGACCTAGCGCCGAGCAGCGACTGGCGCAACCCGCTCGCGCGGTCGCTGAAGTGACCGGCGCTGACGGAACCGTGGCGCGCTCGGTGATCGGGACGGTGAACGGTTATTCCTATACGCCTCTGGCCGCAGTAGAGGCAGCGCGCAGGGTATTGGGAGGTGAAGTCAGGCAGGGCTTTGCAACGCCGGCACAGGTGTTTGGCGTCGGCTTTGCTCAAAGCATTCCTGGTACATGGGTGACTGACCGGTAGATGGGCCGCTGATCATTCTTACGCGAATAGCGCTCAATCCTGCGGGCCTGACAGTTCATGGCTGATGAACCTGCCTGCGATCTGCGCCACGTCGATCAGTCGTTTGCGCGACATGCCATTGCACGCGGAGGCTGAAAGCCCGCGCAACGTAACCGTAATGTAATCCGCGAGGGTTTGCGCGTTACCCGGCTGCACGTTGTCCAGGTACGCCCGTATGACCTTAAGGCCGCCGTTAGCCAGGGTTTCAGCCATCGTGCGGGCCACTTCGTCATCGGCACGCAGGCCCTCGGTAATCATGCAGCCACGCAATGTGGTGTCTTTTCCATATTGCTTTGCAGCGGCGACCAACAGCGCGCAAAGCGCCTCGCCGGGCGGGTGCTCCGGCGCGAGGATCTTGTCCAGCGGGAGGGCGTTTTCGCTGGCGTAGAGCTGCATCGCCCGCTCAAACAACTCGGCTTTGCTGCCGTATGCCGCGTAGAAGCTTGGCGGCTTGATATCCATGGCGTCGACCAAGTCGGTAAGGCTCACCGCGTCGAAACCGTGTTCATGGAACATGGCCTGAGCGATGGCGACTCCCGCTTCTCTGTCGAAGGCCGGGCGACGTTGGCGAGTTTTCTCGTTCATGGTGACCTCGTGGATAAGCGTCCAGTGTAGCGATCACTAAATTCAACATCAATTGTCCGATGCGGATCGCTCAATTTATGTAGCGATTACTAAATGTGTTGCGTGGTTGATCGTGCGTATGTAGTGTCCGCTATATAAATTCAATCTTCCAATTCGCCTGTAGAGGACATCGCAATGCAATTTCGAGACAAAGTCGTTCTGGTCACCGGTGGGTCGTCGGGCCTTGGGCTAGCCATTGCCCAGGAGCTGGTGGAGCAGGGGGCTCATGTAGTCATCACCGGTCGCCGGGAGGCGCAGCTCAATGATGCCGTGGCCATCCTGGGTGATCGTGCCACCGCAATCGTGGCGGATGTTTCAATCGCGGCAGATTTGGCGGTGTTGTTCGGCAAGATCAAGTCGCGCCACGGCCGCATTGACGTACTCGTGGCAAACGCCGGTATGGGCGAAGTAGAGCCTCTGGGCAGCATCACCGAAGCGTATTTCGACCGGGTGTTCAACACCAATGTGAAAGGCGTGACCTTCACCGTTCAGGGGGCGCTCGCCCTTATGGGAAAAGGCAGCAGCATCGTCATTATTGGATCAACGGCCTCTATCGATCCGGGCCCAGGCCTGAGCGTCTATGGCGCGACCAAGGCCGCACTGCGAGCGCTGGTAAGAAGCTGGGTGCTCGACATTCGCGGCAGTGGGGTGCGGATCAATATGGTCAGTCCGGGCCCCGTCGACACCGATTCGTTGCGCAAGATGCTGGCCGAGCAGGCCGATGAAGTCATCAAGGCATTGAGTGAAAAAAGCACCATCGGCCGTATCGGCCAGGCCCACGAAATCGGTAAGGCCGTGGCCTTTCTGGCCAGTGATGCCGCGAGCTACATCAATGGCGTGGAGCTATTCGCCGACGGCGGCGCCTCTCAGGTGTGACCCCATCGCTGTCACCCCGGCTCGCCCTTAATCCCTGGAGAAAAACATGAGTGATACCCCACAACTGCTTGCACGTCTCGCCGCCGAGAGCGCCATCCACCGCCTTCACGCTATCTATATTCATCGTCTGGACAGTGGCGATTTTACCGGTGTGGCAGACGTGCTTCAGCATGCCGTGCTTCATGTTCTTGGCACCGAAGCGTCCACTCGGGAGGGCTTGCTGGCGTTCTTCGAAGCCGGCCTGCAAAAGCATGAAGACGGCACGCCACGTACCTGGCACTCGATCACCAACGTGCTGATTGATGTCGCGCCCTCGGGCGACAAGGCGAGTTCGGCCAGCTATTACACCGTGCATCAACAGCTTGATGGGTTTCCCTTGCAGCCTATCTGCACCGGCAAGTACCTCGACGAATTTGAATTGCACGATGACGAATGGCGATTCAGTCGTCGCGAGGTGACGTTGCGCTTCGCCGGTGACCTTCAGCACCACGTGCAAGGCGCGCAGCGCCATCTAGTTGCTTAGAGCGCCTTATGGGAAAAGCACGTCCCGCGCCGTTCCTGAATGGTGGGGGGCGGCTTGGCTTCTCGCTCATTTCGCATAAATGCCTGTCTCGCCAAGGCGTTTTTACTCCCGAGGAATTCAAATTTGAATAACAATCGACAGGCGCTGATCACCGGTGCCAACAAAGGCATTGGGCTCGCGATTGCCAAAGGTCTTGCCGAGGCCGGTTTTTTTGTCTGGATCGGCGCACGCGACGTTGCACGTGGCGAGCACGCCGTTGCTGAGCTGCATAAAGCAGGGCTCGACGCCGGCTTTCTTGAATTGGATGTTGCAGACGACGCCAGCGTGCAAGACGCTGCCACGACTCTGGCTGCGCACATTGAAGCGCTTGATGTGCTGGTCAACAATGCGGGCATTGCAGTCGACATGACGCGGGCGCCCAGCCAAGTGCGCATGCAGGACATGAAGGCTGTTTATGAGGTAAATCTGTTTGGCCCTGTGCGTGTCACCCAAGCGTTTTTGCCTTTGCTCAGGGCCGCCGATCAGGCACGGGTTGTCATGATGGGCAGCGGCGTAGGCTCGCTAACCTTGATCACCGACCCGACCTCGCTCTATTCGACCGTCAATCTGCTTGACTACACCTCGTCGAAAGTCGCGCTCAATGCAGTCACCGTCTCCTTTGCCAAGGAGCTGGCGCCGTTGGGCATCAAGGTGAACACGGTCGAACCTGGTCATGTAAGGACTGACCTTAATGGCAACTCGGGTGTGCTAACCCCTGAAGAAGGTGCGGCTATCGCGATCAAGATGGCATTGCTCGAATGCGACGGTCCTACTGGTGGCTTCTTTGGAAGCCATGGCCGGCAACCGTGGTAGTTCCTAAATAGTTAATTTAATGATCCGCAGGAGACCTGACAGCAGTGAGGGCGCGCTGCTTCCCGTGCCACGTTGTCAGGAGGACAGAGATGAGTGTTGTTGGCCGATACGCTCTTTCGCGACCGGCAGCAATTGGCCGACAGCTGTCGGCCGTTCCATAGCCTGCCCGCCATCTGTACAGCCGGCAGCAACGGCCCGAGGAGGGGAGATCAAGGTTGATTCAGGCACAACCATTTGGATGTCAAAAAGCTGGATCAGTCACGTGATTGCCCTTGTCAGCTCGTACTGTCCGCCTCCAATCGTCAATCATTCTGGCGGAACGTACTCAACCACCATTAGCCCGGTTGGACTGCCAGCGCGTGGAACGACCCGCTATGCCTGTAAGTCTACCTGTATCTACTCATGGTTAAGGTACAGCGCAATGGATAAGACAATCACCGTCGATCAACTAGCTACCACCGACCTTAGATCAATCAACGAAATATGGCTCGTCGGGACGCATACCCAGTTATGCCTATGGCGTGGCGAACAGGTCTTTACCCACGAGATGATGAGCGAGGGCACCCACGATCAGAATGTCCGACGCCTGTGCGTGCAGTTGGTCAACCCTGACGATCAAGCCGCCGTGGCCAGCGTTGAGGTAATTGTGCGCGAACGGCTGGAAAAAATCGGGAAGGAGGGCGAGTTTTATCCCGCAGAGGACGCTGATACTCATCAATAATAAAAGGAGTATCGGCCATTCATGGGGAGATAACCCAAGGCCTGTTGTCGCTTGCAAGCGTATCTTCCGCTGATGAGCCTGGAACGCTTAGGATTACTCACTCAATTCAGTAACACCATGGAGCAGTCAACAGGTTATGGAGATTGAATTTCGCGGTAATGGCATGCATGACAACCCGTCTGTAGGTACATGCGATGAGTACGGTGTGAGCGGGATTACCAGCTTTGACGATCTCGCCCAAGCTCGTCGTAAGATTGCTGAGGCGCACCCTGGATTTACACCTCTGTTCTCGCTCGATGATCTGCACCAGGCCCGCTACACCTCGGGACATGCGCGCAACAATTCAGGGATGGACGATGCATCGGAGCAGGACATAGCGGGTTTACCGCCAGAGTGCTTCGAGAATGGTGAATACATAGGCTATCCGACTACGAAAGCGGAGTTCGCAATCTGTCTTCGCAATTTCATGAACCTGGTTGTAGCCACGTCTTTCGAAGACGCTTGCGCTCATGGTTTGACGCTGGATGAGCAGGCCCTGCAGGAGTGGATCGGTTATCAGAACAACCCTGTCTCTCTTCTGGAACAGCCCCTTTCAGCTGTCGTGGTGCCCGTTCAGCAGTCTTGCCAGGCACTCGCGGCTTTTCCGAATGGCTATTTCACTTCCGACCTGGACCCAGCGAAGAACTTTGCGGTTGCGCGTCATTTTTCGGAAGCGCATGGCTTTGAGTTGATGGGCGTAGGTGCTTCTTACATCGGCTTCATTCGTGCTGAGCCGCTTGATACATCCTTGGCTAACGTCGTAGCCCAAGACTTCTGTGCGCTCTACAACACTAGCGAGGAAGACCTGCAAGCACGCGTTTGCGCAGTTGCACAGACGATCTCCGGTCTGACGCATTTGTGGCTCCGTTACGTGGAATGAACTCCGTGCGCAGTAAAAGTGAATCGTCGCTGGGTTCATAGACGCCATGATTAGATCGCCCAGCACCGATGCCCAACTCATCAAGCCGGCCCCTCGCTCCTGAGAATACGCTGCTCCTTCACCTCCCCGGCGTACCCGCCAATTTTCGCCTGCTGGGCCGTCAGTAACGCGCTGATCTTCATCAGCGCCACGGCTTCGTGCGGGGTTTTCGCGTTGGCCGCCATGGCCGTCAATTCGACCACGGACCAGCCGATGACCGCTGCCGCATCTTCCAGGTCGTAGAACAGTTCCTGCTGTGCCGTCCTGAGGCCATCGAGGCCTTGTATCAAGTCTTTCATCTATGACTCCGATGACGTGAGTTCAAGCGCCATGACCACCATGCCGATTTCTGCCAGGTCGGTGCTGAAGGGGATTTCTGCAACCTCCTGGAAACCCGACGCGGCGTAAAAGCGACGGGCATTGGCATTGCTCTTGAGGACATCCAGCCAAAGCAAGCGTTCTCCACGTTGCAATGCCCATTGGCGAATGAACTGCAGAAGTTGCTTGCCATACCCGCGCCCTGCGGCACTGCTGAGGAAGTAGATTTTTTGCAGTTCGGCGCCGGGTTCACCTGTCACGGGGGCAGGGGTGGACCGGTTGGCCTTGGCAAAGCCTACGACGTGGCCGCTGGCATCGGCGGCGATAAACCAGGCGTGCTGGTCGGGCTGGGCGAGTGAGCGGCTGAGGGCGCTGGTTGAGAAGTCCTGGTCGAGAAAAGCCTGCAAGCCGGCGGGCGACCAGATGGTCGAGAAGTGTTGCCGGTAGGTTTCGCAGCCGACTTCGCGCAAGGCGTCGAGGTCGGCCTGGGTCGCTTGCCGAATGGTGAGCATGTTCTTCCCTGAGTGGCGCGTCGGCGCGCTTTATTGCGCTGCCGAGTCGCCAGTGTGTCTCAGGCAGCAAGGGCGTGTAAACGCCGTCGTTACAGGCTCCAACCCAGCCCCAGGGCCTTGTGCAGCGAGGCAAAGTCCTTGAGTAATTCGGCATCGCCGGAAATCCGGCTCTCCTGCGCCTGGTAGCGCGTGCGCTCCGCATCCAGCCAATCCAGGGTGCTCGCCGTGCCCGCCCGATAACGTTGGCGCGTCAGGTCAGCCGCGCGTACCGCTGAAGATTCGACGTTGCGCAACAGCACCACGTTCTGGCGTTGATGCCCGTAGCGTGCCAAGGCGACGTCGGCATCGCGCAGTGCACTCAAGACCACGCTCTTGTACTGCGCGAGCGCTTCATCGCGACCGGCTTCGGCGCCTTTGACGCTGGCGGCGACGCGGCCGAAATCCAGCACGTTCCAGGTCAGGCGCGGCAGGATCAGCCAGGTGCCGTTGTCCTTGCGGGCGAGGTGGCCGGGGTCGCCGGCTGAGAAGGACAGGTCGCCCATCAGGCTGAGCTTGGGGAACCAGTCGGCGGTTTTCTCGCCGATCTGCGCGTTGCTGGAGGCCAGTTTGCGTTCGGCGACGCGGATGTCCGGGCGAGCTTTCAAGAGGGCGGCGGGATCGGCCACGGGTACTTGGGCGGGAATGGACGGCAGTGCCTGCGGTGTGGCGAGGCGCTCATCCAGTTCGCCTGGCTCCAGGCCGCACAGCAGGCTCAGTTGGTCCTGGGATTCGACGATGGCGGCTTGCAAGGGCAAGCGCTGGGCCTGGGTATTTTCGGCCTGGGTCAGCACTTGTTCGAGTTGCAGCTGGGAGGCCACGCCTCGGCTGCGGCGTTGTTGAGTGAGGTCCAGGGCCTGGTTTTCGATGTCGACACTCGCCTCTACCAGCGCCAGGCGCGCTTGTTGGTCGCGCAGGTCGGTGTAGGCCTGCACGATTTCGGCGACCAGTTGCACCTGGGCATCCGCCAGTTGTGCCTGTGCGGCGTCGGCTTCGGCCTGTGCGGCTTCGACGGCGCGGCGAGTGCCACCGAACAGGTCGGCTTCCCAACTGGCATCGAAGCCGGCGAGGTACAGGCTCAGCGGGCCGCGCCCACCGCCACCACCGCCCAGCGCCGAGGTATCAGGCGAGCGCAGTTTGAGCATCGCCGCATCGCCCGTGACCTTGGGCATCGCCTGTGCACGCGCACCGCTGAGGCTGGCGCGCGATTGGCGCAGTCGGGCCCGGGCGGTGGCGATGTCCGGGCTGTTTTGCAGGGCCTGGCTGATAAGGGCGTTGAGCTGCGGATCGCCCAGGGCCTGCCACCACTGCGCGACGACAGGCGCGTGTGGCACGTCGCTGTCGGCATGTGGCAAGCGTGCGGCGGCGAGGGTTTTCGGCGCAACGTCGGGGGCGCCGTGGTAATCCGGGCCCACGGTGCAGGCGGACAGCAGCCCGACGGTCAGGAGGAGGGGAAACGAGCGAGCAATCATCGTTGTACCGTGCGCTTTTTCAGAATGAAGATCAGGGGCAGGCACGCCAGCATCGCCAGGCCCAATAGGTAAAACGCGTCGTTGTAGGCCATCACCGAGGCTTGCCGTGCGATGTCGCTGGCCAGTTGGGTCAACGCCTGCAAATGCGCGGTGGACGGGTCGCCGGTTTGCGCCAGGTAGCTGGCGGCGTTGCTCGCCATGTGATCCTGGGCCAATTGGCTGTTGGCGAGAATGCCTTCGCGCAGCCGGTCGTCGTGGAAGTGGCTGCGCCGGTCCATCAGCACGCCCAGCAGCGCCAGGCCGATGGTGCCGCCAAGGTTGCGCGACATGTTGTAGAGCCCGGCCGCGTCGCCGGCATCCTGGGTCTCGACCGAACGCATCGACAGCTGACTGAGCGGCATCATCACCAGGATCTGCCCGAAACCGCGCAGCAGCTGCGACCAGACAAAATCATGCCCGACGCTGTCGGCGGTGAGTTGGGTATCGACAAAACAGCTGGCCCAATACAGCAACAGGCCGATACCGACCATCCAGCGCAGATCATAGCGGCCGAGCATCCTCGGCAGGATCGGCATCAGCAGGAACGCCGGGATACCGGACAGCAGCATGATCGCGCCGGATTGCTGGGCGTTATAGCCGGAGAGGATGCCGAGGAACTGCGGAACCAGATACGCCGTGCCATACAGTCCGGCGCCGACTGCCGTGCCGATCAGCAGTACGCTGCCGAAGCTTTTGTTGAGCACCAGTTGCAGGCGCAGGATCGGCGTGCTCGAACGAAACTGCCCGACGGCGATCAGGAAAAAACCGACCAGCGTGGCGATGCTCAACCAGCTGATCAGCAGCGAGTCGAACCAGTGCTCGCGCTGGCCTTCTTCCAGCACCACCGTGAGCGAACTCAGGCCCATGGCCAGGCCGAGAATGCCCAGCCAGTCGGCGCTGATGAAACGTTGCAGGTTCATGCGCTCAGTGGGCAGGCCGGTGATCAACAAGGTGATCAACGCGATGCTGATGGGCAGGTTGAGAAAGAAGCACCAGCGCCAGTTGATGTTTTCGGTCAGCCAGCCGCCAATCACCGGGCCGAGCAGGGGCCCGAGGATCACCGTCATGCCGAACATCGTGGTGCCGATCGCCAATTGATGCGGGGGCAGGCGGGTGCGCACGATGGTCTGGGCGGTGGGGATCATCGCACCACCGGCGAACCCCTGGCCGATGCGCCCGGCGATCATCGCGCCGAGGCTGGAAGACAGGCCGCAGAACATCGAAAACAGCGTGAACATCAGCGCCGTGCCGATCAGGAACCGGCGCAGGCCGAAGACCCGGGTCAGCCAGGCGGCGAGGGGAATCATGACGATTTCCGACATCAGGTAGCCGGTGGCAATCCACGTGCCTTCGGTGCCGGTGGCGCCAATCTGGCCCTGGATCTGCGGCAATGCCGAGTTGGTGATCGAGACGTCCAGGGTCGCGAGCAGCGCGCCAAGCGCCCCGGCGGCGACGGCGATCCAGTCGGTCAGCGAGGCATTGCGCGGTGTCTCGGCCGCCACCCCGGCCATGAGTGCCTCAGCCATGGTTGGCGTCCGCGCCGTGGGTGCGGGTGTCCACGTCCACGGTGGCCGACAGGCCGGGCATCAAGGCGGCGCGAATGTCGTCAGGCACGTCGAGGGAAATCCTCACCGGCACACGCTGGACGATCTTGGTGAAGTTGCCGGTGGCATTCGACGGCGGCAGCAACGCGAACTGCGCGCCAGTGCCGGGGGAGAGGCTGTCGATATGGCCCTGCAGGTCATGGCCGGGGAGGGCGTCCACGTGCACGCTCACGCGCTGGCCGGGGTGCATCGCGCCGATCTGGGTTTCCTTGTAGTTGGCTGTCAGGTAGATCGCGCTGACCGGTACCACCGTCAACAGGCGCGTGCCGGGCTGCACGTATTGGCCGACACGCACGCCGCGATCGGCGATGCGGCCATCCAGCGGGCTGCGAATCACCGCGTCATCCACATCCAGCTGGCTCTGCGCCTCGCTGGCCTTGGCCACGCCGAGTTGCGCCTGGGCCTGCTTGAGCTGGGCCTGCAGCGTGCCATAGCGGGTCTGGCTGGAACGCAAGGCGGCCTGCTTGGCTGCCACCGTGCTGCGCGCCTGCGCCAATTGGTTGTTGAGTTGCGCCAGGCGTTCTTCCGGTTCGGCACCCGAGCGGGCCAGCGGTGCATAGCGGGCGACTTCGGTCTGCGCATGCTGGGCATCGGCCTGCGCGCCCTGCAACTGCGCGCGGGCTTCGGCGATGGTTGAATCCTGCTGCACCAGGTCGGCCTGGGCCTTGGCGAAATCGGCTTCGCGCGCGGCAATGGTTGCCGAGGCCTCGTCGCTGACGGCCTGGTATTTACGTGCATCCAGGCGCACCAGAATGTCGCCGCGCTTGACGTCCTGGTTATCGCTGACCAGCACCTCGGCGACGTAGCCGTTGATTTTCGGCGCCACGCTGATGCTGTCGGCCTGCAGGTAGGCGTCGTCGGTGGTCTCGATGAAGCGCCCGGTGATCCACCACCAGGCGGCCCATGACACACCGACCAGCACGGCAACGGTCGCCAGTGTCAGCAGGATCCGCCGGGCCTTGCCGCGTTGGGTGGTGACGCTGTCTTCAGGCATGACCTGAGGGGAGGGAGGTGCGGCGGACATCGGGTCACTCCAGAATTTATATCAGGTGGAATAAATTCCTTTTTTCGCGAATTTTTGTCAACTGGTATATTTTGCTTCGGGTATTCGAAGGGAGCAGCACATGGCACGACATAAACCGGCCGCCGAGGGTGGCTATCAGCGCGGTGAAGAAACCCGTGCGCGCATCGTCGAGGCGGCGGTCGTGGTCTTTGGCGAGCGTGGCTACGACGGTGCGTCTACCCGCGACATCGCCACCGCGGCCGGCGTCAACGCGCCGGCGATCCAGTACTACTTCGACGGCAAGGAAGGCGTGTACCTGGCGTGCGTCGAGCACTTGATCACCTTGCTCTGGCGCAAGATGAGCGAAACCGTCGAGGCCGCTGAACACGCGCTTGCGGATGAAAATACCGCTGATGCGGCCTTGATCGAGGTGTCACTGGGCATCCTCGGCGCGGTGGTCTCGACCATTCAGGACAGCCCCCAGACCAGCGCATGGCGGGCGTTCCTCGACCGCCACCAGGCCGGTTTATGCCCGGCAAGTGCAACCACGGCGTTCGACGAGCGCTTCAAGGCACGCATCGCCCGGGTCATCCGGCTGCTTATCGCGCGCTTGGCCGGGTTTGCGTTGGAGGATGAACGCACGGTCATTCATTCGATGGCGCTGTTTACCCAGGGCCTGGCGTTCCGGGTGCAGAAGCCCAAGCTGCTTGAGGCGTTGAAGTGGACCGAGGTCAGCGTCAAGGAGATGGAACTGGTCAGGGACGTGGTGCTGATGCAGGCACGGTTTACGCTGGAGGGGCTGGTTCGGCAGCGGGACCTGCGCGCTCAATGAATACGCGGTCGACTGGGCAACGCCGCCGTTCTACGTTCACCTGATGACGGCGTTGGGCAAGGCGGATTACGTGCCGCCTATGTTTGCCTTTCTGCGTAAGGGCTAGCCGCGACGGGTGTTTCCTGTCACGGTCACAGAGCCCAAGCTATTGAAAAACAATGGGTTGTATCGCCATGCATACAAACCTTACCCACGTGTTACACGATAGTCATGACGCACTTCATTTTGCACGGTCATAGCCTGCGAGAAGTTAATCTCGTCAAGCAAGAGAGTGCAGAATGAAGTTGAGTTACGTAACCAAGGCGGCAGTGGTTGTCGCGCTGTTGTCGACCCTGTCGGGCTGCTGGATGTTCATGCCACCGGGAGGCGGCGGTGGCGGTCATGGCGGTGGCCATGGTCAAGGCGGCGGCCCGGGTGGGCCAGGTGGCGGTCCGCGCTGACCGATAGGCACTAAGACAGGCAAGTCATGCACCATGACTTGCCTGTTTTTTTGCCCGCGATAAATCACAGGCAAAGAAAAGCCCGTGATGGGGGCACGGGCTAAAGGGATGTTCATTAGGAGCTGGATTGACCATAGGCGTCCGTCTGTGAAAGGTTCGTGAAAGACAACAAGTATTTCACTGTGGGCGTTCATCATCCGTTCAGCGCGGATTCAAGCACGCTGGGCAACTATAGCGTTGAGCCATTTCTGCTGGTGGAGACGCGTAGATGCTAGTGATCGTTGCCTTGCTCGCCCTCGTGGGGCTCGGGGTGTGGTTGACCTACCCACGGGTGGGCAATCTGCTGTTTGTGCTGATTGCACAGGTGCAGGCGCGGCGCGCGCGCCTAAAGGGCGTGGTGGTGCCTATCAAGGGCATGACGCTGGCCACCTGGCAGGGCGGTGATCGCCAGTCGCCGGCGCTGCTGCTGATCCACGGCTTCAGCGCGGACAAGGGCGTATGGCTGGATTTCGCGCGGTATTTTACCGACGACTACCGGGTGATCATTCCGGACCTCGCTGGCCACGGCAGCAACGCCTTTGTGCCCGGCGGCGACTACAGCATCGCGGCCCAGGCGCGGCGGATGGTGGCATTGCTCGACGCGTGCCAGGTCGCGCAGGTGCACGTGATCGGCAGTTCGATGGGGGCCTACATCGCGAGTTGGCTGGCTGCGCAGTATCCGGAACGGGTGCTGTCCATGGTGCTGATCGGCGCAGCCGGCGTGCAATTGCCGCAGCCCAATGAGGTGGAAGAGCTGGTCAATGCCGGCGACAACCCTTTCCTGATTCACACGCGGGCGCAGTTTGATCGGTTCTTCGCCATGACCATGGCGTCGCCGCCGTGGATTCCCGAGGTGCTGCTGGCGGCCGAGGCGGCGGTGTATATCAAGCGGCGTGCTGAGCTTGCAGAAATTTTCGCAGACTTCGAAGGCAGCCCGCGCATGGAGCCGTGGCTACCCGAGGTGCGCGTGCCCAGCTTGATTCTGTGGGGCCGCGAAGACCGCATGGTGCCTGTCGCCAGTGCGCAGACCTGGCTCGCCCGCCTTGCGCAGGCGCAACTGCAGATCATCGACGGCGTGGGGCACTTGCCGATGGTCGAATGTACCGAGCTGGCCGCGCAATATTGCCGGGACTTTCTCGGTGGCGCCAAAGTGTACAGCTCGATCCGCTCCTAGCTGTACGGGGCGGCGGCGCGCGGATGGCTTTACTGTCGCAGGCCTGCAACCCCCGTTTGGATGCCGCGTCATGGTCATGTCTACCAGCCTGCTGTCAGCTTTTGTGTTGTTTGCCTTCGTATCCTCGATCACCCCCGGTCCGAACAACACCATGTTGCTTGCCTCCGGGGTGAACTTCGGGTTTCGCCGCTCGATTCCCCATGCGCTGGGCATCAGCATCGGCTTCATGCTGCTGGTGATTGCGGTGGGCCTGGGCCTGGGTGAGGTGTTCAAGGTCTTTCCGTGGGCCTACACGGTGTTGCGCTACGTGGGCGCGACGTACCTGCTGTACTTGGCGTGGAAAATCGCCACGGCAGGCGGTATGTCCGACAGCAACGATGAACGCGGCAAGCCCATGACTTTCCTCGGCGCGGCGGCGTTCCAGTGGGTCAACCCCAAGGCCTGGATCATGGCGCTCGGCGCCATCACCACCTATACGCCGGCCGAGGGCTATGTCACCAACGTGTTGGTGATTGCCCTGGTGTTCGCCGTCGTCAACCTGCCCAGCGTATGCGTGTGGGTCGGGTGTGGCACGGGCTTGCGCAATGTGCTGCGTGAGCCGCGCTGGGTGCGGCTCTTCAACGGCGTGATGGCGGGGCTATTGGTGCTGTCGTTGTACCCGATGCTGTTTGCCGGTTGAGATAGCCGCTGCCGCGATTGAGGCTGGATCAGACCGGCGAGATGGTTGCCAACAGGCCGATGCCGATGGTCAATACCAAAAAGCCGAACAGGAAAAGTGCCATCTTGGTCATAAGGCCTCCGAAGGGAAGGGGGTAGGGATGGCGCTATTGTCCGCCCAGGCGGCTTTTCGATACAGACGCAGATAACAAAGAAAAAACCGTATCAGATGCGTGTGCCGCCGTTCTGCCACGGGCTTTGATCGGGCGCGCTTTTCTCAAGATCAGCGCGTGAGACAGCCACTGCATTTGCCCCTAAGATGGCGCCCACTGCATCAACAATAAACGTGGGCCAACCCTCGATGGAAAGACGCCAATTCAGCGGTGGCATGCAAGGCAAGAACCTGCGCTACCTCAACGAAACCTCGCAGCAGCCGGCGCCGCTCACCCGCGTCGGCTTTTTGCTGCTCGAACACTTTTCGCTGCCGGCCTTCACCCAGACCCTCGACACCTTCGTCACTGCCAACCTGCTGCGGCCTGAATTGTTCGCCGCGCGCACCTTTGCTTGCGCGGATGACGAAGTGATCAGCGACCTCGGGCTGGTCATTCGTCCTGATGCACGCCTGGGCTCGTCAGTGCTGCAGGATCTGGAGCTGCTGGTGATCTGCGGCGGCTTTCGCACCGAACTCAAGGCCAGCGAAGACTTCATCCACCTGCTGCGCAGCGCTGCCGAGCAGGGCGTGAAACTCGCCGGGCTGTGGAACGGCGCGTGGTTCCTCGGGCGTGCGGGCCTGTTGCAGGGCTATCGCTGCGCCATCCACCCCGAACATCGGCCGGCCCTCGCCGAAGTGTCCAAGGCCACCCACGTCACCAGCGAACCCTACGTGATCGACCGCGACCGACTGACCGCCTCCAGCCCCTCCGGTGCCTTCCACATGGCCCTGGACTGGATCAAGGCCTTGCACGGCAAGGCCCTGGTCGAAGGCATCGAAGACATCCTGGCCTTCGAAGAGTCGCGCTACCGGCGCATCAAGCCGACCGAAAATGTCAGCGTCAGCGCCCCCCTGCGTGAGGTGGTGAAACTGATGGACGCCAACCTCGAGGAACCGCTGGAGCTCGACCAACTCGCGGTCTACGCCGGGCGCTCGCGACGCCAGCTCGAGCGCCTGTTCAAGGAGCAACTGGGCACCACGCCGCAGCGCTACTACATGGAACTGCGCGTGACCGAAGCGCGGCGCTTGCTGCAGCACACCGAACTGTCACAGGTGGAAGTGCTGGTGGCCTGCGGGTTTGTCTCGCCGAGCCATTTCAGTAAGTGTTACAGCGCGTATTTCGGATATCGCCCCTCGAAGGAGAAGCGGTTGGTCAAGTAGCATGGGCGCGGTAGACAAAAATCCGCACGAATGCTCAGTCAAGGAGAGCTAATGACCATCACGCTTATCGATCGATATCGCGGCAGCTTGCTGGGGCTGGCGTGTGGCGACGCCGTGGGCACGACAGTTGAATTCATGCCGCGCGGCACGTTTGCGCCGGTCACCGATATGGTCGGCGGCGGGCCTTTCCAGCTCAAGCCGGGACAGTGGACCGACGACACCTCCATGGCGCTCTGCCTGGCCGAGAGCCTCCTGCGCAAGAACGGCTTTGACGCGGCGGACCAGATGGCCCGGTACCTGAACTGGTGGACGTGGGGCTACTTGAGTTCGACGGGTGATTGTTTCGATATCGGCATGACCGTGCGTGAGGCGCTGTCGGCGTTCCAACAGCACGGCGACCCGTTTGCCGGTTCGACTGCGCCGTTTTCGGCCGGCAATGGTTCGATGATGCGCCTGGCGCCGGTGGTGCTGTTTTACTTTCCAGACCTTCAGCGTATCGAGGACTTTTCCCGCCAAAGCTCGCGGACCACACACGGCGCCCAGGAAGCGATCGAATGTTGCGTGGTGCTCGCGCGGGCCATCGCCGGGGCGTTAGGCGGCGCCGCCAAAGAGCAATGGCTGACCATCCCAAGTACCGGGCTGCAGGCGCCCAAAGTGCTGGCGATTGCCCAAGGCGGCTACCGCGAAAAAAACCGCGAGCAAATCACCGGCTCCGGCTACGCAGTGGCGTCGCTGGAAGCCGCGCTCTGGTGCGTCCTCAACACGGACAGCTTCGCCGAGGCGGTGTTGGCGGCCGCCAACCTGGGGGATGACGCCGACACCACGGCGGCCATCGTCGGTCAGATGGCCGGCGCCCACTATGGCGTGCAAGGTATTCCGGCCGGCTGGCTGGAAAAATTGTGGATGCGTGACGACATCGAGGAAATGGCGGAGGCACTGTTGAAGGCCTCCACCGGCAACCCGGCGGTTTAAAACCTGTCCAGTCGATAGGGCGCCAAGCCCGACTGCAACTGATCGCCGCTTGCCAACGTGCCAACCATCTCCGCCGTCACCGCCGCCTGCGTCAACCCCAGGTGCTGGTGACCAAACGCCAGCAGCACCTTGCCGTCACACACTCGATCAATCACCGGCAGCGAATCCGGCAGCGACGGTCGAAAACCCATCCAGGGCGTTGCATCTTCCTGGCTCAGGTCCTGACGAAACAGGCCTTTGCTCAGTCGATGCAGCTGCCAGGCGCGCTGCATGTTGGCCGGGCGCTCCAGCCCGGCGAATTCCACTGTGCCGGCCAGGCGCAGGCCGCCCGTCATGGGCGTCATGATGAATTTGCGCTCCAGGGAAGTCACCGCGAAGGGCAGGCGCTGATGCTCATGCGGCAGCATCAGGTGATAGCCACGCTCGGTGTCCAGCGGCACGGTTTTGCCCGTCAGTGCCGCAGTGAGCCTGGCCGAGTGGGCGCCACAGGCGATCAGCACCTGACGCGCGGCCAATGGCCCTTGATCGGTACTCAGCGTAACGCCTTGATCATCTGTGCGGCCGTCCAGCACCTGGCGCTGGAGAAACTGCACACCCGCAGCTTTCGCCGCCTCGACCAGCTCGCAGACCACCCGATAGGGATCGAGAAAGTGCCCGGTACTCGGAAAAAACAGCCCGCCCAGAATGGCATCGCTCAATTGCGGCGCCGCCTCGCGGATTGCATCGCCAGTCCAGAAGGTCACCGGCACCTGCTGCTGGCGCATGCGCTCCTGCACCGCATCCAGTGCCGCGCGCGACTCCGGGCGTTCGAATACCAGCAGCGAGCCGTCTTCGCGCAGCAGTTGCGCGCGGTCGATGCTGTGCAGCAAGCGTTGCCACGCCGCCAGGCTGGCTTCGTTCAACGCGCGGATGCCCGCCACCGTACGCCGGTAGCGGGCCGGGCGCAGGTTCAGCAGCAGGCGGATAAACCAGGGCAGGGCGCGTGGCAGGTATTTCCAGTCCAGGCGCAGCGGGCCCATCGGGTCCATCAGCATGCCGGGCAAGCGCTTGAGGATCGATGCGTCGGCAATCGGAAACACCTGCTCGGTGGCCAAGTGGCCGGCGTTGCCATAAGAGGCGCCCATGCCCGGCGCCTGCGAGTCGATCACCACCACCTGGCGCCCTTGGCGCGCCAGCTGCAATGCGCAGGCGACCCCGATAATGCCGGCGCCGACCACGGCGATATCTGTACGCTCTGGCATTGTTCAGGCCTCCCGTTGGCCATCGAGCAGGCGGCGCAGCAGCAACGGGTTGCCCTGTTGCAGCGCCGTTGGCAGCAAGGCGTCGGGGAAGTCCTGATAGCACACCGGCCGCAGGAAACGCAGGATCGCCGCCGTGCCCACGGACGTGCTGCGGGCATCCGAGGTGGCCGGGAATGGCCCGCCATGCACCATGGCATCAGACACTTCCACGCCGGTCGGCCAGCCGTTGACCAGCAGGCGCCCGGCCTTGCGCTCCAGCACCGGCAGCAGCGCCTTGGCGTTTGCCAGGTCGGCTTCATCCATCTGAAGCGTGGCGGTGAGCTGGCCTTCGAGCTGTTCGGACACCTGGCGCACTTCTTCACTGTCGGCGCACGCCACGATCAGCGACGCCGCGCCGAACACTTCGGCCTGCAGGTGTTCATTGGTCAGGAAGGCGCTGGCTTCGGTCACAAACAGGTGCGCCTGGCCCTGGTTGGGACCGTGCGCCGGCACGCCGCGGGCCACCACCTTGGCGTGCTGGCTCAAGGCACCGACCCCGGCTTGGAAGGCACTGAAAATACCCGGTGTGAGCATGGTCTGTGCCGCGCTGCGCGACAGCAGGTCTGCCGCCTGTTGGATGAACCGATCCAGGGCCGGGCCCCGAATCGCAATCACCAATCCAGGGTTGGTGCAGAACTGTCCGGCGCCCTGGGTCAGCGACGCCACGAACCCCTGTGCCAGGGCTGCGCTGCGTGCTTCGAGCGCCGCTGCAAACAGGTACACCGGGTTGATCGAACTCATTTCCGCATACACCGGGATCGGCTCCGGCCGCGCCTGCGCCGCCTGGGTCAGCGCGATGCCGCCGCTGCGCGAACCGGTAAAGCCGACGGCCTTGATGCGCGGATCGGTCACCAGTGCGATGCCCACTTCGCGGCCCGAACCGTAAAGCAGGGAAAACACGCCCTCGGGCAAGCCACAATCGCTGACCGCCTTGGCCACGGCGCGGCCGACCAGCTCGCTGGTGCCGGGATGCGCCGCGTGGGCCTTGACGATCACCGGGCAACCGGCCGCCAGTGCCGATGCGGTATCACCGCCAGCGACGGAAAAGGCCAGGGGGAAATTGCTCGCGCCAAACACCGCCACCGGGCCCAGCGCCACGTGGCGTTGACGCAAATCCGCACGCGGCAGTGGCTGGCGTTGCGGCTGCGCGGAGTCGACGCGCACGTCCAGCCATTCACCGGCGCGCACGGTCCGTGCAAAGGTGCGCAGCTGCGCGCAGGTGCGGCCACGCTCACCCTGGATCCGTGGCACCGGCAAGCCGGTTTCGGCCGCAGCGCGCTCAATCAACGCATCGCCCAAGGCTTCGATGTTCTCGGCAATGGTTTCGAGAAACTGCGCGCGCTGCGCCAATGAAGTCTCGCGGTAGCGATCAAGGGCGGTCCACGCCAGTGCGCACGCCTGCTCGACATGCTCGCCGCTGCCACCGGCGTAGGCCGGCTCCAAGGGCGTGTCGGTGGCGGGATTGATGGCCCGGATCACATCGCGCGTGCCGTCGAGGAGTTGCTGGCCGATCAGCATTTTGCCCGTCAGAGTCATGGGGTTTTCCTGGAAAAAAGAGAGGATGGCCGCCGTGAGCACCACGGCGGCGCGTCGCGCATCAGTCGCGGTTCTGCTCGGCCGACCAGTCGGCGTACCACTGGCGGAACAGCGCGTACTGGGCCTCGGCATAGCGCCGCTGGGCTTCGCTGAGCACGTCGCTCGGGTTGAAATGCAAGGCGTAGCCCTGGTCACCGTTGAGCACCATCAGGTGCTTGTAATACAGCACCAGGTCGCAGCCTTCGTCGAAGGACGACAGCACCGCCAGCGCAGCTTCCAGCTCGCGCGCCAGGCGGCGGGCCTTGGCATCGCCCTTGGCCGCTTGCTTGCTCAGCGCCACCAGGTGCAGCACTTCGCGCGGCAGGGCGTTGCCGATGCCGGTGATCGCGCCGGTGGCGTTGCAGTTGACGAAACCGTGCACCACCTGGGTATCGACGCCGACCATCAGGGTCACGCTGTCGTCCTGGGAGGTGATGTGTTCTGCCGCGTAGCGCAAGTCGGCACCGCCGCCGAACTCCTTGAAGCCGATCAGGTTCGGGTGTTCGCGGCGCAGTTCGAAGAACAGCTCGGCGCGGGTGGCGAAGCCGTAGTAAGGACTGTTGTAGATCACCGCCGGCAAGTTGGGCGCGGCCTTGAGGATCGCCGAGAAGTGCGCCTTTTGTGCGGTGACGGAGGCACCACGCGAGAGCACGCGCGGGATCACCATCAAGCCATGGGCACCGACCTTCGCCGCATGGGCAGCATGGGCAACGGCCTCACGGCTGTTGACCGCACCGGTGCCGACGATGGTCGGTACCCCGGCGGCCACCAGGCGCGCGACGCCTTCCTGGCGCTCGGCTTCGGTCAGCAGCGGCCAGTCACCCATGGAGCCGCAATAGACCACGGCGCTCATGCCGATATCGATCAACTCGCGGCCCTTGGCAACCAGGGCGTCGAAGTCAGGCGTGCGCGCGGCGGTGCACGGGGTCATCAGGGCAGGGATGCAGCCGGTGAAGATGTTGTCGCTCATTGGGTTAACTCCTAACCACGTTCAATCAAAAGGGATGGGCTCAAATGCCCCAGGCGAAAGGGTCTTGCGCGTCGATCAGCAAGGTGCTGTCGGCGGTGATGTAGGCGCGGCCGGTGATGAACGGGCGCACACGCTCGCCGTCCCATTCATAGCGGCCTTCGAATTGGCTGCCGGTGATGCTGGCTTGTACCCAGGTCTCGCCGGGCGCGAGCTTGGCGTCAGCGGCCAGGCACGCCAGCTTGGCGCTGGTGCCGGTGCCGCAAGGGGAGCGGTCGTAGGCTTTACCAGGGCACATTACGAAATTGCGGCTGTCGGCCTCGGCATCGTCGGCGAACAGTTCGATATGGTCGATCGGCGCGCCATCCGCACCCTGGATGCCCTGGGTTTCCAGGGCCTTGAGCATCGCCCAGGTGTAATCGGTGAGGGCGTCGACGTTGTCCATCTGCAGGCGTTGGCCATGCTCGGACACCAGGAAAAACCAGTTGCCGCCCCAGGCGATATCGCCCAGCACCACACCATGGCCCGGCACGTCCACGGCGACCTGGCGGCGATGGCGGTAGGCGGGCACATTGCGCAGGGTCACCGCGCCGTCGGCGTGCAGCGTCGCGGCCACCGGGCCGACGGGGGTGTCCACGGTGTGCACGCCCGGCGTGATACGGCCCAGATGGTGCAGGGACGCGATCAGGCCAATCGTGCCGTGACCGCACATGCCCAGGTAGCCGGCATTATTGAAGAAGATCACCCCGCAGGTGGCACCCGGTGTGACGGGCGCGCAATACAGCGCACCGACCAGCACGTCGTTGCCGCGCGGCTCCAGGATGCAGGCGCGGCGCCATTGGTCATGCTCGCTGCGCAGGTGCTCCAGTTGGTCGGCAATGGTGGCGCCGCTGAGGGCGGGGAAACCGCTCATCACCAGGCGCGTTGGTTCGCCGCCGGTGTGGGAGTCGATCACATGCAGTCGCTTCATAAAACGCTCCAATCAGTGGGTAGCCGGGGCCAGCGGTGCGTGGGACGGGGACTCGTCGACGGCTTCGCTTTCATCCGCTTCGTGTTCCAGGCGCACCAGGTGGGCCGGCACGCCGGTGGCGGCGCCCCAGTAGTAGATGCCGAGGGCGCAGACCGCGACGACGACGGTGTCGAACGGATGACTGAGCACGCCGATACCGCCGAAACTGCCGAGCTTGGACAGCAGGATGGTCACTGCGTAGAAACCGATAAGCCACGCCGACGAGCGCACTTGTTGCTTGAGGTTCAGGTGCGCGGTCGGCACCCAGCGCGCGCACAGCAGGTACACCACGAACATCAGGATCTGCAGGCCAAGCAGCCACGACACGGTGCTCCAGCCCGACCAGTACACGATCAGTGCGGCGATGATGAACGACAGCGGGCCGAGCACCGCCATGCCCTTGACCCGGAACGGCCGCGCCATGCCCGGCGCATTGCGACGCAGCGCCGCGACGGTCACCGGGGCCACGGCGTAGCTGAGGATCAGCGCGGCGGACACCACGTTGATCAGCGCTTCCCAGGACGGGAACGGCAGGGTCCAGAACACTGACAGGGCAAAGGTCAGCCACAGCGCCGGGCGCGGGATGCCGGATTTCTCATCGACGCGCGTGAAAATCTTGAAGAACGTGCCGGTCTGCGCCCAGCCGTACACCACGCGCGGCGTGGCGTTCATGTAGATGTTGCCGCAGCCGCTGGGCGAAATCACCGCGTCGGCCACCACCAGGTAGGCCAGCCAACCCACACCCAGCGCGAGGGCGATATCGCGGTACGGCAGCGCCAGTTCCTTGCTGATCCCGGCCCAGCCGTTGGCGAGCATTTCGGTGGGTACGCCGCCGAGAAACGCGGTCTGCAGCAGCACATAGATGGCGGTCGACAACAGCACCGAGAGGATCAGCGCAATCGGAATCGTGCGTTGCGGGTTCTTCACTTCACTGGCCACCGAAATGATCGGCGTCAGCCCCAGGTAGGCAAAAATCACCCCGCCGGCCGACACCGCCATCTCGATGCCCGAGAGGCCGAACGGTGCAAAGCCGTGCACCTGGAAATTCGCCGGCTTGAAGAAGGTGAACAACACGCCGATCACCAGCAACGGCACGATGAACTTGAACACGCTCACCAGGTTGTTGGCGATGGCGAAGGTCTTCACGCTGCGGTAGTTGAGCACGAAGAACAGGCACAGCAGGGCGAATTGCACCAGCCATCCGAGGGTGGTCGGGTCACTGGAGCCGGCCTTGGTCAGCTCGGGAAACCACGCGGCGGCGTATTGGCGCGAGGCGACCACTTCAATGGCGACCAGGCTGGAAAACGCGATCAACGTGATAAAGCCCATCAGGTAACCCAGCAACGGGCCGTGGGAGTACACCGGGTAGCGCACCACGCCGCCGGCGCGGGGCAATGCCGCGCCCAGTTCGCAGTAGACGATGCCCAGCAGCAGCACCGCGAAACCACCGATCAACCAGGAGAAAATCCCGGCCGGACCGGCGATTGCCGAGACGTGGCTGGCCGCGAACAACCAGCCGGAACCGAAGATGGCACCCAACCCGATAAAGGTGAGGTCCATCAACGAAAGTTGCTTCTTGAACTTGCCTTGACCTGACATAGCGTCGCCTTCTTGTGAGTTATTGGATAGGCATGCAGTGGCGCTATCGTGAACGCTTCGGCAGGGCGCCGATTGATGTTTTGCGCAAGCGTGAATGACGAATTCAGCACAGTTTTCCGCGCTCGACAGCGCCCCGGGCATGCGGCAATCTGCTCGGCGTCCGCGTCAGAAAGTGGGGAGAGAAACCATGCTGCACAGCGCATTTGCGACCCTTTGCCAAGGGAGCGAGGCCAGCCGCCCGCACAGCATCGAGCAGCTATTGGCCGGCGTCGCCCAGCTGCTGCCGATGCTGGATGTGATCCCCAACGCCGCGATCTTCATCAAGGACATGGACGCCCGTTACCTCCTCGCCAACCGCACCCTGGTGCAACGCTGCGGCCTCAAGCAGCTGCAGCCTCTGCTGGGCAAGACCAGCGCCGAGGTGTTCCCCGCGCAGTTGGGGCCGGGCTACACCGAGCAGGATCGGCGCGTGCTGCAAGAAGGCTTTGTGCTCGAAGACCAGCTTGAACTGCACCTCTACGGCACCCGCGAACCGGGCTGGTGCCTGACCCACAAGTGGCCGCTGTACAACCACACGGGCCAGATCATCGGCCTGGCCGGCCTCTCGGTCGACCTGCAATCGGCCAGCGAAACCCACCCGGCCTACCAGCGCCTGGCAGCGGTGGACGAGCACATCCGCGCGCACTTCAACCGCCGCGTGACCCTCGGTGAACTGACGCGGATCGCCGGTATCTCCGTGGCCCAGCTGGAGCGTTACTGCAAGCGCGTGTTCCACCTCACCCCCCGGCAGATGATCCAGAAAGTGCGCCTGGAACACGCCCACCGGCTGTTGCACTCGGACATGCCGATTACCGAGGTGGCGCTGCAATGTGGCTACACCGACCACAGCGCGTTTACCCGCCAGTTCAAGGCGTCGACGGGGTTTACGCCGAGGCAGTATCGGCAGGCGACCGGCGGACCGGATTAGCCCCCGAACATCGCAATGCAACGAATGGCCCGCGTACGCCTCATATGTCTACGAGTAATGTTTCACGACGACAGGTACCAAGCTTATGACGGCGGCTGAAAACAACCATGTGAACTGGCTGGTAGAACAATCGATGCTGCATGCGGCTCGCCAGCGCGCCAAGCTCTATTCGGGGCAGGGCCGGTTGTGGCAGCAGCCGTACGCGCAGACCCGGCCGCGCGATGCGTCGGCGTTGTCGTCGGTGTGGTTTACCGCCTACCCGGCGTCGATCGTGACCCGCGAGGGCGGTACGGTGCTGGAAGCGCTGGGGGACGAGAGCCTGTGGCATGCGCTGTCGAAAATCGGCATCCAGGGCATTCATAACGGCCCGCTGAAGAAATCCGGCGGCCTGACCGGCAGCACGCACACGCCGACCATCGACGGCAATTTCGACCGCATCAGCTTCGAGATCGACCCGCAGCTGGGCACCGAGGCGCAGTTGCAGGCGTTGACGCGCATGGCCGCGGCGCACAATGCGGTGATCATCGACGATGTGATTCCGTCCCACACCGGCAAGGGCGCGGACTTTCGCCTGGCCGAGATGGCCTACGAGGATTATCCCGGGCTGTACCACATGGTCGAGATCCGTGAGGAAGACTGGCCGTTGCTGCCCGACGTGGCCGAAGGGCGCGATGCGCAGAACCTCAGCCCTGTGCAGGTGGATGCGCTGCGCGACAAGCACTACATCGTCGGCCAGCTGCAGCGGGTGATCTTCTTCGAGCCGGGCGTGAAAGAGACCGACTGGAGCGCTACCCAGGTGGTGATCGGCGTGGATGGCAAGCCGCGTCGCTGGGTGTACCTGCATTACTTCAAGGAAGGCCAGCCGTCGCTGAACTGGCTCGACCCGACCTTCGCCGCCCAGCAGATGATCATTGGCGATGCCTTGCACGCCATCGACGTGATGGGCGCGAAAATCCTGCGCCTGGATGCCAACGGCTTCCTCGGGGTGGAGCGCAAGCTCGATGGCACGGCCTGGTCGGAAAGTCACCCGCTGTCGATCACCGGCAACCAGCTGCTTGGCGGCGCGATTCGCAAGGCGGGCGGCTTCAGCTTCCAAGAGCTGAACCTCACCGTGGATGACATCGCATCGATGTCCCATGGCGGCGCCGACCTCTCCTATGATTTCATCACCCGTCCCGCGTACCAGCATGCGCTGTTGATGGGCGATGCCGAATTCCTGCGCCTGATGCTGCGCGAAATGCATCGCCAGGGCATCGACCCAGGCTCGCTGATCCACGCGCTGCAGAACCACGATGAACTGACTCTCGAGCTGGTGCACTTCTGGACCCTGCACGCCCACGACACCTTCCTCTACCAGGGCCAGACCTTCCCCGGCAACATCCTGCGCGAGCACATCCGCGAGCAGATGTACGAGCGCCTGGCCGGCGAGCATGCGCCCTACAACCTCAAGTTCGTCACCAACGGGGTGTCCTGTACCACCGCCAGCATCATCACGGCGGCGTTGGGCATTCGTGACCTGGAGGCGATTACCCCGGCGGATATCCAGCAGATTCGCCAGATCCATTTGCTGTTGGTGATGTACAACGCCATGCAGCCGGGGGTGTTTGCCTTGTCGGGCTGGGACCTGGTGGGCGCGCTGCCGTTGGCTGCCGATGAGGTGGCCCACCTGATGCAGGACGGCGACACGCGCTGGATTCATCGCGGCGCCTATGACCTGGTAGACCTGAACCCTGAGGCCGAACTGTCCGCCGGACAGATGCCGCGCGCGAAAAGCCTCTACGGCAGCCTGAACAGCCAGTTGCAGGACCCTGAGTCATTCGCCTCGCAACTGCAGAAAATCCTCGGCGTACGCCGCGCCTACGACATCGCGGCGAGCCGCCAGATCCTGGTGCCGGACGTGCAGCATCCAGGCCTGCTGGTGATGGTCCACGACTTGCCGGCGGGTAAAGGCACGCAGATTACCGCGCTGAACTTCGGCGCCACGCCGATCACCGAAACCCTGCACCTGCCCGACATCGCGGCGGGGATGGTGGTGGACATCATCAACGAGCGGGTGGAGGGCGATCTCACTGCCGAAGGCGAGTTCACCATCACCCTGGATGCGTATGAGGGGCTGGCGTTACGGGTGGTCAGCAGTTCGCCGATGCTCTAGGGCCCGAATGCCGCCATCGCTTCATCAATGAAATGCCGCAGCTTGGCGGTGCGCTGGCGGTCGGCGGGGTAAATCAGGCTCATGGGCTTGGAGGGCCCTTCAAAGGTGGGCAGCACTCGCACCAGTTGGCCGCTGGCGAGTGCCGGGGCCAACAGGTCGAGTGCTGCCATCACCACGCCAAAGCCGGCAATCGCCGCCTTGAGCTGCGCGTCGGCGCTGTTGACTCGCATTCCGCCTCCAATTTTGTCGAGGTGGGGCGCGCCGCGTTGGAGGACAGCGTGGTGAGGCATTACTGAGCCCCGTCAGTGAAAGTCTGGAGCGCGCTCGCCAGCGCTCCAGCACGTCGCGCCTTCAGGGTTGCGCGCGCGCCTGCGCCGCCTGCAATACCCGCAGCAGATTCCCGCTCCAGATATTCGCCACCTGCTGCTCGTTGTACCCGGCATCCAGCAAGCGCTGGGTTACCACCGGCAATTGGCTGACGTCTTCCAATCCGCTCACGCCACCGCCGCCATCCCAGTCTGCACCGATACCGACATGATCCGGCCCGGCCACTTCCAACAGGTGCAGCAGGTGCTGCATGAAGATATCGAGGTCGGCCTTGGGCTGGGCAAAGCGCTGGTTGATCGTGTCGCGTTCCTGGTAGAGGTCCTTGATTTGCTCCGGACTGAGGGCGGCGAGGTTGTGAAAGCGTGCGCCGAGCGCGGCCATGGCTTTGTTGCGCTCCGGGTTGGGCGTCAGCGGGATCAGGTAGTCGCTGTAGGCGTTGACCTGAATCACGCCGCCTTTTGCCGCCAGTTGGCGCACGCGGGCGTCGTCGAGGTTACGCGGGTGCGGGTTGACCGCGCGGCTGCTGGAGTGCGAGGCGATGATCGGCGCGCTGGACAACGCCAGCATCTGGTCGAACACCGCATCACTGGCATGCGACACATCCAGCAGGATGCCCAGGCGGTTGGCCCGTTGCACCAGGTCGCGGCCCTTGGGGCTCAGGCCTTTCCATTCGGGCAGTGCGGTGGCGGAATCGGCCAGGTCGTTGTTCATGAAATGCACCAGGCCGAGCATGCGCAAACCCTGGCGATAGTAGGTGTTGAGCAACGCGGGGTCGGAGCTGAGCGGGTCGGCGTTTTCCATACTGATGAAGACCACGCGCTTGCCCTCGGCGGCGATACGGCGGGCGTCGTCGGCGGTAAGCGCCAGGGCGAAGCTGTCGGGATTGCGGTCGATCACATCGCGAATGCGGGTCAGGGTCGCCAGTCCATAGGCGCTGGCATACGCACGGCCTTCCTCGGTGCGCGGGCCCTGGGGCGTGTACACCGCGAAGAAACCACCGTCCAGGCCACCTTCGCGCATGCGCGGCAAGTCGACCTGGCTGCCATCCTGGCGGTAGTCATGGCGTTCCAGAATGTTCCAGCCGGGGCGGGTCAGGGTCAGGGGGGTATCCAGGTGGCTGTCGAGTACCAGCAGGCGTTGGTGCAGGGCCAGGGTCGCGGGGCTGACCACGGTGTCGGCGTTGGCCAACAACGGCAGCAAGGCGAGCAGCAGCAGGCGCTTGTTCATGTTCAGAACTCCATGCTCAGGGTGCTTTGGAAGGTGCGCGGCGAGCCCGGGCGGAAGACCGCGGGGCCGCTGGTGCTGGTGAGGATGTAGCCCAGGTAGTCCTTGTCGAACAGGTTGTCGACGTTGAAGCGCACCTTCACATTTTTCAGCGGCCCGTAATGCAGGCGCTCGCCACCCAGGTCCAGGTAGGCGTTGTAGAGGGTGTAGCCGGGTACCGATTCGCTGTTGGTGAAGTTGCTGTAGCGCTCGCCGATATAGCGCGCCGAGAAATTCAGCACTGCCCACGGCGCCAACTCATAGGTGACGCCGGCCTGGGCCAGCCAGCGCGGGCTGTCGGGTACCTCGTTGTGCTTGATCGAAAGGCCGCCGGCGTCGTTCTGGAACGTCGAGGTGTTGTAGGTCAGGTTGCCGTTGAGCACGACTTTGTCAGCCAGGTACGGCAGCTTCCATTGCCCGCTCAGTTCACTGCCGTAGGCCTGCACCTTGCCGACGTTCTGGTAGTAGGTTTCGACCTGGCTGCTGCCGGGGACCGGCGAGGCGAAGGCTTGGAGGCGGTTGTCGAAGTCGGTGCGGTACAGCGCCCACGCAGCGTTGAAGCTCGGGCGGTTGATGCGGTAGCCGACTTCATAGTTCTTCGCGCGTTCGGCTTCCGGCGGTGGTGCGCTGGGGCTGGCGGCGCGGAAGATATCGTCGGCACCGCGCGGCAGCGCCATGTTTTCCGAGTAGGAGGCAAACACCTGGGTGTCGTCGGTCAGGTTGTAGACCAACCCGGCCTGGGGCAGGAACGCGTCGTTCCACTGGGTCGCGATACGCGGCTGGCGGTTGTTGATGTAGTCGCCGGCATTGCGGTAGCCCTCGATGCGATATTTCAGGTGCAGGCTCTTGAACCCATACTGCAGGCGCAGGCGATCATCGAGCAGTGTCCAGGTGTCCTTGAGGTGGTACTGCAGCGAGTCGCGAGTGGAGCTGAAATCGCCCTGCAGGTGCACCGGCTCATTGAACAACGGTTCGCCGGCCGGGCTGCCGTCGGTGAGGTTGTAGCGCGCCTGCTGACGGTTGAACACATCGGTCTCGGCCCACAGGCCGGTGTCGATCTGGTGCTGGCCGACCTCCCATTGCAGGCCGGTGCGGCCGCCAAATCGATGGCCGCTGAGGGACGACAACCCGTATTGCACGCCGCGAGGTGCGAACAGGCCATCGACGTTACCTTCGGCATTGTGCAGCGCCAGAGAAGTGGCGTAGGCCTCGGGGGATACGCCAAAGCCTTTCTTGGCCTCGTAGTACAGCGTGGTGTAGTTGAGCAGGTCGGGGCGAATCTCGAACTGGCCGCCAAGGCTGTACAAGGTGTCGCGCCGCTGGTTGACCGCCTGCTTGTAGAACTGGTTGTAGTTGGTGTTGCTGTAGCGCACGCCGGGCACGGTCTCGGGCAAGTCGGGCAGGCTGCCGAGATAGGCGAAGTAACGGCCCGAGCGGCCGAACGGGTCGTTGGCGCTGCCGTCGTACTGGGCGATGCTCACGTACGGCGAGTCATAGTCGTAGAACGCGTTGTGCACCGCGCGCAGCCATACCTCATCACGATCACCGAAGCGGTAGCGCACCTTGGCTTCCAGGTGCTCGCGGTCAATGGTGCCGGGACCGCGCCACAGGTCGCCGTCGATTTTCGAACGGCTGAAATACGCCGACAGGCCCTGGTACTCACCGCTTTGCAGCTTGACGAAACTGCGCCGCAGGCTGTCGCTGCCCAGGGTGTAGGAGAGGCTCGCGCCGGGCTCGACCGTGGGGTTGCTGGTCTGGTAATCCACATACGGGCCCAGGGACGCGTAGCCCGATTGCGAGACATCGCCGGCGCCGGTGGAGGCGGTGACCCGCTCGGTGTTTTCGTTGTCGACATAGCGATAGATCGGGCTGCCGCCAAACTGGTCGGTGCGCCCCAACGGCACACCGTCGATGGAAAAACCGATCTGCTGCAGGTTGAACGCGCGCACGAACACCGAGTTGCCGAACTCATACAAGCCCAGCGCATCGTTGACCTGCACATTGAAACCGGGCAGCGCCTCGAGCATTTTCAGGCCCGAGGTACCGGCCGGTGCCGACAGCAACGCCTGGTGTGAAATGGTCAGGGTATTGCTGATCTTGTCTTCGCCGATGGCGGCGCTGGCCTCGGTTACGCGCGCGCCGACCACCTCGACTTTGCTCAGTTGCGGTTCGGTGGAACTGGCGGCCTGCGCCGCCCAACTGGAATCGGCCACCAACAGGCTGGCGAGCAGGGTTTTACGGTACTGAGCAATCATTGTCTGTCCTTGGCAAAGAGGTGGCGTCAAAAACCGGCGTGGGCCTTGGCGAGAAACTCGGGCTGGGCCCACTCGTGCACGCTGAAGTCGTTCTGCAGGAACCCGCGTTGCACCAGGAAGTCCTTTTTCAACTCCAGGGCGGCGAGGTTCTGCGCGGCCAGTTGCGGCACGAAATCCAGCTCGGCGATGGCGCGGCGGATAAACCCGGCATCCGGCAGGAAGGTCACCCGCGTGAACAGCTCGGCGGCGGCATCGCGGTGCTGGTTGATCCAGTGGCCGGCGCGGATTGCAGCGCGCAGGAATGCCACGACCACCTCGGGGTGTTCTTCGGCAAACGCGCGGTTGACGGTGGTGGCGTAGGGGCCGTTGTGGTTTTTCAAGGTCCAGTCCGGGTAGCGTTCCAGGTCCTCGATCACCGTGAATTCGCCGCTGGCCAACAGCGCCGGCACGTGCCCGGCGGCCACATGCACCGCGTCCACACGCCCTTCGGCCAGCGCCTGGACTTCATGCCCAGGCTTGCCATGCAACCCATGCAGTTGCGACCAGAACGCCGAAGGCCGGATCGCCGGCTGCAACGTCTGCGGATCACCTTCGTCCTCAAGCTCGATCAGCCGCACCTGCGACGGTTCCAGCCCCGCCAGTTGCAGGGCATTGAACAAGCCGTGTTCGGCCAGGGCCTTGAGCACATCGACCCGCGCCTTATTGCGGCTGACCGGCACCCCGATGCGCTTGCCAAACAGGTCGGCGACCTGGCGGATGCGACCCTCGGCGCGCACCAGAATCTGCCCGGCGCGCTGCGTGGCGGTAGTGGCGACCAGGAGCGTGTCGGCCTGGTCGGCGCGCGCCCACAAGGCCGGCACGGCGCCGCCGTCGCGAATCAACCGCGATTCGCCATGGGTGAAGTGCGGCAACCAGCCCAGGTTTTCCGGCAGTGAACGCAGATAGATGGCGTCGGCGCCGACGCGCTGGTATTCCTCATCCAGCCAGCCGAATTCCACGGCGATGTTCGACGCGACCAACAACGGGCAAATGCTGTAGTGGGTGGGCAATGTTTGGCTCATGACAGATTCCTCGAGGCAGGTGGGGTGACACTCAGGCGTTCCAGGCCTTGTTGCAGGTCGGCGATCAAGTCCTCGACCGCTTCAAGGCCCACATGCAGGCGCAGCAACACGCCGGGTTCGATGTGCGCGGAAGGGTGGCGTTGTTGCGGGCGGATCAGGCTTTCGAAACCGCCCCAGCTGGCACCCATGGCGAACAGCTGCAGGCTTTCCAGAAAGGCCTTGGCCTGGGGCGCGTAGACGGGCTTGAGCACCACGCCGAAGAGCCCGGTGGAGCCGAGAAAGTCGCGCTTGAATAACGCGTGCCCGGTGGCCTCGGGCAAAGCCGGGTGCAGCACCTGGGCCACTTCGGGGCGCTGCTGCAACCACTGCGCGACCGCCAGTGCCGAACGCTGGTGCTGACGCAGGCGTACACCCAGGGTGCGCAGGCCGCGCAGGCCGAGGTAGGCATCGTCGGCGCTGGCGATATAACCGAGCTGGCGCACGGTTTCGCGCACTGACGCGTACAGCGTTTCGGTGGTGACGATCACGCCGAGCATGGCGTCGCTGTGGCCTACCAGGTACTTGGTGGCGGCATGGATCGAGATGTCCACACCGTGCTCGAACGCCTTGAAGAACAGCGGCGTGGCCCAGGTATTGTCGAGCATCAGCAGCGCGCCGTGGGCATGCGCGGCTTCTGCGAGGGCGGGAATGTCCTGCACTTCGAAAGTGCTGGAACCGGGTGCTTCGGCGTAGACCAGGCGGGTGTTGGGGCGCAGCAAACCGGCGATGTCGGCACCGAGCATCGGCGCGAAATAGGTGGCCTGGATGCCGTAGCGCGGCAGTATCTGGTCAAACACCTGGCGGGCATGCCAGTAGCAGTTGTCGGTCACCAGGATATGGTCGCCGGCCCGCGCCACTGCCAGCACCGCGCCGACAATCGCCGCCAGCCCGCTGGGCATGATCAGCCCGCGAAAGCCGCCTTCCAGCTGTGCCACGGCGTCTTCGAAGGCGGCGGTGGTGGGGTTGCCGTTTCGGCCGTAGATGTGCCCGCGATAGTGCGGGTCGTCGGCCTGTTGCAGGTGGTTTTCCAGGGTGCCGGTGTCGGGCCAGATAAAGGTCGAGCTGCGGTATACCGGGGTGTTGACGGTGCCGGCGTGGTTGGCAGGATCGCGGCCCAGGTGAGTCAGGCGGGTATCGTCGCGCAAGGGATGCGTACTCCAGGAAGGGCTCATGCGCGTTCCAGCCGCTTGGCCCAGCGTGAAAGGGGGTAGATGTAGATAAAGAACGCGATGAACACCAAGCCGTAGGCGGGCAGCAGCAGGTCGTTGCGCAGCTGGGTCGAGAGGTGCGACTGCACGGTGGTCATCAACTCTTCCACCCCCAGCAGGTTGGCGAGGGAGGTGGACATGGTCACCGCGCAATACAGGTTCATCCACGGCGCCACCAGGCTCGGCAGTGTCTGCGGGATGATCACGTGACGCAGCGCCTGGCCGTGGCGCATGCCCAGGGCCTGGGCGGCTTCCCATTGGCCGGTCGGCACTGCACGCACGGCGCCGCGCACGATCTCCGAGACGTAGCCGATGGCAGGCATGGCCAGGCCCAACGCGACCTTGAGCCAGTCTGGCAGTTGCCACCAACGCCCGGCCCACTGCACTTCATAGGGCAGCAGGTAGGCCACGTAGAACATCACCACCAGCCACGGCAGGTTGCGCAGCAAGCGGCTCAGATGCCCGGCGCCACGCCGCAGGCCGGGGCGGGCGCTGACCTGCAGGCTGCCGAGCGCCACACCGCCGAGCGTCGCCACCAGCATCGCGGTGATGCCCATCAGGATGTTCAGGCCAAAGCCTTGCAGCAGGGCCGGCGCCCACTGCCACAGCAGTTGGAAAAGGCTCGACTCAGGCGGCATCGGGCAGCTCCTGGCCAGGCAGGCGCAGATAGTCTTCGAGACGGCGCAGCAGCCAACTGCTGAGGCCGATCAACAGCAGCCAGACCAGCAGCAGTACCTGCATCATTTCCGCGACGTTGAAGTTGTCCGACCAGATCCGGTTGCTCGCATAGAGCAGTTCCGGCACCGCAATCGCGTAGGCGATCGAGGTCGACTTGATGGTTTGCACCACCGTATTGCCCATCGCCGGCAGGCTGTTGCGCAGGGCCAGCGGCAGCACGATATGGCGCAACACCGTGCGCCCGTGCAGGCCCAGTGCGGCGGCCGCGTCGAGGGTGGCGCGCGGCACCGCGTCGATGCCGGCGCGCAGGTTTTCGGCCTGGAATGCGCCGCTGTGCAGGGCAATCACGATGATTGCCCACTGCGTGCCATTGAGCAGGCGCACACTGGCGCCGTCCACCAGCGGCAACAATGCGCCGACGCCAAAGTAGAAAAAGAACAGCTGCACCAACAGCGGCGTATTGCGAAACAACGCGATGTACGCCGCACTCAGGTGACGCCACAGCGGCCGGCGCGAACCCAGGCCGGCGGCGCCGAGAATCCCCATGACCAGCGACAGCGCGATACTTGCCACCGACAACAACAGGGTCAGCCCCAGGCCGAGCAGGAAGCGCTGGCGGTCCATCGGGTCCCACAGGATGCTCAGCGACAGCCCATGCTGTTCCAGCGACAGGCGCATATTGATTTCACTCATGGCTGGCCCGTGCATGCTGCTGCGCGACCCAGGCATTGGGGGCCAGGCCGTAACGCTGTTCCAGGTCGATGATCACGCCGTGGGCATGCCAGCCTTCGACGATGCCCGACACGGCCGCCAGCAGCGCCGGCTGGCCCTTGCGCAGGGCGATGCCCCAGGGCGCCGGGTCCTGGCCTGGCAACTTGACTTCGTAATCGGCCCATTCCGGCTGGCGCGCCAGGGCGCTGTACAACGCATCGTCACCCATCGCCCCGAGGCAACGGCTGTCGGCAACGGCCTTGCGCACTTCGGCGGTGCCGTTGAACGAGGCGAATTGCACGCCATAGCGGCTTTCAAAGGGGCGCACCCACACACTGGTGGCGGGCGCGCACAGGGTTTTGCCGCGCAGGCTTTGCCAGTCCGGCACGGCGGTGCTTTTCGGCGCGAATACCGTGGCGGCCGAGCTGTAGAAACCCGGGCTGGCAAAGTCCACTTCACGCCGGCGCGCCGGGGTGTCGAGCAACGAAGTGACCAGCACTTCGCAACGGCCCTGGTCGAGGAACAGCAAACGGTTCAACGGGTTGACCTGCACCAGTTGCAGCTTCAGCGGCTGGCCGACCTTGGCGGACAGCTGCTGTTGCAGGTCGACGATCAGGTCCATGATCAAGCCGCCGGGTTTGCCTTGGGCGTCCAGGGTCTTGAACGGTGGGAATTCATCACTGGTGCAGACGTTCAGCGTGCCGCGCGATTGCGCACGTTCCAGCAGGGGCTCGGCGTGGGCGGGCACGGCGAACGCTGCCAGGAGCGCGAGGGCGGCGACCGTCCGGCTCATGTCGCACTCCAGCCCAGCCGCGAACGCTGCGCCGCGCCGCTGGGGAAGGGTTGTGGCGTGCCGAGTTGCTGGGCCAGGAAGGTCAGGTAGGCGGCTTCTTCAAGGTTCACCAGCAAGCGCGTCGCCGCGAGCACATCACGCTCCGACCAGGCAAACGGCCCATGATTGGCCAGCAACGCCGCCGGCGCGTGGGGATGCTCACGCAGCGCCGCGACCACCGGCTCCGGCGCATAACGCGGGCCCCAGGCGGTCAGCGGGATCTCCTCATCTTCCGTCAGGATCCCCAGCAACTGTGCGGCGTGGGCACGCAGCGGGCGCCCGGCGATGGCGAAGGCGGTGAGGTACGGCGAGTGGGTGTGGATCACCGCATTGACTTGCGGGCGCTCGCGGTAGATCGCCACATGCAGCGCGGCCACTTCCTGGAGGTTGTCGGTGAGGCTGCCCTGGCTGTGGCGCAGGTCGAAATCGACGATGGCCGCCACACCACTGTCGGCGCCGCTGAGCGAGGCGATCACCAGCCGCTCCTCGCCAGGAATGCGCAGGCTGATGTTGCCCGCCTCGTTGCTCGACAGCGCCTGGTGCTTGATCAGCAACTGCTTGGCCAGGGCAAATTCGTGTTCGAACACTTGGGTAAAACGCACAGGATCAAAGCTCATCGGAAACTCCTTGTGAGGGTCAGAAGCGGTAGTCGGCTTTCACGTAGTAGAAGGCGCCTTCGGCACCCGCCGGCGAGATGCTCTGGTAGGCCACGCGCCCGCCGACAAAGCGGTTGGCGACGTCGATCTTGTCCGGGTAGCTGTCGAAAATATTGTTGCCGCCCAGGGTCAGGGTGAGTGCCTGGCTGATGTCGTAGGACACGCTGGCGTTGCTCACCCATTGCGCCGAAAAGGTCTGGTCGCGGGCTTCGCCGAGGTTGGAGTCGAGGGTGTAGGTGCCGTAGCGAATGGTGTTCCAGCTCGCCTGCCAGGCCCCCTTGCGCCAGTCGGCACCGAGGATCAGCTTGCTGTTGGGCGAGGCGCTTTCCACGTAGCTCAAGGCTTCACGATTGATCAGGGTGATGCCGGTGCCGGCCAGGGGGCCGGGGTTGTCCTTGATGTCGGTGACCTGGGTCTTGCTGTAGTTGAAGGCGCCGTTGAGGGTCAACTGGCTGGCATCGGCCAGGTCCAGGCGATAGTGGGCGGCGAGGTCGACGCCGCTGGTCTTGGTGTCCAGTGCATTGGTGAAAAAGCTCACCCCGGAGTAATTGCCGTAGCCTTGGTTGGCGAGAATCTGGCTGACCTGGGTGCCGCTGAGGGTTTCCGACAGGGCGATGCGGTCCTTGATGCGGATGTGGTACGCATCGACGCTGACGCTGGCGCGCTCAATCGGTTGCCAGACCACGCCGAGGGACAGGCTGGTGGATTTTTCCGGCTTCAGGTCAGTCGCGCCCAAGGCCCGCGCCACGGGCGTGTTCACACTGACGGTGCCGACCTGGTAGGCGGTCGGGTCGCCGGCCTTGAATTCGGTCTGGGTCGCCGAGGTGCCGATCTGCCCGAGGGTCGGCGCACGGTAGCCGCTGCTCAGGGTCGAGCGCAGGCCCCACTGCGGGGTGAAGTCATAGCGCGCGGAAAACTTGCCGGTCGTGGTGGTGCCGAAATCGTCGTAGTGCTCGCTGCGTCCGGCCAGGCCCAGTTGCAGCTTTTCGGTGACCTGCTGCTCCAGGCCCAGGTAGCCACCGAACACGTGGCGGGCATAGCGGCCTTCGTCGCTGTCCTGGGTGCCAGGGAAACCCTGGGCGCCACCCGCGCGGGCGGGCAGGGCCGTGCCGTGGGTCCAGGAGGCGAGGTCGCCGGCGATCACTTCATAGGACTCGTTGCGCCAGGCCAGGCCACTGGAAAACACCAGGGGGCCGGCACCCCAGCCGACCTTGAATTCCTTGACGTGATCAAGGCCGACGTTGGTCTGCTCATTCACCAGCGCCCCGGCGTTGAAGCTCGTCGGGCTGGCGGGGCCGAGGCTGGCATTCAGTGAATCGCTGAGGTGATAGTCGATGCGGTTGCGTCCGTAGTTGGCGCTGAGGTCGAAGCTGCCGAGCTGTTCATCGCGGATCTTCACGCCGCCGGTGACCGAGGCATCCCGCGAGCGCACATCCAGCAGGGGCAGGAAACCGTTGGGGTACACGGCCACCAGGTTGTTGGGGTCGATGGGGCGGCGAAAAGTCGCCTGGGATTCACCGGTGCGGTCCTGGTAGGTGGCAAAGCCGTAGAGGTCGACCGCGTCGTTGAGTGACAGGCCGCTGTTCAGCGCCAGGTTCCAGTCCTCAAGGCCCGGGGAACCGTAGCGCCAGTGACGGTCGGCATCCGCTTCGCGGGCATCGCCGGTGGGGTAGAACTGCCGGCCATCGGTGCCGCCGGTGGAGGTGCGTTCGCTGCGCAGGCCTTCGCCACTGAGGGTCAGGAAACCGTCGCCGGGCAAGGTGAAGCCGGTCCAGCCGCCTACCGAGCGACGAAAGCCATCGCCCTTGGTGTACTGGCCAAAAGTGCTCTGCACCGCGCCGCCGTGGTCCTGCTCCTTGAGCACGATGTTGATCACCCCGGCAATCGCGTCCGAGCCGTACTGTGCCGAGGCGCCGTCGCGCAGCACTTCGATATGGTCGACCGCGCTGACCGGAATCGTCGACAGATCCACCGCCTGGGAGCCACGGCCCAGGGTGGCCTTGGTGTTGACGAAGGCCGAGGCATGCCGACGCTTGCCATTGACCAGCACCAGCACCTGGTCGGCCGCCAGCCCGCGCAACGACACCGGCCGCTGTGACGACACGCCGTCGGTGCCGTTGACTTGCGGGTAGTTCACCGACGGCACCAGGGTTTCCAGGGCCTTGGCGAGGTTATCGGTGCCGGCGCGTTCCAGCTGTTCGCTGCTGATCACATCCACCGGCGCCGCGCTTTGCAGGGCGGTGACGTCGCTGCGGCGGGTGCCGATCACTTCGACCGATTTCAGTCGCGGTGCCTGCGGCTCGCTGTTGATGGCGGCAGCGGGGGCGGCGGTGCTGGCCAGTCGGTGGATCAACACCGCGCCGCTGGCGGTCTGGCTGAAGCCCAACTGGGAGCCGCTCAAGGCAATGCCCAGCGCCTGTTCCTGGCTCAAGCGGCCCTGGATCGAGCGGCTGGCGCGGCCTTCTACCAGCGGCGGGTCAAACGCAATCGGGTGGCCGCTTTGCTGGGAGATACTCAGCAGCACCTCATCCAGCGGCCCTGCGGGGATATTGAAATCAATCACCGTCTGTACCGACGTCGCCTCGTTTTGAGCCAACGCCAGGGTCGGCAGCGTCAGCCCGCCGAGGGCCAATGCGCAGGCCAGCGGCGCCAGGGTGAATCCTGTTTTCAACATGCAAATCTGCTCCGGGTCGTGATGTTCTTTACGACCTTGAGCAACTTCGCGAGCGGATTTTCACCACTAAGTTAGAACGATTAGTTGGGTGTCTAGATGATTTTGTTGTGCGCATAAGCTTCGATCAAACTGATCTAAGTGCGCACTGAAAATATAAGGGAGTATTCGCACAAGGGTACTGACAGCCAGATCGGGTTGTCCGCGCACAGCATACAAAGTTCACCGATGTGAACATGTACGGCGGTCTGCACGCTTACGGAAAAGCTCATCAGGAGACAGATGCCCATGTCTGACGTATCAGTTTTGAACCCGCTTGGCTCGGTGCCGAGCCTGCATTGCGAAAACACCGTTCCGCGCAGCATGGTGCACCGTGCCGCCGTCAGCGAAGTATTCCTGACCGGCGCCGAACGCATCAAGGACGGACACTTTCGCTGCAGTGCGCAATTACCGCGCACCCACAGTTACTTCAGTGAACATACGCACCGTGCCGCGCACTACGACATGTTGTTATTGCTTGAAGTGTTCCGGCAGGCGTCGATTTATATCTCCCACGCGTTTCTGCAAGTGAATGCCCAGGACAAGTTTATTTACCTGGACAGTGTCACTCGGGTGACCGAGCGGCATTTGCTGGTGGTCGGCGATCGCCCGGCGTCAGCGTCGATCGACGTGTATGTCGTGGATGAATACCTGCGCCATGGTGAGCGCAGCGGCGTCACCCTCAACATGTCGCTGAGCATCAATGGCGAAGTCGCCGCGCGCCACGAACGCATGAGCATTCGCTGGATGAGCGGCGCGGCCTGGAACAAGATGCGTGCTCGTGGACTAGCGGCCATTCCGTTGGACGCCGACCCATTGGCACAACTGCCGCCGCCCTTGAGCCCCTCGGCAGTGGGGCGCCACTGGTTGAATAACGTGGTGCTCGGCCGGGACCTGGAGCAGGGCGCCGAGAGCCTGGTCGCGCCGCTGATCGTCGACCTCAACAACCCGGCGATCTTCGACCATCCGCTGGACCATATCCCCGGCATGCTGTTGCTCGAAGGCTTTCGCCAGGTCGCGCTGGTGGCGGCTGACCGGCAACTGCAGGTCGCCCCCGAGCAACTGTTGCTGTCGCGCTGCCATGTGGTGTTCACGCGGTTCGGCGAGTTCGGTCTGCCGACGCGAGTGCGTGCAGATCTCGCCTCCTTGTCCCGTGATGAACACGGCCAGATCACCCTCGCGCTGGATGTCGAGCAGGACGGCGTGGTGATTGCCACCGCCGAGCTGGAGTTGCTGCCGGTGGCTGCCAGCCAGCCCTTGGCCCTGGTGGCAGGGGGTGTGCGATGAGCGCGCCGGAGTTTATCTGGTTCGATTTCGGCGGCGTGCTGTCGCCGCCGATCCCGGCATTGTTCGAGCAATACCAGCTCAAGACCGGCCTGGCCCCGCGCGTGTTGCAGCAGGCCATGAGCGACGTGGCGGACGAGTTGGGCGTGCCAATGCTCGCACCGGTCGAGAACGCCTTGCTGACCGAGCGCGAGTGGGGCGCACGGCTGGAGCAGGCTCTGCGTCGCCGCGATCCACAGATCGACCTGTCGCGTGCACGCCTGCAAGGCTTCGGCGAGCAATGGTTCGCCGGGGTGCCCGCGAATGCGCCACTGGTGGCCGCCGTGCGCGCGTTGAAACGTAGCGGTTTTCGCGTCGGTATTCTCACCAACAACGTGGTCGAGTGGTCGCTGCATTGGCGCGCGATGGTCGGCCTGGATGAGGTCGTGGACCTGATCGTCGACTCCAGCCAGGAGCGCACCCGCAAGCCGGACACGGCGTTTTTTGAGGTGGCCACCGCACGTTCGGGCGTGGCGCCGCAGCACAGCCTCTTGATCGATGACGTGGCGGAAAATATTCATGCCGCTGCAGCGTTGGGCTGGCAAGTGCTGCACTTCACCGACAACCACCAGGCCCTCGCGCAACTGCAGCGCGTCACCGGTGTGAGCCTGTTGCAACCTGCCGTGGAGCCTGCCTGATGAATATCGCCGTGACCGCCACACCTGAAGTGACCGTGGCGCGCATCCCGCACCTGGATGCGCCGCCGGCTTATCAACCTGCCAGCCCCGCCAATGGCCTGCCGAGGATCCTGCTGCCCAGCGGCCACCTGGCCTTTCACCTGACCCGTTATGAACACGTGCAGGCGCTGCTGCTGGATAACCGCGCGATTCGTGCCCCGTGCAACGAAGAAGACGGCGCGAGCTTTTTGCCGACCATCACGCCGCCCGAACTGCTGCTCAACAATGATATTCCCGACCATGGCCGCCTGCGCAAAGTGGTCGCGCGCGACTTCAGCCCGAGCGGCGTGGCGGTGCTGCGTGAGAAGGTCGAGCAAACCACCCACGAACGCCTGGACGTGCTGCAGCGCCAGGCGCCCGGTGCCGACCTGTTTGCCCAGGTGCTCGACCACATTCCCGCGACGGTGGATTGCCAGTTGCTCGGCATTCCCTTGAGCGATCGCGAGTACTACCGGCCTCTCAGCCATACCGTGCAGGTGGCGTCGGACGCGGATGTGCCGGAGCTGCTGAACCAGTTCTGGGGCGTCTACAACTACCTGACCGACCTGGTCACCGGCGCACGGCCAACCTATGCCGATGGGTTGATCCAGCGTTTCGTCGCCAGCCGTGCCGACAGCGAACCGCCGCTCAACGACAAGGAACTGGTGGGCATCCTGCTCGGCGTGTTGATCGGCGGCGACCAGAACATCCTCACCGTGCTGACCAAGTCGGTGTACACCTTGCTGGCTGCGCCCGAGCTGTGGCAGCAATTGGTGGAGGACCCGAGGCTGATTCCGGAGGCCGTCGAAGAACTGCTGCGGCTGATCCCGCTGGGCACCATCTCGACCTTTCCGCGCCTGGCCAGTGTCGACCTGGAAGGGCCGTGGGGGCTGATCCCCGAGGGCAGCATCATCTACGCCGATGCGTTTGCCGCCAACCGCGATCCGGCGGCATTCCCCGAGCCGCTGGCGATTCGCCTGGACCGCAAGGGCGCGCGGCATTTGCAGTTCGGCTATGGCATGCACAACTGCATGGGCGCGGCACTCGCCCGGCTGGAAATCACCACGGTGTTGCAGATCCTCGTGCAACGCTTTCCCAACCTGCGCCTGGCGGTGCCGGCGGACCAGGTGCCCTGGATCGACGGCATCATCCTGCGCCGTCCGGCCCGTTTACCGGTGCTCGGCTTTACTTCAACCTGACCTGGAAGGACCCATGAAAACGACCTTTGCCGATACGGCGCTACTGAGCATCATCCTGCTGGCGATATTTGTCGTGCCCAGTTCCATTTCCGGCACGGCCCTCGCGCTGCCGGCCATCGGCGCGGATATCCAGGCGCCGCTGACCAGCCTGCAATGGGTGGTCAACGCCTTCAACCTGGCGTTCGCCTGCTTTACCCTGGCCTGGGGCGCGCTGGCGGATCGGCTCGGGCGCAAGCGCTGCTTCGTCGCCGGTGCGTCGCTGTACGTGGTCGCTTCGGTGCTGTCTGCGGTGGCCGAGAGTGCCTGGCTGCTGGACGCGGCACGGGGACTGGCGGGCATCGGCGCGGCGGCGATTTTCTCCTGCGGCATCGCCATTTTGTCCACCCACTTCAGCGGCCCGGCGCGGCTGCGCGCATTTGCCTTGTTCGGCACGGTGGCGGGGCTGGGCGTCAGCCTGGGGCCGACCTTGTCCGGCCTGTTGCTGGACAGTGTCGGCTGGCGCGCGATTTTCTGGGCGCATGCGGTGACCCTGGTGATTGTGCTGTTGGGGAGCCCGCTGATTACCCGCGACGGGGCATTGGCGGAGCGCACCGCGCGCTTCGATGTGCCGGGGGCGACGCTGTTCGTGCTGGCGTTGCTGGCGCTGATGGTTGCCATCGTGCAGGGCTCGCAATGGGGCTGGAGCAGCCAGGGCGTGCTCGGCCTGGTGGCCGTGGCGGCGGTGTTGCTGGCGGTATTCACCTGGCAGGAGCGGCGTCATCGCCAGCCGATGCTCGACCTGTCGCTGCTGGCGCGCGGGCCCTTTGTCGGCCTGGCGCTGGTGACGGTCGCCGCGTCATTCGGCTTCGTGACGTTGCTGACCTACCTGCCGAGCTACCTGTTCGGCGTGCTGCAACTGAGCGCGACCCACGCCGGCCTGGCGATGTTGCTGCTCACGGTACCGATGCTGTTTTGCCCGATCCTGGCCGGCAAGTGGGCGGCGCGCGGGGTGTCGGCGATTGGCATCCTCAAGGCCAGCCTGATTGCCTTGCTGGTCGGCGTGGTCGCGCTGGCGCTGGTCAGCCAGGTGGGTGTGGCGCTGTGGCAATTGGCGCTGCCCTTGCTGCTGGTGGGCATCGGCATGGGCCTGTCGGCGGGGCTGGTGGATGGGCTGGCGCTGAAGACCGTCCCGGAGCAAAAGGCCGGGATGGCCGCCGGGTTGCTCAACACGTTCCGCCTGGGCAGTGAGGCGATTGCCGTGGCCTTGTACGGCTCGCTCCTGGCGACCTTGCTCGACAGCCAATTGCGCGCCACCTTGAGCCGCCTGGCACCGGACCCCGGCACCCTGCAACGCTGGATCGACGAGGTAGCCGCCGGCAACCTGACCGGTTCGCTGCAGGCGCTGGGCACAGAGCAGGCTAGCACCGTGCACAGCCTGTTTATCGGCGGCTATGACAGTGCCTTCCACGGCGTGCTGTGGGTGTTGGCGTTGATCCTGCTGGTGTTGACGGTGGTGGTGACCTGGCTGGTACGGCCACTGCGTGAACAGGAACGCAGCGAGGCGCAACTGGCCGCCCAGTAAGTGCGGTTTCACACTGCCCGCGATGGTTGCGGGCGGTGACTTTGCGTGCCTGGAAGGTTATCCAGGGTTATGCAAAAAATGCAGTTTGATGGCTTTTTTTATTCTTTTATCTGGTGATGCCCACTGGGGCAAACTGGATTCACCTGCCCGGATGCAGGTCTACCTCAAACCGACAGGCCCACCACCACTTGTCCGCTGGCGTGTGCAGTCCATGAAGATTATGGACCTATGGACCCGAATGCTTTGCTCAAGACCCGCCTCATCGGCCAGATTTTCCAGCAGCACTACAGCTGGTTGTGCGCGCGGTTGTCCTACCGCACCGGCTGCAGCCATAGCGCTGAGGATATCGCCGCCGAGACGTTCCTCAAGGTGTGGATGCTGCCCGATCCCACTGCGATCCGCGAACCGCGCGCGCTGCTGACCACCATCGCCCAGCGCCTGATGTACGAGAGCTGGCGCCGTCGTGACTTGGAGAGGGCGTACCTGCAGATCCTCGCCGAGGTACCCGAACACGTGCATCCGTCGCCGCAGGAGCAGTTGATCCTGATCGAGAGCCTGCTGGCCATCGACCGACTGCTCGATGGCCTCTCGGGGCAGGCCAAGGCGGTGTTCGTACACAGCCAGCTGGATGGCATGACCTACACACAGATCAGTGAACGGCTGGGCCTGTCCCTGGGGCGCATCCACCAATTGATGACCCAGGCCCTGCGAGCCTGTTACCTGGGGTTGAGTGAGTGAGCAAACACCCGTTGAACGACCCGGTGGCCGAAGAGGCCATCGGCTGGCTGGTGCAAATCCAGTCCGGCGACTTCAGCCCCGCGCAGCAACAAGCGCTGGATGAATGGCGCAGTACCTCGGCGCACCATCGCCAGGTGTACGCGCAACTGATCGCCGGCCTCGACCAACTCAAGGCCTCGCCGTGGCGTGGACGCTCCAGCGCGCAGCTGTTGCGCAGCCTGGAGCAGCCGAGCAGCCGGCGTTCGTTCCTGCGTACCAGCCTGTGTGCGGTGGGCCTGGCGGCGGGCGCGGGCTGGGGCTCGCGTTTCGAAGACGCGGGGCAATCCTATGCCACGGGTACCGCCGAGCGTCGCACCTGGCAACTGGCGGATGGCAGCACACTCAAGCTGAATGCGCGCAGCCAGGTGCTCGCCACGTTGAAGGGGGAGCAGCGCAGCCTGGAACTGCGCGCCGGGGAAATGCTGGTGAATGTGCTGCGCCCGCTGCAGGTCGACACCCGCGCCGGCCGCATCAGCGCCAGCACCGGCCGCCTGATGCTGAGTGAGCAGGGCGCCGCGATACGCCTGGTGACCCTGGATGCCGACGCGGTGTTGCACTTCGAAGGCGGCACGCAGCAGCGGGTGGCGATGCACCAGAGCACGCTGTTCGATCATCAGCGCATCCTCACCCAGGTGCCCATGGCCGCCACCGATACCGCCTGGCTTGACGGCTGGCTGGTGGTGCGCAACCAGACCCTGGCCAGCGTGGTCGACGCAATTCGCCCGTATCGCAACGGCATCGTGCGCCTGGACGCCGCTGTAGCCGGTCTGCGCGTGACCGGACGCTTTCCCCTGGACGATGCGCGGCAGACCCTAGAGGCCCTCGAGCAGAGCCTGCCGATCAAGGTGCGGCAATGGGGTGGGGTGGTTGTGTTGATTGGCGCGCGGGCCTGATTGGCGGTTGATGCACGTGCTGAATGGCTTTAGGATCACGCCCTTTTCAAGGGATTGAAAGCATGCTTGCCAAACACGTTCGCGCGTTCTCGATGCTGGGCTTGAGCCTGGCGCTGACCGGCTGTATTCATTACGAGCACCAGAGCGCAGAAGGAAAACCTGCGGACCAGGTTGCGGTCATACAGCAGTTCGACAAACACCTGACGATCACCCGTATTGATAACAACGGGACGCTGTTCTGGCTGGGTCGGCAGAACGAATACCGCCTCGGCGCCGGCACCCACACCCTGCAAGCTACCTGGTCGATTGGGGACGGCCGAACCGCGCCCCTCGCAACCACGGTGAGCCTGGTCGGTGGCCGAACCTATGGGCTGTATGGCGAGGCGTCGAAGGGCCGCTGGAGCTATGACATTCGTGATGTCGAGACGGGGCAGAGCGCGACAGTCAAAGCCCCATCGAACTAAGCACCTGCTTCACGGCAACGGGTTGGCCACCGGCGCCGGCTGTTTGCGAAAACGCGACGTGCGCACGTACCGAGCCAGCATCCACAGACCGGCGGCAATCGTGGTCAATATCGCACTGGCAAGTAAATAGCCGAGCACGCGGCCAATTTGATAAGGGGTCAGGAAGCCCGCCAGCAAGATCATCCCCGCATCGAACAGCGGCTTGAGAGTGAGCAGGGACGTGAGGATAGACGCGGCGTAAATCGGCAGGGAGACTACCAGGCGCAGCGCGCCAGACAGGTTGTTCATGCGTGATGTCTTCCATGAGGTGTTGAACGAAGGCCGCATGTTACGGCTTTTTCGCGTTCGGTTCATGCAAGCGTCACAGGTCGTGCAAAATCAATATGCGCAATAATCATATTTATTATTGCCGAATATGCGATTGATGAATTGTTCGCACAGGCCTAGGGTAGTGATCACGGGCCGCCGCTGTGGAATGGCCACCGACCTGCCAAGGATTCTGCCATGCCTTTAGTTCGAATCGACCTCGCCGCCGACACTTCCGAAGCAACCGCTGCCGCCATTGGCGACGTGGTGTACGCGGCGATGACCAGCGTTGCGAATGTGCCCGAGCACGACAAATTCCAGATCATCAATCGGCATGCCCGCGATGAACTGGTGTATCCCGCCGCTGGCTACCTGGGCGTGACTTACACCCCCAGCATCGTGTTTATCCAGGTCACCTGGAATGCCGGGCGCAGCGTGGCGGTGAAAAAGGCCTTCTATCAATTCATCGCAGAAGGCATTCACGCCAAGACCGGGCTGCGCAAGGAGGATGTGTGGATCAGCCTGGTGGACGTGAAGCGCGAGGACTGGTCGTTCGGCAACGGTGAAATGCAGTACGCACCAACCGAATGAACAAAAACCGGCGACTCATCCAGGAGTCGCCGGTTTTTTTCATGGGGCCGTCAGCGCCTGCAGAAACTGCGTGTGTTTCAGCGTCTGCGAAAACATCGGCAGTGTGAAGTTTTCCGCCGCCTGCTGTTGTTCCTCGGTAAACGTCGCCGTGCAGTCGGTCAGGGTGACGACGTTGTAGCCTTTCTCATACCCCGAGCGCACCGTGCCCTCGACGCAGCAGTTGGTCAGGAAACCCGCCACCACCAGCGTCTGGATGCCATTGTTGCGCAACACCAGGTCCAGCCCCGTGGTGGCAAAGCCATCCAGCCCGCGCTTGCCTTCGATGACGATATCGCTGCTGTCCTGGGACAGCGTCGCAGTGATTTCGGCGCCCCAGGTGCCCGCACTGAAGGCGTTGCCGTCGGCCACGCCCTTGAGAATCCCATAGTCGCGCGTGGTCAGTTCGGGGTACCCCGCGGCGAAGCTGATCGGCAAATGCACGATCTTCACCCCGAGCTTGCGGGCTTGCTGCACCGTGGTGGCAGTATTAGCGAGCATGTCGGTGGCGTGCATGACGTCTTTGACGGCGTCATGGAACACGCCACCCTGAGTGGTGAAATCGTTCTGGAATTCGATCAACACAAGCGCGGTGGTGTGCGGGTTCATGCGGACTCTCCGAGAGGCGGGCGGTGGGCTTTTAATCGTAGATCAAGTGCGGCCCGGAGGCTGTATTTGTTTGACCGCAGTGCGCTTCTCGCCGTTCGTCCATTGCCCGGCACTCTCGTGCACCCGCTGCCTCTCATGTTTAAGCCCGGATTCCCCGCGCGCCAGACTGGAGAGACAGCATGCACATTGACGAAAAAGCGCCGGGCAACCAATCCCAACAGGTGGTAACGCGCACCACCGACAATGAAACCGGCCCGGACCCGAAGCGCACGGAAGGTGAGATCCCGCTGCCGCCGGAAGACGGTGCGCCGCTTGAAGAAGACATGTCGGACGTGGACGCCGCCGATTCGGTCGCGAGTGAACACCCGGATGCCTGACGACGGCACACCCGTCAGTCATCCACGGTGAACGTCACCCAGCCAGGGCCGTCCGTGGTTCGTTCGATCTCGACGATCACGCCGCCTATCGAAGAGCCATCGGGCAGGTTGACCGCGACAAAGTTCGGGTGCCCTGGCCATTGAAGGGGCCGGTCGAAGTTCAGGCGCGCGATTGTCGGCTTGCCGCTGCTGGTCAGTTGGATTTCCACCGACTCATTGAGGTGTTCATCTGAAGCGGTGCCCAGATGACGAGAGGCCGTGATGACACTGGCGGTACCCTGGTAATCGTAAGACATGGACTGACCTTTTGTGAGTGGGCGTGGACGCGACGCGCTGAAACTCTGCTGCGCGCTGCTCTAGTGAATAGAGCCCGTGCGCCAGCGCATCGTTCAATCAACATCACACAACGGCCAGGCGCTGCGCTCGCCTGCAATCACCACGCCGGTCACAAGGCGCCGGGCAGGTTTTCCTCGATGATGATTTTCATCGCCAGTGGCAGCAGGGGCGGCGTGTCGATCATGCCGTGGGTGTGCAGCAGATAGTCGATGCTGGCCTGCACCTGACCTTCCGGGTCCTGATCGAGTACCAGCGACATCACGCCCTGGCGCAGCAGCGCGGCGTGCTGGGGGGTGGCCTCATGGCCGATCCATACCGGATCGACCTGCCTGTGCGCCAACGCCGCATAGATACCCTGCGAACCGCTGCCGGTGTCATACAGTCCTGCCAAGGGCCCGACGGCTAGGCACTGCGCGACGGCCGCGCGGGTCAGTTCATCGTCATCAAAGCACTCGACCGGGCCGACAATGCGCGTAGCCGGTGCACGCTGCGTCATTACGTCGATGAAGCCTCTGGCGCGCTCCTGATGAGCGCTGTAGGCGAGCGAGTTGACCGTCAGCAGCACGGCACCGGGGCGTTGGCCGATCCATTCGCTCATCAAGCGCCCGGCACTGCGCCCGGCGGCGTGATTGTCGATGCCGACATACACCGCGCCCTCGACCGTGCTGAGGTTGGTGGTCAGCAAGACGGTGGGCGTGCCGTTCTGCACGATGGTGTTCAGCGCCTGGTGCACGTCCGGCGTGTCAGGCGCGACCACGATCATGCCATGGCGCCGCGAACGCGGTTTGCGCAGGGCGTCGAGCAGTTGCCCGGGGGCGTTTTCCGGCCAGCGCTGGCGGCGCAACGTGAGGTCCGAGCGCAGGCGTTGTGCCTGGCGCTCGAACGCCGCGTCCAGGCGCTTGAAATGGTCAGTGGCGCTGTCGGCCAACAGTACATCGACTATCATCGGGCCGGTGAACGGCGCGGGCAGGCCGCGACGCACACCCAGCGCACGCGCCATCGCCAGGACCTTGCGCCGCTTGGTGTCGGACACGCCCCCGCGATCATTGAGGACCCGGTCCACGGTGCTCAGGCTGACGCCGGCCAATTCTGCGACCTTGATCAGGCCGTGACGCTTGAGGGTGTTGCCCATGCTGCGTGCGTATCCTGTGGCCGGTTAAAACTGCGATTGTACTTGCAGGCCCAGTACCAGGGCATTCTTGACCTGACGAACGCCGTCCGGGTCCTTCACGTACTGCAGGTTCGGCATGATGTTCAACCAGCGTGTAGCCTGGATCCCGTAGTTCAGCTCGGCAACATATTCACTGTGCTGCCCGGGCAAGTCACCGCCAGCGGCGTTTACCGCGCGGGCATTGCGCAGGAACACCGAGCTGGCGTGAACACGTGCAATGCCGGCGCCCAGCGTGTCGGTGGGACGCGCATCCCACAGGCCCTTATAGACCAGGCTGAGTTTCTGGTAGCTGTCGATCGCCGTCGTGTTGCGATCCTGGAACGTGGCGCTGGCCGTCAGGGTCAGGCCGCGAGAAGTGTCGCCGTTGACCGAGGTCAACTGCTGCTTGGCCACAACCCACTCGCCATGCCGTGTAGCGTCGGTGCGATAGACGTTGCCACGGGTGGCCGCCGCTTGCCCGAACTGATCCTTGTACACATCCTCGGCCTGTGCGGTGCTGTGGTAATAACCCACACGGTATTCGCCGGGCAGTTGGTTGATAGTCGGGCTCCATACCAGTTCGAGCGGCGTGAAGGTGCCGGTGGTGCCGTGGGTGTTGAGCTTGAGGCCGTTGTCATTCTCCAGGTTCGACGGGTTCACATTGAACGCGCCGACCTGTGCATACACCGTCGGGCTCAAGCGGTAGCGCAACCGTGCGGCCCACTGGCTGATCGGGCCGTTGTAGATGCTGTTCACGTAGTTGCCCGGTTGCGAGCCACAGAACGCCAGCCCCTGGAACAGGCAGTCTTCCACGGCGAAGTCATCGCTGACGGCGAACCGGCCCAGCTTGATGTTCACCGCATCGCCAAGCCAGCCCTTGCTCAACCACAGTTCGCTGAGACGGGTCACGCTGCCACGGCCCTGGATCTCCTGGGTCGAGCCCATGCCGGCGGCGCCCGGTGCGCTGATCTTTTGATTAAGGTTATTGGCGCCGTTGCGGTTGGTCAGCCCCAGGCTAAAGGCTGCGTCCTGCCAGCCCAGCAGCTTTTGCAGGTCGATGTCGACGCCTGCGTTGAATTGGTCGGCGTAGCGGGTCGAGCGGTCTTTGTGCTGGTAACCGCCGCGTAGCAAGGTCGATGTTTCGCCGGTGTAACCCAACTTGATATCCACCCCCTGGGCCAGCCAGGCGCTGCGCAGGCCGCCCCAATCGCCGCTCATCCAGGGTGAGTCGCTGGCGAACGCATCCGCAGCGTGTGTTGCAGGTACGCCCATGGCAACGCAGGCCGCCAGGCAGCGCAGTGGAAAACGTAGCATCTGATTGTTCCTTCAAAGGCAGGGACGCGGCCTGAAGCAGGCCGCGTCACGGGTTCAGCGGGAGGTGCCGTCGGCGCTCAGTTGGGCTGGCAGCTTGCGGTCTTCGCGTACAGCGGCGACCTGTTTGGCGCTCACCTCGGGGGCGGTGTTGCCCCAGCTGTTGCGGATATACGAGAGCGTCGCCGCGATTTGCTGGTCCGACAATTTCCACGCAAAGCTCGGCATCGCACCGCTGGTGGGGTTGTCGACGGTCACCGCGCCACGGCCGCCTTCGAGCACCGTGGTGATCAGGCTTTGGGGATTTTCTGCCTGGATGCCGGGGTTGCCGGCCAGGCTCGAGGCCAATTGGTTGATGCCCTTGCCGTCACTGCTGTGGCACGCCGAGCAGTTGGCCGAGTACACATTGGCGCCTTGCTGCATCAATGTGCCGGAGGCCTTGAGCGGCCGCGGGCTGCGGGTGTCCGAGCCAGGCAAGGTCTTGAGGTAAGCCGCGATGGCGTACAAGTCCTCGTCGCGCAGGTGCTGGGTGGAGTTGGTCACGGCTTCGGCCATCGGGCCCGACGCCACGGCCACGTGGTTGCTGCCGGTCTTGAGGTACTGCACCAGTTGCGCATCGCTCCAGCCGCCGATACCGACGTAGGGGTTGCCGGTAATTTCCGGTGCGTGCCAGCCAGCCAACTCGCCGCCTTGCAGGAACGCGCCGCCCTTGTCACCGCCGAGGAAGTTCTTTGACGTGTGACACGCTGCACAGTGGCCCAGGCCCTGTACCAGGTACGCGCCCCGGTTGACCTGCGCAGACGCCTCAGCCTGCGGTTGGAACGGTGTGTTATCAAAGAACAGCAGGTTCCAGCCCATCATCATCAGGCGGATGTTGAATGGGAATGGCAACTGGTTGGATACCACCTCGTTGTCCACCGCCGGGACGGTCTGCATGTAGGCCCAGAGGTCATGCATGTCCTGGTCGCTGACTTTCACGTAGGCGTTGTAGGGCATCGCCGGGTAGAGGTTTTCGCCATGCCGGCCTTTGCCTTCGCGCACCGCGCGGGTGAATTCCTGCTCGGTCCAGGCGCCGATGCCGGTGTTCTTGTCGGAGGTGATGTTGCTGGCGAGCAACTTGCCAAACGGCGTTTCCAGTGCGTAGCCACCGGCGAACGGCTTGCCGTGATGCGGATCGGTGTGACAGGCCGTGCAGTCGCCGGCAATCGCCACGTAGCGTCCGCGCGTCACCGCCGGGTCTTCCTGTGCCTGGGTGGCAGGCGCCTTGACCCCGGCGCCGTCAGCAGATTGCTGCCCGGGTTGCGCAATGCTGTCCGCTGCATCGGCAATGCCGAATGCACCATACAGGCCGATGGCGGAACCCAGGGACAATACGGCGGTGGCCGTCAGGGCCATGCGAAAGCGCGCATTCATACCGGTACCTCCACCAGTGGGCCGCGTTTGGCCACGTATTGGTCAATGATCGCCTTGGCGGTCCACAGGCTCAGCGCGCCAATGGTCGACGTCGGGTTATAGCCGGCGTTGTTCGGGAATGAAGAGGCACCCAGGACGAAGACGTTGTGCACGTCCCAGCTCTGCTGATAGCGGTTGAGTACGCTGGTTTTCGGGTCCAGGCCCATCACCGCGCCGCCGATGGTGTGGTCGCTGGAGGGCAGGTAAGGCCCATAGTTCACGGCTGCCGAGTCAAAGCCGTTGACGATTTTTGCACCCATGGCCCTGCCGATTTCCACCGCTTTGTCTTCGGTGAACTTGGCCATGCGCCGGTCGTTCTCGTTGTAGTCGAAGGTCACGCGAATCAACGGGTCGCCATTGGCATCGTTGTATTCCGGGTCCAGGTCCAGGTAGCACTCGTCATGGGAAAAGCTGGTGCCCTGGTTGAAGATGAACGTGCCGTTCTGGAACGCGTGGGTATAGGCTTTTTTCCATTCGCTGCCCCAACGTGGAGTGCCTGGTGGCACAGCGTCTGCGTTGCCGATCGGACGTGCGCCACGGGCTACCACGAGGATCCCGGCGCCGCCGATGAAGCCCTTGCCGGTGTGGTCGAAATTGTCGCCGTTGTAGTCGTCCACCTGGGCGGAGAGGGCGCCTGCACCGATGTACTGGTTGAGCTGCTCGTCCTCGAAAAACAGGTTGGCGCCGGACACGGTCTGGAAACTGTAGGCGCGGCCCACTACGCCTTGGCGGGTCTCGGGATTGTAGGGTTTGCCGATTTTCGAGAGCAGCAACAGCCGCACGTTCTGCATCTGGAAGGCGGAGAAAATCACGATGTCCGCCGGTTGCTCCCACTCCATTTTGTTGCGGTCGAGGTAGCTCACGCCCGTGGCGGTCTTGCCGTCTTCGGCGAGGTTGGCGCGCAGCACGGCCGATTCGGTCAGCACGGTGAAATTGCTGCGCTGCATCAACGCGGGAATCACACAGGCATTCGGGCTCGATTTGGAGAAGTTGCCGCAGCCGTAATACAGGCAGTAACCGCAGTAGGTGCAGGGCCCCATCCGCACACCCAGCGGGTTGGTGTAGGCCTGCGAGGCCTGGCCTGCGGGCACCATGAATGGGTGCAAGCCAAGCTTTTTGCTGCCTTCGGTGAACAGGTCGGTCAGGCGGGTGGTGGCGAGTGGCGGCAGCGGGAATTCACTCTTGCGGTTGCCTTCGAAGATGTTCGCACCGTCGATTTTCTCGCCATTCAATACGCCGGCCTTGCCTGATACGCCGGCGATTTTTTCGAAGCGCTCGTAGAAGGGTTCGAGGTCGTCATACGTCACGCCCCAGTCCTGCACGATCAGGCCTTTTTCGATTTGCTGCTGGCCGTAGCGCTTGAGTGTAAAGCTGTAGGGCTCGAAGTCGAACGGCAGGAATCGCCAGGCCATGCCCGCCCAGTGCGTGCCCGATCCGCCGACGTTGTAGCCCAACTCGTTCAGGCTCCAGTCGCGGGTCGGCAGCGCGGTTTGCGAGCGGTTGTTGCGAAACGTGGTGGTTTCGATCGCGGGCGGCAGCAGCATGCTGCGGCGGGTGTCCCAGCGCAGTTCATCGGTGTCCACCGAGGGCGGGAAGTCGGTGGCGGTCTCAAACCACGGACCGCGTTCGATGGCGACGACATTCAAGCCGGCACGGGTCAGTTCTTCGGCAATCAGCGAGCCGCACCAGCCGAGGCCGACGATCACTGCGTCGACTTTGGGGCGTACATTGGCCATTCGGGAATTCCTCTTCGTTACAGCAAATCACGGTCAGTCGGCGATGATGGCCAGGCCTCATCGCTCAAATGTTCTGGGGGCTCAAAGCGTGTTGTCGATCAGGCTGGTGGGGATGATGTTGAGCTTCTGGCCCTTCTTGGCGATGACGTCACGAAAGTCATAGCGCGCGCCCGGGAAGCCGAGCATCTTCCAGCTCGCCATGCCCTTGTTGCCGCCGTAGAGCGGGTCCGACAGAAAGCCTTCACGCACGTTGGCCAGCACTTGTTCGAAGATCTCCTTGGCGCCGTCATCAAACTCGGCTCCCACCTGCATGGCGTTCTTCTCGAAGCGGGTCAGTACCTGGTCCTGTTGCTCGCCTTCCAACTGCACGAATGGCTTGCCGAATTGCGCCTGGCTGTCCGCGTCAATCGCGACCAACCCTTTGCGCCAGCGCTCGGCGGGGGTGAGTGCCGATTGGGTGCCTTGTTCAAAGGTACCTTTGACGAAGCGGCCCAGCCGGTACAGCGTGGCGCCCTTGCCGTAGTCGCCCGCCAGCTGGCGATCGATGAAGGTCGCGCAGCCGGCGTCCTTACCCCCGATGGACAGCGCGTCGGTGGGGATCAGCCGTTCGGCGATGGCTTCGGCGGTCTGGAACTCGTGTTGATTGAAAAACGCCAGGCCACCCTGGCGGATCGGGGGCAGGGCCGGCAGGCTGGCAGTGCCTGGCTCCCAGGGTTGGCCGCCGGTGATTTCCGCAGCGCGGGCGGCGGGCAATGTCGAGGCGGCCGCCAGCGCTATGGCCGAGGATAAGAAGTCTCTGCGCTGCATGAAGGTTCCTTTGCGAGTCTGGCGCGTTTCCCGTGCGCACACGGCAGCGCCCGCAGGGTTTTATGCCTGCGACACTCACACCAACAGGGGCGGCGCGGGGGACGAGCGGGATGATTCAGAATGTTTCGATCTGGAGTTTAGGCGGCGACAAATGACGGTGCTATTAACAATTTTGACGTAAAACCCTCAAAAACTGACGCAATGGGCCATCGCAAATCATTGATAGGAAACAGCATTTTTTCAGTGGCGGGATTTAACGGTTTCCACTGGAGGCTAAAAACGCCTGCGTGCGCCGGATCTGCTGCCATAGAGGGAGTACACGCATTGGTGACGCGACAGTAGGTTGCAGTGCAGGTGGTTTTCCTTACCCGTTACTAGATGTTACCGCTCGTCGGAAATTGAGCACTATCAGAGAGTTGGAGCGGTCGATGTACTGCGAAGAATAATCACAGGTGGCTATGCGATCCCTAATTCTTGATATGCCGAATGGACGCGAGCTCGTTGAGGAACTCGATCTTGCGACCGAATTGATGATGTCCATTCCCATCGAATTGGTGGGCGGAGATGAGTGGCTGGAGGCTTTTGCCAGGCAACAGCGCGCCTTCAAGGAATGGCGCTCGTACCTGCATTGCAAGGCCAAACATTCGGTGTATGACATCGCCCGCAAGATTGCCTGAGGCAAGGCCTTGCGGGTCAAAAGCGTGGCAATGAGGCCATTGATGAAGGGTGTGTACGTGTGTGCACACCCCGTCCTGCGGGAGAAATGGCGCTGGCTTCAGGCCGTCGGCCTGACCCGAAAGGCCAGGAATACCGGGCCGTAGGGAAAGGTGCTGACTTCCAGCTCGTCCAGCGGGATGAGTGTGTGCGTTCGGGCCCCGGCGTTGCTGTAGATAACATGGCTGCTGGACACCGCAATGTTGATCTTGCCGGCCGCCGCCTGGATCAATGTGGCCTTGAACCCTTCAATCACATCGTCGCCCAGCGTCAGCGTGACGTCCGTGTCGCTGATGACCAGGATCGACTTGCCCGAGTCGGCCATGGTCAGGGACCTGCTGGCGGTGATCGAGACATTGGTGTGCACGTGTCCCCCCGCGTGGTAGCTGACCATCCTGGGGTCTGCAAAGACACGGCTGAAGGTCCCGACGTAATTGACACTGGCGCGCATGTCATCAAATTGCTCGATGACGTAGGTGCCGATACTGCCGGAGACGTCGGCATCGGCGTCCAGTGCCCATTTACGTCCCACCATCAGCCCGATCTGGGTGCTGGTACGCACACCGGCACGCATCTCCTCGAGAAACAATTGGCTGATCTGGCCACCGCCCTTGCCCTGGGCATAGGTGAACCGTGCAATGGAGTGACTGTCCCCGGTAGGGCTGCCCTGCGAAGTATCGACCTCGTAGTCGATGAAGTCCGCCGAGACGACGGTGGTGGTCGTATTCGCGTTAGGCGCCCAAGTGAAATCCAGCACCCTTCCGGTCTTGACCTGCTCCAGCGTGGTGGTGGGCTGGGACGTCGTGGTCGAACCTGACTGCTTCAAATCATCGGTCATGATGCTCATCCTTAAGTGCAATGCGAGTGGGTGTGGGTCGAGCGATGAAGTGCGATTTGCGCGTGCCGTGCGACTATTGATTTGATCCAGCACGCGCCTCAGTAAAGCAGCATCCGTACGCCCTCGCCGTGCTTCAACCCGCGACGATAAAACCGCTCGACACGTGCTCGCTTGATCTTGGTTCCTGGGGCGACGGGCTTTGCTGCTGAAGTCCGCCCAGGCGGCCATGACGACGCGAGCGCCACTCCGGAACTAAAAATCCACCGCCACGCTCTCAGTTTTATCTTTTCAATTGGGATGAGTCATGAGCATTGGTGCAAGGTTGAAGGCGGAGAGACTGAGGCTGGGTCTATCGCAGTCAGAGATTGGAAAAATCGGTGGCGTCGAAGTGAACGCCCAGGGGCGTTACGAGAACGGCATCCGGCACCCACGCGCGGATTACCTGGCCGAGGTGGCAAAAGCCGGGGTTGATGTACTGTTCGTCATCACCGGGCAGCGCGCGCAGAGCGGCGCTGATGATTCCCTGAAAGCCGTCGAGGCGTTGGACAGCGCCACCGAATGCCTGGAAAAGGCCAGGGAGCTGATTCATTGAGTCTGACCGACCCGCCGCCCATCTCGGGCGCAGCTGCTACGCTTTGTTTGAAGGATTATGGACTTTCAACAAGATGACAGGACGTCATGGATAAGCGACTTGCAGGTCTCTCGTTTCTGCTGACCCTCGGCTGGGTAGTCGCCGTGGTGTCGGTCATTTGGTATTTCTACGAAAACTAGGCCGATTTCCGCACTCTATTGCTCAGGCCCCAGCGGCTCTGGCGGCCTCAACACCCGGCAAACTGCGCGTCTGCCGGGAATGACGAGCGTTTAAGGCATCAAGACCGAGTCGACAACGTGGATCACGCCGTTGGACTGCATCACGTCTGCGATGCTGATACTGGCCTTGCCGCCCTTGGCATCGACTACCCAAAGCTTGCCGTCATGCAGCTTGATGTTCAGCGACTCACCTTGAACTGTTTTCAATACTACGGTGGCACCGTTCTTCTTGGCGTCGGCCATGAGCTGTGCCGATGTGTGAGTGCCGGGCACGACATGGTAGGTCAGGATTTTAGTCAAATCGGCTTTGTGCTCCGGCTTGACCAGAGTATCGACGGTACCGGCTGGAAGCTTTGCGAAGGCTTCGTTGGTGGGCGCGAACACCGTAAAGGGGCCTTTGCTGTTGAGTGTATCAACCAACCCGGCAGCCTTGACGGCTGCGACGAGTGTCGTGTGGTCCTTGGAGTTGACTGCGTTCTCGACAATTGTTTTGCTTGGGTACATCGCTGCACCTCCGACCATCACTGTGTCGGCGGCAAAGCTGAGCGTTGCGGTGACGGAGAGAATCGCGAAGCAGGCTGCTGCTGCAAGTTTCTTGTAAAAAGCGTGCATGATGTATCTCCTTGGCTCTTATGCCCTCCGGGTGAGGGTATTGAATCTACGAGCCAGCGATCAAAGTGGATGCACCGGTTGACGAAATAATTCTTGGCTCCCAACTTTCCTGGCTGACCAGCGTCTCGTCCGGGCTCGGAAGCGAGGTTCGTGGAGGCTAAGGGGCTTCGTTCACTGCCGAGGGCATTATGCAGTCACAACAGAACAGGCTTTGGCGCTGGGATTAATTGCGGACCGCGCGTTGATGTCCAATTGCTTTGAAAGTGACATGAATGCCCCGATGAAAGTACGGGCTGCAGCCCACATAGCGTATGCACTGCATAATGAGGCCGAGGCGTTCAGCAACGGCGCAGACTTCAACCTTGAGCAAGCCTTTTAACAGGTTGGCACTATCGACCAAGTCCTGGGTGACGGTGTGGTCTGGCCACTCTTGAGCCAACTCGATAGCGACGCTGAGCCCTCAAGCCGGGGCGGGTGATGGTAATCCGTCATCCATCGCTAGACGTTTTAACGTGCCTGTTGTCGAAAACTGCTACCCCGATCTTAAATATCAGCGCGAAGTGACGCACAATAAACCGCGCCTATACGGATGTAGTGCCACTCCCTCTTCATGACTAAGGACGGTAATCATGAACTTCAAATGCGTGTTTTCCCTTCTACTATTGGCCGGTTGCGCTTCGCAACCCAATCACCAAGGTGTCAATTGGGGGGAGGGCAACTGCCCCAAACCAGCCCCTGAAGACGTCTCCGCCACTCACCACCTGATTATCCAGGATGGCAAAACCCTCAAGTGCCAAATCCGTCCATACGTATGGAACATGGCTTGCCAAGGAATCGTCGACGGAGAAACCGAAGGCGTTGTTTGCCAGGACGGCGGGGGCAACCAGATGATTTTCTTGTTCGATAAGAGCGGGGTGCTGACTACGCATCGCAGCCTGAGGGCGGGCTAGGATCGGATTCAAAAAGGATAGCGAATCATATGTACTCTAAAACGTCGTTGATACTGACGGGGCAAGCCGTCTTATTCATGTGCATGCTCGCGACCGGGTGTTCAACGCTCAAAGACTCATATTCATTGCCGAACCTTGCGGGTGCACAAGGCACGCTCAAGCTCGCGCAACAGGCAATTTCAGCGTATGAACGAGGCGATAAACAGCGATGGCAGTCACTGTTATGCCTTGAATCTGTTGATGACCCGCTGACGGGGTGGAATCAAATGCGTTCGCTGGTGGGTGATATTTCTGACGTTAGATTGGTAAAGGTGTCTGAGGCATCAAACGCGGGTAATGGATCTGATGCAGACAGCTTTACCAACGTTGTTTATGAAGTGAAATCGCAGCATTACCCCCTTAAACGCTTCTGCTGAAGTTTTTCCCTACTGAAAAAGATCAATGTGTGGGGTTGGTTTATTAGCCGGAGACAGCGGGCGCGGTCTGTTAATGTGTGCCGGCCCCTGCCAGAACGCATCGGTGATTTCACGCTGAGGCATGACGGTTGATGGCGTATGGGGCGGTAAAATCTAAACTTTTTGTTTTTTCAGGGAGATGAAGGAAATGTTCCACAGGTACGTGCGCCCGGTTGGCTATGGTTTGGCGATAGTAGGCACCTTCTCACTGCTGTTTTCGGCGTTCGAGTTGTTTGCGGGAAGAGACACCCTGTTTGCCGTGGCTAAATCAGCTGTATTTGTTGCGCTTGGCATTTGGGTGATCAAGAACTCAGTAAAGGCCTGATACGCAGGATCACTCCGGTGACATCAGCACGGCCAGGGTGAGCTTGATGAACTCTTCGTTTTCATCGATGGTGTGCAAAGCGCTGCGCACGTTTTCTGCCACCTCAGCGGAACCGCGTTGCTCGACCCAGTTCGATAGCTCCATGACAGAAGCCTCGAGGGCCAGTTGGTTCTCGTAGAGTTTTGATAGCAGGGAGGGCAATAGATCTGAGTTTGGCATGGCTGATTCTCCGTGGATGTATCAGCGTAGCAGGTGGTGAAACAGGGACTTTGATTTGAGTCGGCAGAAGGCCGGGAGATGGGAATCGCGGAGCATAAAAAGATAAGGGCCTGCATGAAGTTGATCATGCAAGCCCTTGATATCTTTGGTGCCCGAACCCGGAATCGAACCGGGACGCCCTTACGAGCGGGGGATTTTAAGTCCCATGCGTCTACCAGTTTCGCCATTCGGGCGGCAGCGCGTTGTAGCAGGGTTGGGAATATATAGATCCGCACGCTTGGGCGCAAGGTCGAAGGGCAGCTTTCTTGCTGAAGGCTTGAGTGAAAAAGCTCGGCAGATCAGTGATCTACAGGGGTATTGAGGCTAATCGGACGATTCCGCTGGCGACAGAACAAGAGCCATAAATGACAGCTTTGGCTACTTGCCATATCCGCCGGCGAGACAGTGAATCAGCTGCTGTTTGGTGTTCATGAATGCAGCCATTTCGGTACGACACATGGTCGACCCCTGAGCCTGATGCGGGTGTAAGGTGGGGCTGCAACGCCAGAAAATCTCAGGAAAGCGAGGTGACTATGAGCGCTCCAATGCTGACGAAGCTGCATCTGAATGGCTACGACATCGTGCAGGTCAACCATGGACCGTGGCGGGTATGTACGCCCCAGGACCGGTTGGCGACCTTCAATTCCCGCGAACAGGCATTTGCGTATGCCGCTACCTTGCCAGGGTACAAGGCACGCAACCGGCCGGTGTCCAATGATGATTGAGTGCAACGAAAAAGCCCCGGCCTGGCCGGGGCTTTTGCATGGGCGACCTAGACGAAAGGCTGGCCGCTGAACCCGCGTGGCAGGCGCTGCAGGCCTGGCAAGTCGGTCAGGCGTTGTGTCCACGCGCTGCGCCAGTCGGTTGCGGTGTGAGTCTTGGCTTTGCGTGACGCGCGTCGAGCGGCGTTGCGCTGGGTGCGGCGCGCTTCCTTGTAGGCTTCGGTGTTGCGGCAGGTGCGGCATTTGACCCGGTTCAACTCGGTGCTGGACGGGAGGTTGGTGCCGTGATGGCCGCAAGCCAGATGCCCGGCGACCTTGAAGTGAATGACCATGTAAGCGTCTCCTTCTTATGGGGTACGCGCATCGGTAGACCCACAATGCGCGCGGGGAGGGCGGGAGCGGAAAAATCCCGGCACCTGAAGTTACGACCCCATCGGTGGTGTGACGTTCGTTTATCCCCCCAAACGGATAGGTACGCGGCTACGGCTAGTCGATCAGCGCCAATAGATCGGTATCGCCCACGTCCACGCCGGCCTGGGTCAGCAACGTCGTCACCTGGCCGCGGTGATGGGTCTGGTGATTGAAGAAATGCACCAGCAGGCTGAAAAACGGCTTGTCCGCCGCGAGTCCGCGCATGTTGTGGTAGTGCAGGCGATGGTCAAGGTCACCATCGCTCAAGCTGTGGGCCCACTCGATGATCAGCTGATCCAGCCAGGCGCGCCGGGACGCGAGTGCGCACAGGTCGGCGAAGGCCAGGTGCTTGAGGTCGCGTGGTGCCTCGATGGCGCTCAACGGGGCCAGTGCCGAAAATCCGGCAGGATGCAGCGCAAAGCGCTTGAGCCAGACCGTATCGCCCAGCACCAGGTGGTTCAGCGTGCCGAAGATCGAGCCGAAAAACGCTTGGCGGTCCTCCAGCAATGCGGCGTGGTCCAGGGTGCCGGCCGCGTCATAGACCTTGCGATTCATCCACTGGTTGTAGGTCGCCATCAGCGCGATCTGTTCGATACGGTTCACGGGGTGTGTCTCTTGTTGGCGGGGTCGCGCCATCATAAGGCGTGGCCGCCCGGCGGTCATGGTGTTCCCGCAGTGGCGGGCTATGGTTGTTAGACGCCAACACCACGCCCTGGGAGGGTGAAACCATGAACACCAGCGACTTACTTGAACAATTGCTGCGCGCCGGGCAGCCGGGCGGTGGCACCGCGGGCGGCGGCCTGGGCGGGCTGCTTGGTGGTCTGTTGAAAGGCACCAGCAGCGCCAATGCGCCAGCGGGTGGCGGCCTCGGTGGGTTGTTGGGTGGATTGGGCGGCATGCTCGGGGGTGGAGCTGCCGCGCGCCCGGCCCAGGGGCGTATTGGCGGGATGAACTATGCGGCGTTGGCCTCCCTGGGAATGATGGCTTTCCAGGCGTATCAGGCCTGGCAGAGCCAGCAGGCGGCCAAGCCACAAGCGGCATTCCAGACCGTCGACCAGCTCGACGGCCCCGAAGCCGAAGCCCACAGCCACGCAGTCTTGCGTGCATTGATCGCGGCCGCGAAGGCTGACGGCAAGATCGACGAAAAAGAGCAGCAGTTGATCTCTAATGAATTACACCGACATACCGACGACCCACAGTTGCAACAGTGGCTCGACGCCGAAGTCGCCAAGCCCCTGGATGCGGCGGATTTTGCCGAGTTTGCCAAAGACCCGGCAGTGGCGGCCGAGATGTACCTGGCCAGTGTGCTGCTGGTCGATGACCAGCAGGAAGCCGAACGCAACTACCTGGATGACCTCGCGGGGCAGTTGCAGATCGACCCGCAGTTGCAGCTGCGGTTGGAGCAACAGGCCAAGGCCTAGAACCGCAGTGTCGCACCGGTGGTCAGCCACTGGTCGCGGGCGCCGGTCAGGCTGCGCCCCAGTATCAGGTCGACGTCGACAAATTCCCCCAGGTGCAGGCGCGGTCCAGCCTGCCAGGCCTGGTCGCCGCCGGCCTGGCCGTAGCGCTCGGCGATCAGCGTCAGGGCGTGCGCAAGCTCGTACTCCAAGCCGCTGCCCCAGGTCAGGCGATGCTGCTGATCGCCGTCGTTGTAGGCATGGGTCCAGCCGGCGTTCAGGTTCAGGCGCAAGGCTTCAAGGGCTTGCCAGGTGAACGGGACGTTCAGGTCAGCGCCATCAAACCCGTGTTGTCGATCCAGCGCCAGGTGCGCGCCAGCGGAAACGGCGATTTCCACGCCCAGGTCTTGTCGGGACAGCACCTGGGCCTTGAGTTGCGGGTTGACCTGGGTCTCATGGTCGGCCCGTGACAGCGCCGCGCCCCATTGCACAGAGGGCATGGCGGCGAAGGTGCAGGCCGGCGACAGCGTCTCGCTGTGGGTGCTGCCATCGTGGCGATTGGCGCTGTACCAGGCGTCGACGTTGCATGCTCCTGGCGCATTGATCGCGCCGTCGTCGACCACGTAGGCACCGCCGGCCGCGTGGGCTTTCGACACCAGTGCCACCAGCAGGATCAGGCCCAGCGTGAGGCCGATAAAGATCAAATTGCGCCGCAGCGCCCGACGTTTCGTCGGTGGCAACAGCAGCAGGCTATTGCGCGCACCGCGATAGTGGCGCGCACGGTATTTGGCAAACCCGTCGGGGCGTTGAGGGGTGTGTTTTTTGTGCATGATGCACCTCGCGTGAATTCAGCTTTCTACGGTGAGTACCGAGACACCGCTGGCGTTGGCCTGGCTGACCAGCTCGAAGGTGTCATCGCCACCGGGCAGGGCGATGACCACATCGGGGCGGCTGTCGGTCAGCATGAAATGGTTGCGTTGGCGTTCCGCCTGCTTGCCGTGGTGTTGCCAGTTGGGCGGGTAGCGCACCACGTCGATGCCCAGCTCGCGTGCCCATTCCTCGATGTCGCTGCCCAGGAACTGGTTGCCGCCGTGGATCAATACCTGCACCGGGCGCAGGCGGTGGTAAGCGTCCAGCACCTGGCGGGACTTTTTGGTGTCGGCGTAATGACGACCTGCACAGATCAAGACGCGCATAAGAAATTTCCTTGCAATGCAAACGCTGCCTGGGTGTAGAAGCCGGCTTGCCGGCAAGCCGGCTCCTACGAGGCATGGCAGGGTGAAACTCAGTACCACTGCTTGAAGCGGCGGATGTAGAGGGTTTTCATCAGTTGGGCCACGCAGCAGTAGGCGAGCAGGGTGCCGATCAACCACGGGAAGTACGCCAGCGGCAGCGGTTGCAGGCCGACCAGGGTGCCCAGCGGCGAGAACGGCACATAGATCCCCAGCCCGATGACCACGGCGGTCATCATCAGCACCGGCCACGCGGCTGTGCTCTGGAAGAACGGGATCTTGCGCGTGCGCAGCATATGCACCACCAGGGTTTGCGAGAGCAGCCCCTCGATAAACCAGCCGGACTGGAACAGGGTCTGCATCTCGACACTGTTGGCGGCGAACACGTACCACATCAGCGCAAACGTGGTGATGTCGAAGATCGACGAGGTCGGCCCGATCCAGATCATGAAGCGGCCGATGTTCTTGGCATCCCACTTGCGCGGCTTGGCCAGGTATTCCTTGTCCATCTTGTCCCACGGCAAGGCCAGCTGGGAGATGTCGTACATCAGGTTCTGCAACAGCAAGTGGATCGACAGCATCGGCAGGAACGGAATGAACGCACTGGCGACCAGCACCGAGAACACGTTGCCGAAGTTGGAGCTGGCGGTCATGTTCAGGTACTTCATGATATTGCCGAAGGTTTCGCGGCCCTTGAGCACGCCTTCTTCAAGCACCATCAGGCTCTTTTCCAGCAAGATGATGTCGGCCGATTCCTTGGCGATATCGGTACCGCTGTCCACCGAGATACCCACGTCGGCATCGCGCAGCGCCGGTGCATCGTTGATGCCGTCACCGAGGAAACCGACCGTGTGGCCGTTAGCCTGCAAAGCCTTGAGCACACGGGATTTCTGCAGTGGCGTGAGCTTGGCGAACACCGTGCGCTCTTCCACGCGGCGCAGCAGGGTCGCGTCGTCCATCGCTTCGATTTCCACACCCAGCAGCGGCTGGCCTGGATCGAGCCCTACCTGGCGGCAGATCTTGCTGGTGACCACCGCGTTGTCGCCGGTCAGCACTTTGACCGCCACGCCGATTTGTTGCAGCGCGGCAATCGCCGGGCCCGCGGTTTCCTTCGGTGGATCGAGGAAGGTCAGGAAGCCCTGGATCACCAGGTTGCGTTCATCAGCGGTGGTGTACTGCTGGCGCGCCAGCGATTTAGGGATGTGACGGTTGGCCACCACCAGCACTCGGAAACCGTCTTCGTTGTAGTCGTTGGCAATCGCCAGCAACGCTTCGCGGCGGTGCTCATCCAGCGGCACGGCCTTGCCTGCCTCCATCACGTGGGTGGAAATGCCCAGCATCTCCTCCACGGCGCCCTTGCACACCAGCAGGTGGTCGTCGGCGGCGTCCTTGACCACGATCGACAGGCGACGGCGCACAAAGTCGAAGGGCAATTCATCGACCTTGCTGTAGGCAAATGGCACTTGGAACTTGGGGTTCTGCTCGGCGAACTGCACCACGGCCTGGTCCATCAGGTTCTTCATGCCGCTCTGGTGATAGCTGTTGAGCCAGGCCAGGGACAGCACCGCGTCATCCCGCTGGCCAAAGGCATTGACGTGATGCTCGAGGATGATTTTGTCCTGGGTCAGCGTGCCGGTCTTGTCGGTGCACAGCACGTCCATCGAACCAAAGTTCTGGATCGCGTTGAGGCGCTTGACCACCACCTTGCGCTTGGCCATGGCCGTCGCGCCCTTGGCCAGGTTGGCGCTGACGATCATCGGCAGCATTTCCGGGGTCAGGCCCACGGCCACCGCCAGTGCGAACAGGAACGCATCGCCCCAGTCGCCCTTGGAGAAACCATTGAGCAGGAACACGATCGGCACCATCACCAGCATGAAGCGGATCAGCAGCCAGCTGACGCTGTTCACCCCGCGATCAAAGGCGGTTTGCACCCGCGAACCGACAATCGCCTTGGCCAGCGAGCCAAAGTAAGTACGTGGTCCGGTGGCGACTACCACGGCTTTGGCGCGGCCGCTGACCACATTGGTGCCCATGAAGCAGATGTTCGGCAGGTCCAGCAGGTTGCCCTGGTCGGCGGCCAAGGCGCTGGCGGATTTTTGCGTGACCTCGCCCAAGGTGTCGTATTTCTCCACCGGCAAGGCTTCGCCGGTGAGCACGGCCTGGCTGATGAACAGGTCGCGGGACTCGATCAGGCGGATATCGGCGGGGATCATGTCGCCGGCCGACAACTGCACGATGTCGCCGGCCACCAGTTCGCGCATCGGCACTTCGCGCAGGGCGGGCTGGCCGCCTACTTGCTCGCGGCGCAGCACGGTCGCCGTGGTGCGCACCATGGCTTTCAAGGCTTCGGCGGACTTGGCCGAACGGTGCTCCTGCCAGAAGCGCAGCAGGCTGCTGAGCAGCACCATGGTCATGATGATGATGACTTTGGTGGGGTCGGCCTCTTCGCCATCCTGCATCGGCAGCCAGCAGTCAGTGAAGAAACTGATGCCGCCCAGGGTCAGCAGCACGTAGATGAACGGGTTGTTCAGGGCCTGCAGGAACTGGACGATGGCGTGAGGCGGCTTGTCGTGCGCCACTTCGTTGTAGCCTTCGCGTTGCAGGCGGGCAGCGGCGTCCAGTTCGGTCAGGCCATCCTGGGTGGCGCGAACGTTAGCGAGGGTGGCGGATAAGCCGTTGTGGGCTTCGCGGGCGGCACGCATCGACAGTTTGGTGTCGGCGTCGGTGCCCTTTTTCTTCTGCAGTGGCGTGTTTTTTACGGCGCTCATGGGTGTGTACTCCTGTCGCCAGTTGTCGACCAAACAGGCCCGTTACTTACCTGTATACAGGCGAGTGAAAGCCGGCCGAGCCGCTAACTTTGCGATCGGTTCAAATAAGGTGTTTACCTAACTTTGACGGCGGCGTTAGTTAACTAACGCGCAGCCGATTACATCTGGAAGTGTTCATCACGAACTCCAGGGTATTGATCAGATAGTTGCTGTTTCCAGCGGGGTTAAGCTGCGCGAGCGCTCACATACAGACCGAGCATCAAGCCAGCTTGCGCCAGGCGGGAAACGGTCGGTCTCTGTGGGTCTTGAGGGTCGGCGTGATCCCAGTGCTGCTGCAATTGGCCAGTGGCTGGGCAGATACGCCAGTGCGCCAGCGGGTGGGCCGGGCGCACTTGAGGGGAGGGTACGGCAAGTGGCGAGCGGGTCGGCGGAAAACCCACGGGCTCGCGGCACAGCTTGGCGCGCAGGGCGGCGGCCAGTGTGCGTACATCAGGTAAAACAAAGGCTTGGAAGGTCATAACACACCTCGGGACCGGATACGCATCCGGCGAGGCAGTTACGGAGGAGCATCAAGCTCTAGCGCAGCTTACCGGACCTGGAAGGCGAGTCCTGTCATATTCTGGGTTTGGCGCCCGATGCCCGCAAACGCGGTGCTCGGACAGCGACTAGATACTGTGTCCATTGGCTTCTTTTGTGAGGTTTAAAAAAGGCCCCAGTAGCGGGCACGGGCAATCTACTCAGGCAGTTACAAAATGTCAACGGATGATTAATTAAATAACCCGCGGTTCAGAGTTCATTCAGATAAGAGGCACTCTGAAGTTGGGGGTTATATAACTTCATATGCCCTGTATCGCGAGAATAGCCAGATAGATCAAGACCACGCCGCAGGCGCCGTAACTGATGCGTTGCCACAACGGCGAAGCGTTCTGGCGCAACAGGTTCACCAGCGCTGCAATCAAAAAGCACGACAACACCGAGGCCAGCATGAACCCCGCAAAAAACATCAGCGTCTGCCCGTGGCTGGGCGTCGCGCCGACGATGCCGGACAAGGCGCTGCCCAGCGCGCCCCAATAGACGATGTTCTTCGGGTTGGCCAACGAAATCGCAGCGCCTACCGCCAGCGCATTTTTACCGGAGCGGGCTACGCTGCTGTCAGCTTCGGGCAGGTGCCAGGCGTCGAGCAGGCTGCGCACGCCCAGCCAGGCCAGGTACAGCGCGCAGACCACCGTCAGCGGCACGCGTACCGCGTCATGCTGGATCAGCAACGCGATACCGGTGAGCCCGATCACCGCCCAGACGGCATCGCCCACCAGCGAACCGACCTGCACCAGCAAGGCTGGGGTGAAACCGTGCAACAGGCCACGGCGCAGGGTTTCCGCCAGCACCGCGCCGGGAGAGAGGCAAAACACAAAACCGAATACCAGCGCGTAAAAGAAGATCGTCAGCATGCCCGCGTTCCTTCAAATGATGCCGGGCAGTGTGCGCAGGGATGGGTGTGCAGTCTTGAACCAGATTGCGCTGTTCAGCGCTTCACTACGCTCTGGTAGCGGCCGGGAGTGATGCCGTAGGCCGCGCGAAAATGCCGATTCAGGTGACTCTGATCAGCAAAACCCAGCGTGTGCGCGACTTCGCTGGCCGCCACGCCGTTGCGCAACAGGCCCTTGGCACGGCGAGTGCGCAATTGCATGGCCCATTGCCGGGGACTGAGCCCGGTTTCTTTCTGGAAGGTGCGCAGCAGATGGAATTTAGACAACCCCAGCTCATCGCCCAACTGCTCCAGGGGTACGGACTGATGCAGCTGTTCGGCGAGCAGCTCCTGGGCGCGGCCGATCAGGCTTTTGCCGGTGGCCGCAGTGCCGGGCAGGCGCACACCACTGAGGCCGACCACTTCGCCGAGCAACAGCAGCAAAGCCTCTTCGTGCAACTCGCGCACCCGCGCATCGCCACTCAATGCGCCTTTTACTACCATCGCCAGGCGCTCGGCCAGGTCCGGCTGGACACACAGCGAGCGGTCGAACTCCACCTGCGCCAGCCCCAGATCGCCGGCCAATTGGTCGGCGCTCACGTACAGGCTGACAAACTGCCAGGGCGCGCCCTCGGCAGCGCCGCCGCCCTGAATCTGCCCGGGGTTATACAGGGTGATCGAGCCCGGCCCCGCCGCAAACTCGCGGCGGTCCAGCCAGACTTTTTCCTCGCCCAGCAGGTTCACGCCGATCACGCACTCATCATGGCTGTGGCGCGCAAAGGTCAGGCCGGTGCAGGTAGTGCTGCTGAGTTCGTAGTTGCCCAGCCAGGCGTGTTGCATGGCGCTCATCGAGGTGGCTCGCTAGGAGTGAGGGCCTCAGCATACGCTGGCAGCGCGGTTCAAATCGACCGTTGATTGTTCGCGGGTCGACCCGTGCAGCAGCAGGATGCGCGGGACCTGTGTCGAATCCGTCGGGCCGGGCGGGAGCAGCGATACATCCAGGTTTTGCAGGGGGCTCATGGATTTTGCGGTGACAACTGCGCAATGCGCTCAAGTTGTGTTTTCAGTTCAGCAGGGCTGAGGTCGGCAACAGGCAGGGCGAAAAATGCACGGCAGCGTGCGGCGATAATCGCCAGCGTGGCATCGAATGCGGCTTGGATCGAGGCTTCATCGCCTTGCACATCGGAGGGATCCTCCAGGCCCCAATGCGCCTTCACCGCCGGCCCGAAATACACCGGGCAGGCCTCGCCGGCGGCTTTGTCACACACGGTGATGACCACGTCCGGAGGGCTGCCTGCAAAGGCCTCGTTGCCTTTGCTGTACAGCCCCTCGGTGCTGATGCCCGCCGCCTGCAACGTGCCGAGGCTGCGTGGCAGCACCTGGCCCTTGGGGAAACTGCCGGAGCTGATCGCTGCAAACCCGCGCGGCGCCAGGTGATTGAACACGGCTTCGGACAAGATGCTGCGGCAGCTGTTGGCGGTACACATGAACAGGACTTTCATGGCTCGATTCCTTCAAAGACTCAGGCGCAAGGCGAGGGCGGCGAGGGTGATTAACAGCACCGGCAGGGTCAGCACGATCCCGACCCTGAAGTAGTAGCCCCAGGTGATGGTGATGCCTTTGCGCGCCAGGATGTGCAGCCACAACAACGTGGCGAGACTGCCGATCGGGGTGATCTTCGGACCCAGGTCACTGCCGATCACGTTGGCATAGATCATCGCGTCCTTGACCACGCCCACGGCATGGCTGGACTCGATGGACAGCGCGCCGATCAACACCGTCGGCAGGTTATTCATCGCCGACGACAACAACGCGGTCAGCACGCCCGTGCCCATGGCGGCGCCCCATACGCCGTGCTGCGCAAAGGTATCCAGCCAGGTCGCCAGGTAGGTGGTGAGCCCGGCATTACGCAGGCCATAAACCACCAGGTACATGCCCAGGGAGAAGATCACGATTTGCCAGGGCGCTTCCTTGAGTACTTTGCGCGTGGAAATCTTGTGGCCCTTGGCGGCAATCACCAGGAGCAGCACCGCGCACGCCGCCGAGATGGCACTGATCGGAATGCCCAGCGGTTCGAGGGCAAAGCAACCGACCAGCAGGATGCCCAGTACCCACCAGCCGGCGCGGAAGGTGGCGCGGTCGTGCACGGCACTTGCAGGGTCTTCGAGGTCGGCCGGGTCGTAGGTCTGCGGGATGTCGCGGCGGAAAAACCACAGCAGCACCGCCAAGGTCGCGGCGACGCTGACAAGGTTCACCGGCACCATGACGGCGGCGTATTCGTTGAAGCCGATCTTGAAATAATCCGCCGAGACGATGTTTACCAGGTTCGACACCACCAGCGGCAGGCTCGCCGTGTCGGCGATAAAGCCTGCACCCATGACAAACGCCAGGGTCGCGCTCGGGGAAAAACGCAGCGCCAGCAGCATCGACATCACAATCGGCGTGAGGATCAGCGCCGCGCCGTCGTTGGCAAACAACGCCGAGACCAGTGCACCGAGCAGCACCATATAGGCAAACAAGCGCCGGCCGCGTCCACGGCCCCAGCGCGCCACATGCAAGGCTGTCCACGCAAAGAAGCCGGCCTCATCGAGCAACAGGCTGATGATGATCAGCGCGACAAACGTGGCGGTGGCGTTCCAGATGATGTGCCACACCACCGGGATGTCGGCCAGGCTGATCACGCCGCAGGCCAGGGCCAGGATTGCGCCCAGCGTAGCACTCCAGCCCACGCCGAGGCCCTTGGGCTGCCAGATGACCAGCACGATGGTGAGGATAAAAATAGCAACTGCGACAAGCATGAATAAACGCTCCGTTGGCTCAGCAGCAGGCGCTGGCCCGTTGTGGTCTGTCGCCCATTGCCGCCAGGCGTTGTGCGTCGCTGTGCAACCAGGTTTGGTTGGCTTGCAGGGTGGTCTGCAACACCTCGGTCACCCAACCAGGCAGCGCCGGGTTGAGGCGGTAGTAGATCCATTGGCCCTGGCGACGATCCAGCAGCAGCCCGCAACTGCGCAGTTGCGCCAGGTGGCGGGAAATTTTTGGCTGGCTGTCGTCCAAGGCATGGATCAGTTCGCAGACGCAAAGTTCGCCTTCGCGCAGGATCAACAACGTCAGGCGCGCACGGGTAGCGTCAGCCAGGCATTTGAACAATGTGGGTGGAGAGAAGAGGTCCGACATGCGCAGGCCTGTTTGTAATATGTGGAAATACGAATATACGGATATCCATATATTATGGTCAAACCTTGTTTCAATTGACGTGGATCAAATCCGCGGAAATCAGCCACAAGTGTTTGAAATTAAAATGAAACAAGAATGTCCTAAAGTGCCTGCCCATTGCTGATGAAGGATGACCCCGCGTGACCCGTGCCACTCGCAACCTGCGCAAGACCCTGGATTCCGTCGCGGAAAATAACGAAACCGCGGCGTTCGACCTGATGCGTGCCGTCGAAAAACTCGGCGATGAAGTCCTGCGCCAACGTCTGCTCAATACCATCCACCGCCTCAACCAGGATGCCCACGAACTGCGCGAAGCGCGGGATTCGGTGGAGCAGGTGTCGGTACGCCTGGCCTGAGCAAGATCGTTCAAGACAAGCCCCTGGTTGCGCTGGCATGCTTGTCGACTGTCTGTCGATGAGCCGTCTCCATGCCTACTGCCTTACCTCATTACGCCTTCGCTCGCGGCGCGATCGCCGTCATTCCCCTGTCCCTGGCCTGTGCGCCCTGGGGCCTGCTGGCCGGTTCGATGGCCATCGATGCGCAATTCACCCCACTGCAAGCCCAAGGTTTGTCGGCCATCGTGTTTGCCGGCGCGGCGCAGTTGGTCGCCATCGGCATGGTCAAGAGCGGCGCCAGCCTGATCTCCATCGTGCTCACCACGCTGCTGCTGACATCCCAGCACTTGCTCTACGGCATGCACCTGCGCCCGATTATTTCCCCGCTTAAAAGCCGTTGGCGCATGAGCCTGGGCTTTCTGTTGACCGACGAATTCTTCGCCCTGGTCAGCCACTACGACCGCGAAACCTTCAATCGCTGGTATGCGCTGGGGGTCGGACTGACGTTCTACATCGCCTGGAACCTGTTCACCCTGGCCGGCATCGTGCTCGGCAAAAGCATCCCCGGCCTGGATCAACTGGGCCTGGAGTTCTCGATTGCCGCCACCTTTATTGCCTTGATCACGCCGGTGGTGCGCGACGTGCCGACGGTGGTCTGTGTGGCCGTGTCATTGTTGTGTTCGGTGTGGTTGAGTTTCCTGCACTGGGAGTCGGCGGTGGTGGTGTCCGGCGTGCTGGGCATGAGTGCCGGGTTTGTGTGCAAACGCCTGGGAGTAGGGCAGCGATGATCTACCTGATGATTGTGGCCATGGGCCTGGTGGTGTTTCTCAACCGTTACCTGTTTATCGAGCCGCGCTTGCCGGTGCGCCTCAATCGCGGGGCGCGCGAGTTCCTGGGGTTTGCGGTGCCGGGCATGCTCACGGCGATCTGCGGGCCGATCATTTTTCTCGCCGACCACCAGCTCAACCTGAGCCCGGCCAACCCTTACCTGCTGGCAGCCATCTGCGCGGTAGGGCTGATGTTCTGGACGCGTAACGTATTGATCACCGTGCTGCTGAGCATGGCGTTGTTCTACCTGTTTCGTTGGTGGCTCTGACGCACAGGCGAAAAAAAGCCCGCGGGAGAGCGGGCAGAAGGGAGACTTCTAAAAAATGAGCCTGCCGACTATAGGCGGCGCGGTCGCCCCTCACAGTGAAACTAAATTCATGCTGCGTGCGGGGCGGGTTTCTGCCTGGCTTTCGCCTCGACGGTTCCGCTAATGGTAGAGTCGCGTTTTTTTCCAAGGAGCGATGGCATGCACAAGGTCGTAATAGGCGCATTGGTACTGGCCGCCCTGGCCGGTTGCGCGGGCTCGAAGATGAAAGAGGCGCGCGCCGGCAACCCCTACAAGACCATGACCTCGGACAAGGCCATCCTGGTGGTTGCCGAGTGCATTCAGTTCGGTTGGCAGGATGAAAGTGTCTTTGGCGTCGACGCCGGCGGCTTCAAGGAACCCACCGGAGCGGGTGGTTTTACCGTCTACACCACCGCTGGCGATTACTTTGTCGACGTGCTGAGTGCCGGCGCCGGCTCGACCGTCAAGTACTACGCAGCGCAAGACAACATGCCGGCCAAACGCCGCCTGGCGGCCCTCGCGACCTGTCTGTAATCCATTGCCTTAGTGCTTTTAGGAATCGCCCGGCGGGACAGCCGCCGGACATTCGCTTATGATGCACGCGCTCGCCCGACATGATGGCTCTTTACCAGTACACGGACGTCGAGGCCTAAACGTCGGGCGAGCATCCTTTTCAACCCTTAGCGCGGCATAAAACCCAGGTGCCAGCGACGGGGAATCTTCAGCGACACCAACCCCAACACCCCCGCCAACGCGCCGCTGACCCACAGCGCCCGCAGGCCCAGTTGTTGTTCCAGCAGTGCGCCAATCACCGCGCCGATAAACATCCCCGCCCATGGAATCAGTTGCACCCGCCAGCCGTTGCGGCGTTCGCCGAGCATCCAGCGACCCAGCCCACGCCCAAAGCGTGACAGCGCCCCGGTGACGTAGGTGAGACCCACCGGCAAGCCGTTGACCTCTTCCACTGCCGCATTGAGCATGCCCATCGCGATGATCGCCGCCAGCAGCGCGGGCAACGTGTCGGCGAAGGGCAGCAGCGCGCCGCCGCAGAGCAAGGCGGCAATGCACAACAGCAAAGGCAAGGCATGCCGCCGGCTGAGGCGGCTGACCACCACGCCCAAGGCATTGCCCACCACGAATGTCGCAACCAGCAACAGCAGGCGTGCGGTCAAGCCGAGATCGCCGGCGCTGATCGCCACCGCCAGGCGCGTGGTGTTGCCGCTCATGAACGACACAAAGTCACCGCTGGCCATAAAGCCGATGGCGTCGGTCATGCCCGCCAGTACCGACAGGCTGGCCACCAGCATCAGGCCGACGCGACCCCGCCAGCGCTGTTGATGGGCAAGTGCGGCATTGGCGAAGGGCTTGCGCGGCGAAGGCAGCATGGGGCCGGGTTCCTCGGTGAGATTATCCGGCCACTACCGTAGGACGCTTTGCGGCGCCATGCAATGACCTCAGACACTCTCCAGGCGCCACCCCTCCGGCTGCCAGCGTAAATGATGCGTCGGCCGGATCGCCTGCACGAATGCCGGGTCATGCGAGACCACCAGCATCGCGCCGTCGAACCCCTGCAGCGCCTGCTCGAAGGCGAGCACCGATTCCAGGTCAAGGTGGTTGGTAGGCTCGTCGAGCAATAGCAGTTGCGCGGGCGTTGCTCGCCACAAGGCAATTGCCATCGCGGCCTTCAAGCGCTCGCCGCCGCTGAGTTGGCCGGCCGGCTGGGTGACCCGTAATGCATCCAGTTGCAGCAAGGCCAGGCGCGTGCGCAACTGGGCTTCGGCCAAGGGGGTCTCGAGCAGGTTGAGTTGGTCGATGATCGAGCGTTGGTCGTCGAGCAGCGCCAGATGCTGGTCGATGTAGGCGCTGGGAACCGGCACTGAACATTCGCCCCTGACCGGCTGCCACATTCCTGCCAGCACTTTGAGCAGAGTGGATTTCCCACAGACGTTCGGCCCTTGCACCGCCACGCGCACCGGCCCGATCAAATCGAGTGTCAGTGCCGGCTGTGACAGCCAGGGTAATTGAACCTCGGCCAGGGCAATCACGCGGCGGCCATTGGGTACCGCCGAGCCGGGCAAGGCCAGCAGGGTCGGTGTTTCGTCTTCGACGCGCGCGTAGGCCTCGCGCACCTGATCATCCAGCTCGCTTTTGTGCGCGTGATGCGCGCTGCGCACAGTACTGACGATTTCGGTGGCGGCGCCTTTCCAGCGCGCCTTGGTAAAGCGATCGACATTGGCCGTCTCGGCATGTTTGCGCGAGCGCGCGGCATTGCGCTGCAGGCTGTCATGATCCTTTTGCAGGCGCCGGCGTTCGCGGCTGCGCTGCAGGCGCGCGTGTTCCAGCGCGGCGATGGCGGCGTGCTGCTCGGTGTCGCGCTGGAGACGATAGGCAGCATAGTTGCCGCCATACACCTGGGGACCGAGCGGCGACAGCTCAATGATGCGCCCGAGGGTGTTGAGCAATTGCCGATCATGGCTGACCACCACCAGGCCGCCGCGCCATGCCTGCAGCACCTGCAACAGCCAGTTACGGCCGTCGCCGTCGAGGTGATTGGTAGGTTCATCGAGTACCAGCAGTTGCGGTTCCGCGAGCATGGCACCGATCACCGCGACCCGCGCCAGCTGGCCGCCACTGAGCTGATCGGCGCGCGTGTCAAAACCAAGCGCGGCCAGGCCTGCGGCGTCTAGGGCGGTGCGCAAGCGTTCGGCCAGGTCCCACCGATCATCGATCACCTCAAGGTCATCGACCCGCGCCACGCCCGCCGCCATGCGTGCGAGGGCCGCCAGGGGCTCGGCGGTGCCGGTGATCTCGGCGACGGTTTGCCCCGCATTCACCACCACGGCCTGCGGCACGTAAGCAACGCGGGCCGAACAGTCGAGCGAACCGGAGGAGGGCGGCAATAACCCGGCGATCAATTGCGCGAGGATGCTTTTGCCGCGGCCATTGCGCCCGACGATCCCCGTGGGGGTGTGATCGATGGACAGGGACAGGTCGTGCAGCAAGGTTTCGCCATTGGCGAATTGGAAGCTCAGGTGTTGCAGTGAAACCAGGACGGGCAGCCGGTTGACGTCAGTCATCAGCACCTCCAAAAAAATGTCGGACAGGCCAACAAGCACGCCAGGCGGCTCGTTGCAGATACATTTTGGAAGGCTTAGTGGTTCACGTCGGCGGTCATCCCGGGCGTCAGAAGGGAGGCAAAGCCTAACCTGCCTTGGCTTTTTCTGGCAAGTCGGCGCTCAGTTTCTCCAGGAACATGGCCAGCGCAACCTCCTCGGCTTTCAAACCTTTGCGCAGGCGCGGCTTGGGCAGTCGAGACAGTTCACCCAGGCTGAAATGCTCCAGCACGGCCGGGTGGATATAGCACTTGCGGCACACGGCCGGGGTGTTGCCGAGTTGCTTGGCGACATCCTTGACCATCGCCACCACATGCCGTTTGGCGTCGGATTCCGGCTGCCATTCCAACTCGCGCAGCACTGCCAGCGCCATCGCGGTACCGGCCCAGGTGCGGTAATCCTTGGCGGTGAAATCGGCGCCGGTGAGGCTGTGCAGGTACGCGTTGACGTCATGCGAGCTGACCGTGTGGCGCTCGCCGTCCTCGTCCAGGTACTGGAACAGGTTCTGCCCCGGCAACTCCAGGCAGCGCTTGACCACTGTGGCCAGGCGCCGGTCTTTGACGCTGACCTGATGCTCCACGCCGCTCTTGCCGCGAAACTGGAACTGGATCTCACTGCCCTTGATGTCGACATGGCGGTTGCGCAGGGTGGTCAAGCCGTAGGATTTGTTGTCCCGCGCGTACTGGGTATTGCCGACGCGGATCAAGGTCGCATCCAGCAGCACCACCACGGTAGCCAGGACCTTCTCGCGGGTGAAACCAGGCTCGGCCAACTGCGCCTCGAGTTGCTTGCGCAGTTTGGGCAGGGCGTTGCCGAACTCCTGCAGGCGTGAATATTTGTCGGTGTCACGCACTTCGCGCCAGCGCGTGTGGTAGCGGTATTGCTTGCGTCCCCGCGCGTCGCGCCCGGTGGCCTGCAGATGGCCGCGCGGGTCGGCGCAGATCCACACGTCGGTGTAGGCCGGGGGCACCGCCAAGGCATTCAGGCGCTTGATCTCGTCGGCATCCTGTATGCGTTCGCCCTTGGCATCGAAATACTGGAACTTGCCGCGCAGGCGCTTGCGGCGGATGCCGGGTTGGGTGTCATCAACGTAATGCAGGTCGCGGGGCAGGTCGGCGGGCAGCGCGGAGTCGGGCATGGTGCAGGTTCCTTGGCAACAGATCAGGCCGGTATTCCTGATTGACCGCAGCCGTTTGCGGTCGTGCCAAAAGGTTTTTACGCGAGCACCGCCACCGCCTTGATCTGTGCCCACAGCCGCTGGCCCGGGTGCAGTTGCAGCTGATCGCGGGAGAACCGCGTGATCCGCGCGAGCAGCGGCGTGCCATCGGCTTCCAGGCGCACCAGCACGTGGGCACTGTTGTCTGCCGGGATTTCCTCGGTGACCGTCACCGGCAGGCGATTGAGAATGCTGCTGGCTTCCTCGGCTTGCAGGCTGAGGCTCACGTCCCGCGCCTGTACCTTGACCCGCAACGCCTTGCCCAGCGCCAGCGGCGCATGCGCCACGCGCAGGTGCTCGGCACTGTCCGGCAGTTGCAGCGTGAGCAATTGGTAATGATCGTCGTAGGCGCTGACGCTGCCGTTGATGACCACGCCGGCGTCGTCGCCCAGCGCCATCGGCAGGTCGAGACGCGCCAGGGTTTCGCCAATCGGGCCGCTCGCCAGGGCCTTGCCGTCGCTGAGCAGCACGATGTGATCGGCCAGGCGCGCGACTTCATCCTGGGCATGGCTGACGTACAGCACCGGGATGTCCAGTTCATCGTGCAGGCGTTCCAGGTACGGCAGGATCTCGCCTTTGCGCTTGCTGTCGAGCGCGGCCAGCGGCTCGTCCATCAACAGCAGGCTCGGGCTGGTCAGCAAAGCACGGGCGATGCCGATGCGCTGGCGTTCACCGCCGGACAAGTGCTGGGGATGGCGATCGAGCAGATGGCTGATCCCGAGCAATTCGCTGGCCTGGGCCATATCGACCCGCCGCTGCGCGCGCGGGATGCGCTTGAGGCCAAACTCCAGGTTCGCCCGTACCGACAAATGCGCGAACAGGCTCGCCTCCTGGAACACGTAGCCAAGGGCCCGTTTGTGCGGCGGCACGAACAGCCCGGTGCGGCTGTCCTGCCAGACTTCATCGTTGATCTGCACAAAGCCCTCTTCGGCACGCTCCAGCCCGGCGATACAGCGCAGGCAGGTGGTCTTGCCGGAGCCGGAGTGCCCGTACAGCGCCGTCACGCCGCGCCCAGGCAAATGCAGGTCCACGTCCAGGGCAAAGCCTGCGTATTTCACATTGAGGCGTACATCAATCATCGGTGTCAGCTCCAGCCCATCTTGGATTTACGGCTGGAGTAGAGCGCCAGCAACACGAGGAACGCGAACACCACCATGGAGCCGGCCAGCCAGTGGGCCTGGGCATATTCCATGGCTTCGACATGGTCGTAGATCTGCACCGAGACCACGCGGGTCTTGTCGGGGATATTGCCGCCGATCATCAGCACCACGCCGAATTCGCCGACGGTATGCGCGAAGCCGAGGATGGACGCGGTGATAAACCCCGGGCGTGCCAGGGGCAGGATCACGGTAAAGAAGGTATCCCACGGGTTGGCGCGCAAGGTCGCGGCCACTTCCAGCGGGCGTGTGCCGATGGCGGAGAAGGCGTTCTGCAACGGCTGCACCACAAACGGCATGGAATAGATCACCGAGCCAATCACCAGCCCGGCGAAACTGAAGGTCAGGGTACCCAGGCCCAGCCATTGGGTGAACTGGCCGAAGTAGCCATGGGGGCCCATCGTCAACAGCAGGTAGAAACCGATCACCGTCGGTGGCAGCACCAACGGCAAGGCCACGACTGCCCCAATCGGGCCGCGCCACCAGGAGCGGGTGCGCGACAACCACAGGGCAATCGGAGTGCCGATGACCAGCAGGATCACGGTGGTCAGTGACGCCAGTTTGATGGTCAGCCAGATAGCGGAAAAATCGGCACTCGACAGCGGCATTTACTGGGCCAGCTCGTAGCCATAGGACTTGATCACCGCAGCAGCTTTCGGCCCCTTGAGGTACTCGACCAGGGCTTTGGCAGCGGCGCTGTCCTTGCCTTTGTTGAGGATCACTGCGTCTTGCTTGATCGGGTCATGCAGGGACGCCGGCACGATCCAGGCCGATCCGCTGGTGACTTTGCCGTCCTTGTAGATCTGCGACAGCGCGACGAAACCCAGCTCGGCATTGCCGGTGGAGACAAACTGATACGCCTGGGTAATGTTCTGGCCTTCGACGATCTTGTCCTTGACCTTGTCGGTCAGGCCTTCTTTGGCCAGCACTTGGGTCGCGGCGAGGCCGTAAGGTGCGGCTTTCGGGTTGGCGATGGACAAGTGCTTGAATTGGTTTTTCTTCAGCACTTCGCCCTTGGCGTCGACGTAACCTTCCTTGGCCGACCACAACGCCAGGGTGCCCACGGCGTAGGTAAAGCGCGAGCCTTTGACGGTGTCGCCTTCGGTTTCAAGTTTTTGCGGGGTAGTGTCGTCGGCACTCAGGAACACTTCGAACGGCGCGCCGTTCTTGATCTGGGTGTAGAACTGCCCAGTGGCGCCGTAGGCTGCGACCAGCTTGTGGCCGGTGTCTTTTTCGAAGTCGGCGGCAATCGCCTGGATCGGTGCGGTGAAGTTGGCGGCAACGGCCACCTGGACTTCATCGGCGTGGGCCGAACCGAAGGCGAGGGCGGCGACCAGCATGGCCAGGCGTGAGGCGTGAATCTTCATGAAGCAGCTCCTTGGGGATTGTACGGCTTGTTATAGGGAGAAGGCTTAACCGCTATGTATGGGAATATATAGCGGTTGGCCATTGCCGGTACAGTGCAAAGTTGCTTCAGCTGCTGCCGCTAGTTGAGCTTGGCCAGGGCCTGTTCGGCCAGTTCGCGGGTCAGTTCGTATGTGGTGGTTTCCTTGCCCAGGCGCAACGCCTGGCCCGCCCACAGGTTGCTGAAGCCGGCTTCGTCCTTGGCCTTGAGCGGGATCAACGCGCCGCCGGACGTGGGAAATGCCGGCGCTGCCGGGTTGATCGCCCCCAATTCACGCATCACGCGGTTGACGATGCCCCGCGCCGGGCGGCCGGTGAAGAGGTTGGTCAATGCGGTTTCGCTGGCCTGGGCAGTGCGCAATGCATGGTGGTGGGAGGCGCTGACGTTGGCTTCAGGGGTGAACAGGTAGGCAGTGCCAATCTGGACGGCCGAAGCACCGAGGGCAAATGCCGCGACAATCCCGCGCGCATCCCCAATCCCCCCGGCGGCAATCACCGGCACGCTGACGGCGTCGACGATTTGCGGCAGCAGGGCGAACAGCCCGATCTGGGTATTGAGGTCGTCGCTGAGAAACAAACCACGATGGCCGCCGGCCTCGATGCCCATGGCGATGATGGCGTCGCAGCCGTGTTGTTCCAGCCAGATCGCTTCTTCAACTGTGGTGGCGGACGACAGCACTTTCGCGCCGGTGGCTTTTACCCGGTCCAGCAGAGATTTTTCCGGCAAGCCAAAGTGAAAACTCACCACCTCGGGGCGAAACGCTTCGACCACCTGGCACGCGGCTTCGTTGAACGGCTCACGGTTGGACACCGGTGTCGGCGCATCGAAATCGGCACCCAGTTCGCGGTAGTAGGGTTCCAGCAGCGCTTTCCAGCGCTTGTCACGGGCGGCGTCGGCCGGGGGCGGCTGGTGGCAGAAGAAATTCACGTTGAGGGCGCGCGTACTGGCTTGGCGGATAGTGCTCAGAGCCTCGCGCAGTTGCTCGATGCTCAGCGCCGCGGCGGGCATCGAGCCCAGTGCGCCGGCGTTGCTGGCGGCAATCACCATGGCGGTGGTGGTAGCTCCCGCCATCGGGGCCTGGATGATGGGTACGTCGATGCCCAGCAGGTCGAGAATGCGCGTGTCTGGCCAGGTGCTCATGGGGTGCGTCTCCAGCGATAGTGAGGCTTCGCGCTGTTTTAGCAGGGCCCTTGGCACCCGGCCAGTCTGTTTTATTCACTGGACGAAGCGGGCGTTTCGTGGTGCGCCATCAATTGATGGCATCGCCCAGCACGGCATGAATACGCTCGGCGATATGGCTGGCATGGGTTTCCAGGGCAAAGTGGCCGGTATCCAGGAGTTCGACCACCGCGTTCGGGTTGTCGGTTTTATACGCGTGGGCGCCAGGCGGGATGAAGAACGGATCGTTCTGACCCCAAATCACCAGCGTCGGGACCTGAGTGGCCCTGAAGAACGCCTGGAAGTCAGGGTACAGCGTGAGGTTGTTGCGGTAGTCGAGGAACAGGTCCAGCTGGATTTCGTCATTGCCGGGACGCTGCATCAGCAAAACGTCGAGCATGTAGGACTCGGGCGCAACCCATTCTGGGTGGTCTACACCGTGCAGGTATTGGTAGCGCGTGCCTTCCAGGCTGATTACCGCATTGCGAATCACCTCGCGATTAGCCTGGCTCGGCTCGGCCCAGTAAGCCTGGATCGGTGCCCAGGCATCACCCACCCCTTGCAGGTACGCGTTGCCGTTTTGCGAGACCAGCGCGCTGACCCGCCCAGGGTGTGCGACTGCCAGGCGCAGGCCGACCGGTGCGCCGTAATCGAAGACGTACAGCGCGTAGCGGCTCAACGCCAACGCATCGACAAAATGCCCCACGGTAGTCGCCAGGTTGTCGAAGCTGTAGACGTACTCGCGTTCATCCGGCACCTCGGTGAAGCCGAAGCCGGGCAGGTCCGGCGCGATCACCCGATAACGGCTGGCGAGCAGCGGGATCAGGTTGCGGTACATATGCGACGAGCTGGGAAAGCCGTGCAACAGCAGGATCACCGGGGCGCCAGGGTCGCCGGCTTCGCGGTAGAACATGCGTACGCCATCGACGTCGACGTGATGGTAGTGAACAACGGGAGCATGCGGGGTCATGGTGAGTACGCCTCTTGTAACTTGATAAAATTGATATACGGGTTACAGTCTTAAAAAGCTGCGCTTAAAAATGTAACCTGTCAAATAGTTTTATCAGGTTAGCGTTTTGTCGTGAGTAACTATCCAGGCGAGCCAATAGCGGTTACCATTCCAGCGCTCTCAAGAGGATCGACCATGGCCATTTCCCCACCCCCTGCCGTCCCGCTGGAACCCTACGTGCTCGCCGATGACCCGGTGCTGGACATGCTCAATACGCGCGCCAATGTCGATGGCCAGCCTTTCGAGTTCTGGCAACACGATGCGGATGTCGAGCGCTGGCTGGTGCGTCTGGGATGGGCCGAGGAGGGTCGCGTGCCGACGTTTGAGCACGGGGCTTTGCTCGCGGCGGCCTTGAAGTTGCGTGAAGTGATTCGGCTGTTACTCGAACAGCGCAAGGCCGGTTCGCAAGGCGACCCCGAGCCCCTCAACGGTTTCCTGCGCAAGGCCGTGAGCCATCCGCAATTGGCGTGGCCGGCGCCCGGTGAACTGCGGCTGGAGCGTCAGCGCAAACTGCAAACTGCTGAACAGTTTCTCGCGCCGATTGCCGAGGCGGCTGCGGATTTGCTGGTGGGCGGGGATTTCAACCTGATCCGTACCTGCGAACATCCGGAATGCGTGCTGTGGTTTTACGATCGCACCAAAGCCCACAAGCGCCGCTGGTGCAGCATGGCGTTGTGTGGCAATCGGCATAAGGTTGCGCAATTTCGCAAGCGCCAGTCGCTCTAGACTTCGCTTTCGCGCGCAAGCAACTGGCGTTTACGCTCGACGCCCCAGCGGTAGCCCGACACATCGCCATTGCTGCGCACCACGCGATGGCAGGGGATCGCCACCGCCAGGCTGTTGGCCCCGCAGGCCTGGGCCACCGCGCGAAATGACTTGGGTGCGCCGATACGCTCGGCGATCTGCGCATAGCTGGCCGTGCTGCCCACCGGAATCTCGCGCAGGGCTTGCCAGACCCGTTCCTGAAACGCCGTGCCGCGCAGGTCCAGCGGTAAGTCCAGGCCCAGCGCGGGTGCCTCGATAAACCCCACCACCTGGGCGATCAGTTGCTCGAAACGGCGGTCGGCGCCGACCAGGTTGGCCTTGGGGAATTGATCCTGCAGGTCACGCACCAGTGCGTCCGGATCATCCCCGAGCAGAATGGCGCACACGCCGCGCGTGCTTTGCGCCACCAGGATGGCGCCCAACGAGCATTGGCCGACGGCGAACAGGATCTCGCTGTTGGTGCCGCCGGCCTTGTAGTCGCTGGGCTTCATACCGAGCAACCGGTTGGCCGACTCGTAAAAGCGGCTGTTGGAATTGAAGCCTGCGTCGTACAGCGCGTCCGTCACCGAATGCTGGCCCTTGAGCCCGTCGCGCACTTTGCGTGAGCGGTGGGCGCTGGCGTAGCCCTTGGGGGTCAGGCCGGTCACGCTTTTGAACACGCGGTGGAAATGAAAAGCGCTGAGGCCGGCCTGCGCCGCCAGCGTGTTGAGGCTGGGCGCGGTGTCGGCCGACTCGATGTGCCTGCACGCATCGGCCACCACTTGCGCGTGGTGCGCGGCCAATTGCGTTTGGTCGCCGGCCGCGCGTTTGCTCGGGCGATAACCGGCCGCCTCGGCGTGCGCGGCAGTGTCGAAGAACTCGATATTTTCCGGCCGTGGCAACCGCGAGGCGCTGCTGGGGCGGCAATACACGCCGGTGGTCTTCACGCCGTAGACGAACAGTCCATCGGCCTTCGGGTCGCGGGCGAGAATGGCAGCCCAGCGCGGGTCTCGTTCGGTAGTCATGCTCGGCACTCTTGACGGATTCTGGCCAGATTAGCCCTGCCGCGACGGCCTGGCACTCCGAAGCTTGCGGTCAAATCAGCCGGCGGCGCGAAAGGTCAGATTGATGCGCTGCGGGCCCATGACCGGATGCACGCCTTCCTTGATCGGCATCACCCCATGAAAGCGCAGGCGATCGACGCCGCCCCAGACCACCACGTCGCCATGGAACAGCGAAATCTTCTGGGTCTTGCCGCTGCGTTCATGGCCACCAAACAGGAAAATCGCTGGCAGCCCCAGCGAGACCGACACCACCGGTTCACTGTAGCGGCGTTCGTTTTTGTCCTGGTGCAGGGACATCTTCGCGCCGGGCACATAGCGATTGATCAGGCAGGCATCCGGCCTGAAGTCGACGAAGCCGGCGTCTGCCGCGGCTTCCATGGCCAATTGGCGCAAGGTCTCCGGCATGGACGGCCAGGGCTGCTGGCTACGCGGATCGAGGGGGGTGTAGCGATAGCCGGTCGCGTCGGTGGTCCAGCCCAGGTCGCCACAACTGCTCAAGGCCGCCGACATGGTGAAGCCGCCGGGCGTGACCATCTGTCGAAACGGCGATTGCGCCAGCACGCGACGCAACTCTGGCAGCAGTCGCTCAATCCAGGGCAGGGCGTAGCCTCTTAGGACGTAGGACTCTTCGCCGATCTGCTCGCGCCCAGCCGGTTGCTGCAGGGCGTCCTCGGCGAACAGGTCGGCAGTAGGGCCGGGCATGGCTTACAGCGCCTTGCTCACATTAATGTCGGTGATTTCATCACTGGCATCGTGGATTTTGGCCAGGGCTTGTTTGGCTTCCTCCACGCTATTGGTGTGCAGTTGCGCGAATTCGAAGCGGCGTTCGCCGTTGAGTTTGTATTTGATGACGTATTTGGTAGTGGCAGTCACGATCATTTCCTGGAAAGGGTACGGGTCAGCTCAGTTTCGAGCTGGTACGGCGCACGATGCGAATCTTGTGCGACAGCGCGGGCTTCTTGGTGACGCTGATCGCGCGGCGTGTGACCACGTCGAGGGTAATGTTCCAGAACCCTGTGCTCGGCGCGGTGATCTTGGCAGGGAATTTGTCGAAGGCGCCACCGTGGTAGGTATGGCGGCCGCCATTCTTGAAGCTGCGAAAGTTCGCATCACTCATCAGACGAATATTACAAGTCTGCGAGCATTCGATGACGACAATGTCTCCCTCGTTGAGGTGCTCGCGCTGGTGGATGAATTTCATGCGGGTGTCTCCAGAAGGGCTTTTTCTGAAAAATCAGAACGATACGTAGGTTAAGATGGAGTTTATCAGCCCCAGCGCGTTTATTATCGGCCCGTGTTCGACCGCGTCGACAATTTAAAACAGTTATTTACCGAGTTATCAGGGATAAATCCTACTTGGGCGGGAGAAATTTACCATCCCCGCTGTCGTAGGGTCTTTATCGGAGGTTTTATATGAAGTGGAGTGTGTTGGTTCTGGCCTTGGCGATAGGTGGGTGTGCTTCGGTTGCAGATATCAAGCAGACGCCGCCGACATTGGCTGTCATCTCAGGGAAAAAACCGCAGGAATATGCCGCTTGTGTCGTGCGCAAATTGTCCACCACGCGCCGACCGCCACAGATCGAGCCGCATAAGGACGGTGTCCAGGTCATCGTGCCGCAGAAATTCTCGGCAGATCCGTCGGCCATTTTCGAGATCGAAGAGCGCTCCAGTGGCAGCAGCATCAAGCTCTACGAGAGCATGTCCAATGTGCCTATTCGTCCGGGTGATGTGAAGAAGGCTGGCGAAGAGTGCATTTCCGGCTGAAATCGGCCCTTTACCCCGCAAGTTCGAATTCGATAAAAAGCCTGACGCTGCCCCTGACAGTGTCAGGCTTTTTTTTGGGTGTTGTTCCGACGCTTTCATTCCCCTACCATTTGTAGGCTTATGCCATAAATGCCTAAGCATATAACTATAAAAATGGAGTCGTGATGATGTCATTGGAACGCATGCTGATGGGCAGCGCGCTGCTGTTGATGTTGGGCAATGCCCACGCGCTGGAGGGGAACAAGATTTTTACCGAGGGAGGATCGCAGCCGGGCGCCATGCCCTGTGTCGCCTGTCATGGTGCTGACGGGCTGGGCATGGCGGCTGCGGGCTTTCCCCGCTTGGCCGGTTTGCCGGCAGCGTACACGCGTAAACAGCTGGAAGACTTCAAGCACGCCAGTCGCAGTCATCCGGTGATGCAGCCGGTGGCAAATGCCCTGACTGACGCGGAAATCGACGCGGTGAGCCTGGCCGTGGCCGCGATGCCTGCGCCTGCGCCGACCTTGGCGCAGCGCAGCGAAATGCCGAGCAACCCCGCGCAGAAGCTCGCCCTGCAGGGCGCATGGGAGCGGCAGATTCCGGCCTGTGTCAGTTGTCATGGGCCGGCCGGCAGCGGCGTCGGCGATGCCTTTCCGCCGTTGGCCGGCCAGCCAGCGGCCTACCTGAAGGCGCAATTGTTGGCTTGGCAGGGCGGCAGCCGACACAACGATCCGAATGATCTGATGGGACACATCGCCAAATCGCTGACGGCAGACGAGGTACAGAGCGTGGCCGAGTATTTCGCGGCGCTCAGCCTGGAGGTGAAGCCATGAAGGCCTTTATGTTGCTCGGAATGCTGGTCGTGTTGCCCGCGCATGCCGCCACCATCGCCATGGAAGACCAGTCGCAACTTCAACCGACGACCGCCCACCCGCCAGCCGCGCCATTCCAGTCGCCCCAGGAAAGCGAACTGCCTGACAACGCCTACGGCAAGCTGGTCCGGCAAGGCTACGCGTTGTTCGTCGATACCCAGCGGCTCGCGCCACAGTTTGTCGGCAACGGCCTCAATTGCAGCAATTGCCACCTCGACCAGGGACGCCTGGCCAATTCGGCGCCGCTGTGGGGGGCTTACCCGATGTACCCGGCCTATCGGAAGAAGAACGACAAGGTCAACACCTTTGCCGAGCGCTTGCAGGGCTGCTTTCAGTTCAGCATGAATGGCGGTACGCCGCCCGCAGCCGACAGCCCCGAGATCACTGCGCTGTCGGTGTACGCCTATTGGTTGGCCAGCAAAGCGCCGTTGGGCGTCGAGTTGCCGGGGCGCGGCTATCCCGACGTGGCGCAGCCAGCCAAAGGTTACGACCTGGCGCAGGGCGCGCAGGTGTACAAAGGGCAGTGTGCGGTGTGTCATGGCGCCGAAGGGCAAGGGCAAAAATTCGGTGACAGCTACGTGATGCCGCCGCTCTGGGGTAAGGATTCCTACAACTGGGGCGCGGGCATGCACCGAATCAACACGGCGGCGTCCTTCATCAAGCACAACATGCCATTGGGCAAGGGCGGCAGCCTGAGCGATCAGCAGGCGTGGGATGTGGCGGCCTACGTCAACAGCCATGAACGGCCGCAGGACCCGCGGCTGATCGAGGGTTCGGTGGAGAAAACCCGGGTGAAGTTTCATGCCAATGATGGGGTCAATCTCTACGGGCAAACCGTAGATGGCGTGCTGATCGGGCAGGGTATCCGTTAAACTGTCGGCCATTCACTGCAAAAATGCCGCGCAACCCCAGGGTTTGCGCGGCATTGGTCTTTTCCTGGAAACAATCTCATGAAGCGCGAACACGTCAGAGCTCATCACGCCGAGGGTCAGATCTCGGCCACCCATGTCATCCAGAATCCCGCCGACCTGGGCGAGTGGATCGTATTCTTCAAGAAAAGCGGCGGGCGCAGTTTCTTCCTGGTCGATGATCAGGATGAAGTCGAGTCATTCGAGCGCCTGGATGACCTGATCGAGACCATTCGCGGCCTGGGCATCAAGTTCGCCGAAATCCACATGTAGGACACGCGTGCCTACTTGCACACCACCACGACGCTGCGGCTCTTGAAGTTGCCGACATCCTTGCCCAGGGTCTTGTCGTCCTCGCTCAGCGCAGGGGTGCCTTCGGTACCGACGATGCGGTAGCCGGTGCCGGCGCAGGACGCATCAGCCTTTTCGTAGCAACTGGCCCAGGAGTTGGCCTCGCCGGAGCAGTCGATCGTCAGGCCTTGTTCACCGTTCTTCAGGTAAACATCAGAGGTGGTGGTGCAGCCGGCCAGCGCCAGTACCGCAATCAGTGCCAGAATCTTGTTCATGTGGGTTCGTCGTCAAAGAGTGTTGGGAGGGGCGCGCTGACAGTGTCGTTGGGCGTTTTCGGCAGATTATAGCGATCTGCCACCTAGGTACAGACAATCGCAAAAAAGCCCCGTTCAACGGGGCTTCTGGTCGTGTCGCGAGCCTTACTTGCCTTTGGGGCGCTTGCTCGACGCGTGGCCAGCTTCATCCACAAACACTTCGGCTACCGCAATCGCTTCACGCTCGGTCGCGAACGTCCCTGCGACGCTGTCTCCGTGGAAGTTGATCAAGTGCCAGCCATCTGCTCGCTGAGTGATCAAGTAGCCGTTCACGCCTTTTGGTTCTGACATCTATTAAGAATCTCGTGGTCTGGTTCAAGGGCCTAATGATAGCGCCAAATGTCGCGGGTCGGCGCAAGTTATTCTAGGTCAGTGTTACCGGTTGAAAAGCGTGCTAAAAAGGTTGCAGGCCTTGGTGATGACAAGGTGCAGGCAGTTTTTGCCGTGTTGGTGATAACGCTCTTCGTAAGATAAGCGGAACTTACGCTGACATTTTTTCTCTATGTTGACATCGCAACGCCAGCAGGACCCATTGTAAGGTGACTGCGGCCTGATTAGACTGCGCCGAATTCGTACGCACAGCCCTTTGTAAGGACCCATATGATCAAGAAATGCTTGTTCCCAGCAGCCGGTTACGGCACTCGCTTCTTGCCAGCGACCAAGGCCATGCCCAAAGAGATGCTGCCGGTGGTGAACAAGCCACTGATTCAGTACGGCGTCGAAGAGGCACTGGATGCCGGTCTGAACGAAATCTCCATCGTGACTGGCCGTGGTAAGCGCGCGCTGGAAGACCACTTCGACATCAGCTATGAGCTGGAAAACCAGATCAAGGGCACCGACAAGGAAAAATACCTGGTCGGTATCCGTAAACTGCTCGACGAGTGCTCGTTCTCCTACACCCGTCAGACCCAGATGAAAGGCCTCGGCCACGCCATCCTGACTGGCCGCCCGCTGATCGGTGACGAACCGTTCGCCGTGGTCCTGGCGGATGACCTGTGTGTCAACCTGGAAGGCGACGGTGTGCTGACCCAGATGGTCAAGCTCTACCAGAAGTACCGCTGCACCATCGTTGCGGTCATGGAAGTGAACCCGACCGAAACCAACAAGTACGGCGTTATCGCCGGCGACGACATTGGTGATGGCCTGATCCGCGTTCGCGACATGGTTGAGAAACCAGCACCGGAAGATGCGCCATCGAACCTGGCGATCATCGGTCGTTACATCCTGACCCCGGACATCTTCAAGTTGATCGAAGAAACCGAGCCAGGCAAAGGCGGCGAGATCCAGATCACCGACGCCCTGCTCAAGCAAGCCAAAGACGGTTGCGTGATTGCCTACAAATTCAAAGGCCAGCGTTTCGACTGCGGTGGCGCTGAAGGCTACATCGAGGCGACCAACTTCTGCTACGAGCACTTCTACAAGACTGGCAAGGCTTACTGATTCACGGTAAGCGTCGCCTGCTCTAAAAAAGCCACCTTCGGGTGGCTTTTTCGTTTTTCAGCCCCATGTAAGTCGGTATGCTGATGTCCTGCCGAGGAGAGTGAAATGGCCTACGATTTTGACCTGTATGTAATTGGCGCCGGTTCCGGCGGTGTTCGCGCGGCGCGCTTTGCTGCGGGCTTTGGCGCCAAGGTGGCCGTGGCGGAAAGCCGCTACCTGGGCGGTACCTGCGTTAACGTCGGCTGCGTGCCGAAAAAACTGCTGGTCTACGGCGCGCACTTTGCCGAGGATTTCGAGCAAGCCAGCGGTTTCGGCTGGTCGCTGGGTGAGGCAAACTTTGATTGGGCGACGCTGATCGCCAACAAGGACCGCGAGATCAATCGCCTCAACGGCATCTACCGTAATCTGCTGGTCAACAGTGGCGTGACGCTGCATGAAGGGCATGCGCGCCTGGTGGATCCGCACCAGGTGGAAATCAATGGCGAGCGCTTCACCGCCAAGCACATCCTGATCGCCACCGGTGGCTGGCCGCAGATTCCGGAGATTGCGGGCCGTGAGCACGCAATCGGTTCGAATGAAGCGTTCTTCCTCAAAGAGCTGCCCAACCGCGTGCTGGTGGTGGGCGGTGGCTACATTGCCGTCGAGTTCGCCGGGATTTTCCATGGCTTGGGTGCGCAGACCACGCTGCTGTACCGCGGTGACCTGTTCCTGCGCGGCTTCGACGGTTCGGTGCGCACGCACCTGAAGGAAGAATTGACCAAGCGCGGCTTGGACCTGCAATTCAATGCCGACATCGAACGCATCGACAAACAGGCCGATGGCAGCCTCAAGGCCACGCTGAAAGACGGCCGTGTACTGGAAGCTGATTGTGTGTTCTACGCCACCGGCCGCCGCCCGATGCTGGACAACCTGGGGCTGGAGAACACCGGGGTCAAGCTCGACAAGCGGGGCTTTGTCGAAGTCGACGACCTGTACCAGACCGCTGAATCATCGATCCTGGCAATCGGCGATGTGATCGGTCGCGTGCAACTGACGCCGGTGGCCCTGGCCGAAGGTATGGCCGTGGCGCGGCGCTTGTTCAAGCCTGAGCAGTATCGCCCGGTGGATTACGCGATGATCCCGACGGCGGTGTTCAGCCTGCCCAACATCGGCACCGTTGGCCTGACCGAAGAGGAGGCCAGGGACAAGGGGCATAAGGTCCAGATCTTTGAAAGCCGCTTCCGTCCGATGAAGCTGACCTTGACCGATTGCCAGGAGAAAACCCTGATGAAGTTGGTGGTCGATGCCGACACCGACAAGGTGCTGGGCTGCCACATGGTCGGTCCGGATGCTGGGGAAATCGTGCAAGGCTTGGCGATCGCGCTCAAGGCGGGCGCGACCAAGCAGCATTTCGACGAGACCATCGGCGTGCATCCTACGGCGGCGGAAGAATTCGTCACCATGCGCATGCCTGTGGCCAACTGATCAGGCGTTGGGTGTTGCTTCTGGCGTCGTTGCAACGACGGCGGCCAGGCGCAACGCCTCTATCGTCGCCTGGGCCTTGATCAGGTCCAATTCCAGGGTTTTATGGCTGTGTTGTTGTTCGGTCAGCGCGTCCTGGCGTGACTGGCTTTCCAGCACGGCTACGCGCAAACGCTCTTGCAGCAGCGTGCGTTCGCTATCAATCAGGCTGACCTGTTCGCTCAACGCGAGCTGTCGAGCCTGATCCTTGCGGCTTTGCTCCTGCAAGGCGCTCAGTTCCTTCGCCGTGACCCGGTGCTCGATCAATAGCCGCTCATTGTCGCGGTGCAACTGGGTAATTTCATCCTGACGCACCATGGCGCTCTGCTGGGCCTGGCGCAATTCGGCTTGCAGTTGTTGCAACTGGCCCTCGTGGCGGCGCTGTTCCTGTTCGCGTTGCTCCTTGATGGCGTTGCGGTAGTGCTCCAGCGCATCGCGGGCGTGCAGGTGCTTTTCTTCCAGTGAACGAATCTGTTCGTCCTTGTCATTGATGCGTAGCTCGTAATCGCTGCAGGCCTGGCTGAGCCCGGCGTTGCGGGTTTGCTCCGTCTGCAGGCTGGTGCTGGCGGTTTGCAGCGCTGCGCTTTCTTCCGCCAGGGCGGCGGCCTGGATATCAAATTGCTGCTGGAGCTGGCCTTGGGCTTCTTCAAGGGCCTCTACCTGGGCGAGCAGGGCGGTTTTCTGCTGCTCGAACTGCGCCAGGGCCAGGTCGATGGGCTCCTGGGCCTTGTCTTTCAGGCGCTGGGCCAGGCGCGCAACCAGCTCGCCAAGCTCGTCATCAATCGGCGCCTCGGTAATGGTGAGGCGGCTTTCACTGTCGTCCAGCTCCTTCAAATAGCGATGAATCGTGGTTTTCGAGCCGGTATTGCCCATTTCGATGCGTACTGCATCGATGCTGGGGTTTTCGCCACGGGCGAGGATTGCCAGGCGTGCCGTTTGAACTACTGCTTTGTTGATGCCGCCGCGAGCCATGGGGTCTCCGTCGATTTAGTACTGTGGTATGTAGTATGTATATACGTACTATATCACGAATGAAATCGGCTTTAAATTCATGATTTCACAGATGGGATATTGGCGTATTATCCCGTGTCATAGCCGTTTTGGTTGCCGATACACCCCATTGCCGTACGAATAGGCCCTGCATGAGCGATCTGGATCGTTACCTCAACGCGGCGACCCGCGATAACACGCGCCGCAGCTATCGCGCGGCGATCGAGCATTTCGAGGTGAGTTGGGGCGGATTCCTGCCGGCCACCAGTGACAGCGTCGCGCGGTATCTGGTGGCGCATGCCGGGGTGCTGGCAGTCAACACCTTGAAGCTGCGGCTCTCGGCGTTGGCGCAATGGCACACCAGCCAGGGGTTTCCCGACCCGACCAAGGCGCCGGTAGTGCGCAAGGTGCTCAAGGGCATCCGCGCCGTGCACCCTGCGCAGGAAAAGCAGGCCGAACCGCTGCAGCTCCAGCAGTTGGAGCAAGTGGTGGCGTCTCTCGACGCCGAGGCTGCCCGCGCCAGCGCCGATCAGGATCAGCCGCGCCTGCTGCGCGCCAAGCGCGACACCGCGCTGATCCTGCTGGGCTTCTGGCGCGGCTTTCGCAGCGATGAGCTGTGCCGCCTGCAGATCGAACACGTACGCGCCACGCCCGGTGCGGGGATCAGCCTGTATCTGCCCCGCAGTAAAAGCGACCGCGACAACCTCGGCAAAACCTACCAGACCCCGGCGCTGCTACGCCTGTGCCCGGTGCAGGCCTACGGCGAATGGCTCAGCGCTTCGGCCCTGGTGCGTGGTCCGGTGTTTCGCGGGATTGATCGCTGGGGCAACCTGGGCGAGGAGGGCTTGCACCCCAACAGTGTGATTCCACTATTGCGCCAGGCGCTGGAGCGCGCCGGCCTGCCTGCCGAGCAGTACACCAGCCACTCGCTGCGTCGCGGCTTTGCCACCTGGGCGCATCGCAGCGGCTGGGACTTGAAGTCATTGATGAGTTACGTCGGTTGGAGCGACATGAAATCTGCCATGCGCTATGTTGAAGCGACGCCCTTTCTCGGCATGACCTTGGCGACGCAACCGCTGCTTTGAGATTTCTTCTATTAATACAGTTACCTGATAGGGAAAACCAATCGTCAGCATCAGGTTTGCCAATGAGCCAACCGCCGAGAAGGTGGGTAGGATTCACCTCATCAACTTCTTAACCCCTGACGGAGAGTCAACGATGCCTATCATCAACAGCCAAGTAAAACCGTTCAAAGCTACCGCATACAAAAACGGCAACTTCGTAGACGTGTCGGACGCTGACCTGAAAGGCAAATGGTCGGTAGTTTTCTTCTACCCAGCTGACTTCACCTTCGTTTGCCCAACCGAACTGGAAGACCTGGCTGACAACTACGCCGAATTCCAGAAACTGGGCGTCGAAATCTACAGCGTTTCCACCGACACCCACTTTGCCCACGCTGCCTGGCACAACACCTCGCCAGCCATCGGCAAAATCCAGTACACCATGATCGGCGACCCAACCCTGACCATCTCGCGCAACTTCGACGTGCTGATCGAAGAAGCTGGCCTGGCAGACCGTGGCACCTTCGTAATCAACCCAGAAGGTCAGATCAAGATCGTTGAGCTGAACGACGGTGGTGTTGGCCGTGACGCTTCCGAGCTGCTGCGCAAAATCAAGGCTGCCCAGTACGTTGCTGCCCACCCAGGCGAAGTGTGCCCAGCCAAGTGGAAAGAAGGCGAAGCCACCCTGGCTCCGTCCCTGGACCTGGTCGGCAAGATCTAAGTCTGTGAAGTATCAAGGGCGGGTTTCCGCACTTAAGTAAGCTGCATCCGCCCTCAAAACGCCCGGGCGAGATTCGCTCGGGCGTTTTTTTGTCTGCAATAAACCGAATTAATAGGAAATCGCCCGTATGTTGGACGCCAATCTTAAAGCTCAGTTGAAGTCATACCTGGAACGGGTCACCCAGCCGATCGAGATCGTCGCCTCCCTCGACGACGGTGCGAAATCCCAGGAAATGCTGGCCCTTTTGCAAGATGTAACCAGCCTCTCCACGCTGATTACCCTGATCACCGATGGCAACGATGCGCGCAAGCCTTCGTTCTCCATCAACCGCCCGGGTGCCGATATCAGCCTGCGTTTCGCTGGCATCCCCATGGGCCATGAGTTCACTTCGTTGGTGCTGGCCCTGCTGCAAGTCGGTGGCCACCCGTCGAAGGCCAGTGTCGAAGTAATTGAACAGATTCGTGCGCTCAAGGGCGAGTTCAGCTTCGAGACGTACTTCTCGCTGTCGTGCCAGAACTGCCCGGACGTGGTCCAGGCGCTGAATCTGATGGCCGTGCTCAACCCGAACATCCGCCACGTCGCCATCGACGGCGCGCTGTTCCAGGCTGAAGTTGACGAGCGCCAGATCATGGCGGTGCCAAGTGTCTACCTCAACGGTGTGAACTTTGGCCAGGGCCGTATGGGCCTGGAAGAAATCCTCGCCAAGCTCGACACCAGCGGCATCGAAAAGGCTGCCGAGAAAATCAGCGCCAAAGATGCCTTTGATGTGCTGGTGGTCGGCGGTGGCCCAGCCGGTTCTGCGGCGGCTATCTACGCCGCACGTAAAGGTATCCGCACCGGTGTAGCGGCGGAGCGTTTCGGCGGCCAGGTGCTGGACACCATGTCCATCGAGAACTTCATCTCGGTGCAGGAAACCGAAGGCCCGAAACTCGCCAGCGCCCTCGAGGCCCACGTGCGTCAGTACGACGTGGACATCATGAACCTGCAGCGCGCCAGCAGCCTGGTGCCAGCGAAAAATGCCGGCGACCTGCACGAAATCCGCTTCGAAAGCGGTGCGACCCTGAAGTCCAAGACCGTCATCCTGGCGACCGGCGCCCGCTGGCGCGAAATGGGCGTGCCAGGCGAGCAGGAATACAAGGCCAAGGGCGTGTGCTTCTGCCCGCACTGCGATGGCCCGCTGTTCAAGGGCAAGCGCGTGGCGGTGATCGGCGGCGGTAACTCCGGCGTTGAAGCGGCCATCGACCTGGCCGGTATTGTCAGCCACGTAACCTTGCTCGAGTTCGACAGCAAGCTGCGCGCCGATGCGGTACTGCAGCGCAAGCTGTACAGCCTGCCCAACGTTGATGTGATCACCAGCGCGCTGACCAGCGAAGTCAAAGGTGATGGCCAGAAAGTGACCGGCCTGGCCTACAAGGACCGTGACAGCGGCGAGTTCAAGACCATCGACCTGGAAGGAATCTTTGTCCAGATCGGCTTGCTGCCTAACACCGACTGGCTCAAAGGCACCGTCGAGCTTTCGCCCCGTGGCGAGATCATTGTCGACGCCCGTGGCGAGACTTCACTGCCAGGCGTATTCGCCGCCGGTGACGTCACGACCGTGCCGTACAAGCAGATCGTGATTGCCGTAGGCGAGGGCGCGAAGGCTTCCCTGAGCGCTTTCGATCACCTGATCCGCACCTCCGCCCCGGCGTAAATCCGGCGCCGCAAATGAAAAACCCCATGAGCGATCATGGGGTTTTTTATTGCGTGGGGCTTTACAGCGGCGCTGGCTGAATGATCTCGACCCAGTACGCGTCCGGGTCCTTGATGAACGCCAGGCTTTTCATGCGGCCATCACTCAGGCGTTTCTGGAAGTCGCAGCCCAGGGCTTCGAAGCGCTCGCACGCCGCCACGATATCCGGCACCGAGATGCAGATATGGCCAAAACCACGCGGGTCGGTGTTGCCATTGTGGTAGGCGAAGTCGGCGTCGTTTTCGGTGCCGTGGTTGTGGGTCAGTTCGAGGATGCCCGGGATCGACTTCATCCATTGGGTCCGTTGTGCGGCATCGGCCGGGATCTGGGATTTGTCGACCAGGGCCAGGAAGTACAGGCTGAATTCGGCTTCCGGGAAGTCGCGTTTCTCAACCAGGGAAAAACCCAGGACGCGGGTGTAGAAATCCAGCGACTTGGTGATGTCCTTGACCCGCAACATGGTGTGGTTGAACACAAAGTTTGCAGTGGCGGTGTCAGGTTGGGCGGTGACGCCCGGGAAGGTGTTCAATTCGTGCAGGCTCATGGGCCCTCCAGAAAAAAATGGGGCAAACGCGGCTCCAGTGAAAAGCGAGGAGCGATCCCTTGGCTTGCGGCAGGCATCCGTGCAGCCGAGCCATGATACGCAAGGCTCGGCGGTGGCGCCAAATGAAAAAGCCGCTGCAAGCCTTGCGAGCTGCGGGTGGCGGGCTCACACTTTGTCGCTTGAACCTTGGGTATTTGTCGCAATGATCGAATTTCGTAAACCGCTGTTGAGTGCCGTATGCGTGCTGTTGGCCAGCCCCGTGGTCATGGCGGCCGATCCGGAAATCCATTGGCCCAGCGGCTGGCAAGTGGAAGAAGTCGTGCCTGACGACCAGGCCCCGGCAGCGCCCGCCACGGTGTCGCGCCAACGGGCGATCAAGAACGATGAAAACGGCACGACCTTGATGGTCATGGAACTGACCGGCACCCCCATCGAGGCCGGGCATAAAGTTAATCTTCAGGGCGTATTACTGGAAATGCGCAAATCCATCCAGAAGGACTTTGCCCAAGGTGGCTATCAAAGCGTCTGCACCAAGATGCACCCAACAACATTGAGCCGACTTGACGCGCTGGAAACTACTTGTGTGATTACCGAGAACGGGCGACACGTGCTGTCACAAACATTGGTGGGCGCTGTTGATACCGATAAGGCCTATGTTTTTTCATATGCGGGGCAGGCGCAAACCTACGAAGCGAGCAAGGATGAAGTCAGTTCGGTGCGCGACAGCCTGAAACTTTAAATCGGTTATGTCGATCGATCTTGAATACGGTGAAATGTTATTTAAGTTTGCGTTCGAACCCTCCAATAAAAAAGCCCCGCATCGGCGGGGCTCTTTATGGGTAGTGCCTGATCACTTGCGCAGCCATGACTCTACAGTGGCTGCACCGTGCTCTTCTTTCCAGGCCTTGAGGCCGCGGTGGTTGCCGCCTTTGGTCTCGATCAGCTCGCCGGTGTGCGGGTTCTGGTAGACCTTGACGACGCGTGCGCGGCGCTGTTTTGGTGCGGCGGTGGCTGCAGCGCTGGCCTTGCCCAGGTTAGGGTCAAGGATGGCGATGATGTCACGCAGGCTCTTGCCGTAAGTCTTCATCAGGCCCTGGAGCTTTTCTTCGAATTCGATTTCTTTTTTCAGGCCGGCGTCGTTCTTCAGGGATTCCAGCTGGGCGAGCTGCTCTTGAAGGGCTTTTTCTGCTGCGCGAAATTCGGCGAGTCTGGACAAAATAGGTACTCCAATAGTGTTGTTGGCTGATATCAATTACAGACAAAGCTATAAGCCAAGCGCTTTAAGGCAACTCAGGAAAGACGCCTTCCTGCGAGTTCTGCACAGGCAGGAAAAATTGTAGTAGTTAATGCGCTACGAGTAAATCACGTCTTTTGTATTACTTACATTATTTCAACCTGTCTAGTACCGGGCTATTCATTGGTGGCCGAGGGATTTAATCAATTCATCGCTGGGCACAGGCTTTCCGAACAGGTAACCCTGCAGGAAATCCACGCCACGCGCCGCCAGGTATTCGCATTGCTCGATTGTTTCCACACCTTCGGCAACGATGCCCAGATCGAGCTTGCCGGACAGTTCTATGATGCTGTCGAGAATATGCCGGGAGAGTGCATCGGCGCCGATCATGGCGACAAAACTCTGATCAATCTTCAAATAGTCCACATTGAAGTTGCGCAAGTAGCCCAGGCTGGAATGGCCCGTACCGAAGTCGTCAATGGCGATCATCACCCCCAGTTCATGCAACGCATCGAACAGGCGGCGGGTAATATCCGTGGGTTCGATCAGCTCGCGCTCGGTCAACTCCAGTACCAGGGTGACCTGGCCAACAGGAAAGGCTGCCAGAAACTCTCGGCAATCGTCCACCAGCGCCAGGTCCTGGCAGTGGCGGGCGGTAATATTCACGCCAATATGAAACCCCGGGCTGAAGCGCGCCGCGTGGGGTGCCAGTTGTGCGGCGGTCTGGCGGAGCAGGGCGCGCGTCATCGGCACAATCAGCCCGCATTCCTCGGCGAGTGGAATAAACAGGTCCGGCCGTACCAGGCCTTCCTTCGGGTGCTTCCAGCGCATCAGCACTTCACAGCCCGCCCACTCCCGCGTGTCGCCGCGTACCACGGGCTGGAAGTACGGGACGAATTCATTCGCCCCCAGCGCCCGTTGTAATTCATGGGTTGGCGCGGTCACGCGCTTTTGCAGGGCGTGCCCAAGTACGCCGGCCAACAGGCCAAAAAACACCACCAGGCTGAACATTGCAGGGTATCGGTCCTGCATATAGCGCCACACTTCACCGGCCGGCATACCGGCGTCGACACTGTAGCGATAGCGCTCGGACGCCAGGTGATGATGGGCCACGGCAAACACCGGTACCTGCGTGTTGCGCACTTTGCCGTCGGCGCCCAGCCAGTTGGGTCCGACCTGCAGGATCAGGTTCGCATAACGGCTGATCAGGCGCAGCGCGTTGGTCAGGTGGTAGCCGTCGATCGAGGCAAACGCGGCTTTGTCGCCCTCCACCAGGCGGTACACCAGCAAGGCCGTATCCGGCGTCACCGGGTTGCCGTTCATCAACCACAGCCGCCCATCCACGTAGTCATCCGGGTTCACCCGCGACTCGTACTGGCTGCCGAACAGCGAGCTGCAATAGATGTTTTTCTGCCAGGACAATGTGGTTGCGCGCACAAACGGCCGGCGTGTGACCTGCTCGCGCAGTGCCAGTTGCGCACTGCTGTCGCACGGCTGTCCGGCGAGTGGCAGCAATTCCTGGGCGGCGAGGGCGGTGTTGTCGAGCATCAGGTCGAATTGGCGCAGGGCTTCCTGCGCGGTCTGCGCGGTGCTTTTCTCAAGGGTGCGTTCGGCTTGCCAGTGCAGGATGAGCACACCCAGCAGGATGGGCAGCAGCCCGCACAGCACACTGATCGAATGGCGAGTGAAGGACTTTCGAGGGCCTGTGACAGTCAGGGGCATGTATTCCGGGCCTGTTGCGCGAGAGGGCGGTGACGGTGGGGCAGTCAGGGATGCCCGGATGATAGACGGCCCGGTTCAAATATGCTCGTTAGCGCCAGCGATTGTGCGATCTCGGTAGAGGCCGGGGCGGCAGGCGAGGACCGCTGGCGGTCCCGCACCGCCAAGCCGATACGACGCGGCACCCCGGCGACAGGCGCCGGTATACGTAGCGCTGGTCAAGATCGCGCGGCAACGCTGCTGGGCAGTAACCTGTGCAACAAACCGCTTGCGCAGGCCAAGGCAATAGGGATTTGATGAAGACTGCGGACAAACACGGTTACGCTGTGTAGAATCGATTTACGCATACAAGAATATGGACTTGCGCTCACGCAAGCCTCGGCCGTCAGAGACTGATGACACCATGAAGCTACTCGGCTCCCCCCTCATCTTTGGTGACTTCCTCGCCCGCAGTGTGCGAGGCCTTTCCTGCGCGCCTCCCTTCGACCTCATCCTTGCTCGCAACTAATCAATTGCTACCCAACAAGAATGATGAGGCACCGAACATGACCGACCATTTAGACAACCCAATGGGCCTGATGGGCTTTGAATTCATCGAATTCGCATCGCCGACCCCCGGCACCCTGGAGCCGATCTTCGAGATCATGGGCTTCACCAAGGTCGCGACCCACCGCTCCAAGAATGTGCACCTGTACCGCCAGGGCGAGATCAACCTGATCCTCAACAACGAGCCCAACAGCATTGCCTCCTACTTCGCGGCGGAGCATGGCCCGTCGGTGTGCGGCATGGCGTTTCGCGTCAAGGATTCGCAGCAAGCCTACAACCGCGCGCTGGAGTTGGGTGCGCAGCCGATCCATATCGAAACCGGCCCGATGGAACTGAACCTGCCGGCGATCAAAGGCATCGGCGGCGCGCCGCTGTACCTGATCGACCGCTTCGGTGAAGGCAGCTCGATCTATGACATCGACTTTGTCTACCTCGACGGCGTAGACCGCAACCCGGTCGGTGCCGGCCTCAAGGTCATCGACCACCTGACCCACAACGTGTATCGCGGCCGCATGGTCTACTGGGCCAACTTCTACGAGAAACTGTTCAACTTCCGTGAGGCGCGCTACTTCGACATCAAGGGTGAATACACCGGCCTGACGTCCAAGGCCATGAGTGCGCCGGACGGCATGATCCGCATCCCGCTGAACGAAGAGTCGTCCAAGGGCGCCGGGCAGATCGAAGAGTTCCTGATGCAGTTCAACGGCGAGGGCATCCAGCACGTGGCGTTCCTCACCGACGACCTGGTCAAGACCTGGGACGCGCTGAAGGGCATCGGCATGCGCTTCATGACCGCGCCGCCGGACACCTACTACGAAATGCTCGAAGGCCGCCTGCCGAACCACGGTGAGCCGGTCGATCAACTGCAATCGCGCGGCATCCTGCTGGACGGCTCGTCGATTGAAGGCGACAAGCGCCTGTTGCTGCAAATCTTCTCGGAGACCCTGATGGGCCCGGTGTTCTTCGAGTTCATCCAGCGCAAGGGTGATGATGGCTTTGGCGAAGGCAACTTCAAGGCGCTGTTCGAATCCATCGAGCGTGACCAGGTGCGTCGTGGTGTACTGACCGCCGACTGAGGGTAAAAAAGCCCGGCCGGGATTGCTCCCGGCCGGGCTTTTTATTGCCTGCGGATCAGGCTTTGCGTTGACGCACCAGATGCTTGAAGCCTTCATAGACAAGCACCATTACCGCCAGCCAGATCGGGATATAGGTCAGCCATTGGCCACCCTTGATCCCTTCGCCCAGCAGTAACGCCACTGCCAGCAACAGCACCGGCTCGACATAGCTGAGCAGCCCGAACAGGCTGAACGCCAGCAACCGGCTGGCGATGATGTAGCTCACCAGCGCCGATGCGCTGATCAGCCCCAGCGTTGGAATCAAGGCATACAGCTTGGGATAGGCATCGAGCACGGCAAACCCCTGTTCGCCGCTCTGCACGAACCACCAGGCCACCGGCAGCATCAGTGCCATGTCCAGCCATAGACCGCCCAGGTGATCGGTGGACAAGTATTTACGCACCACGAAGTAGACCGGGTAGCCGATGATCACGACCAGCGTGGCCCAGGAGAAACCGCCGGCCTGATACAGCTCATTGAGCACGCCGAGCGCGGCGAACACGACGGCGATCTGCTGCAGGCGCGACAACCGCTCGCCGTACACCAGGCGCCCCGTCAATACCATGGTCAGCGGCAACAGGAAGTAACCCACCGACACATCCAGGCTGCGCCCGTTCAGTGGCGCCCACATGAAGAGCCACAACTGCACGCCGAGCAATGCCGAAGACAGCACCACGCCGCCGATCAACCGCGGCTTGGCCGCCAGCCTGCGGAGCAATTCCCACACACGGCGCCATTCGCCGCTGACGATCATGAACACCGTCATGCACGGCACGGTGAGCAACATGCGCCAGCCGAAAATCTCCAGGCCGCTCAACGGCGTGAGCAGCGACGTAAAGTAATACATCACGGCAAACAACACCGACGCCGCCACGGATAAAACAACACCTTTAGACACACTGTCCTCGCCAAAACCGGTTGCTACAAAAGAAGAGAGAAATTCAGGAAGGGATTATGGAGCTTTTGACGGGAGACGGTTGCGCTGTTTTGGGGCGTTTTGCGCGAAAATTTTCATGGGGCGAGATTTGGAGGGGGTGATAGAGACAAACCTCCTTGGGTGAACCCACTTCCCATTGCGGGCCGGCTTGTCATGGCGAACGGGCTTCCTGTGGCAGCCGGGCCTGTCCTGGCGAGCGCGCTTGTTGTGGCGAGCGGGCTTGTTGTGGTGAGCGGGCTTGCCCCGCGTTGGGCTGCGAAGCAGCCCCAGTCAGCGAGCGCGCGGTGGATCAGGTACTCCTCGCCGACTGGTTTTGGGGCGGCTTCGCCACCCAACGCGGGGCAAGCCCGCTCACCACATGAAGCCTGGTCACCACACTAAGCCTGTTTGCCACCACGAGCCTGTTCACCGTGTTGCGCGGTAATTTTCATGGGCCGAGGTTTGGAGGGGGTGATAGAGACAAACTTCCTTTGGTGAACCTACTTCCCGCGGCGGGCCAGTTTGTTGTGGCGAGCGGGCTTGTTGTGGTGAGCGGGCTTGTCGTGGTGAGCGGGCTTGCCCCGCGTTGGGCTGCGAAGCAGCCCCAGTCAGCGAGCACGCGGTGGATCAGGGACTCCTCTCCGACTGGTTTTGGGGCGGCTTCGCCACCCAACGCGGGGCAAGCCCGCTCACCACAGGAAACAAGCTCAGCATAAAAAGCCCCGCTTGCTACAGCGCTCTATTCCCCGCTTACAAACGAGCTATCCGCCCAGACACAAAGTGCCCCACATCATTGAATCCCGGTGTGGACGAGTGCCCTGGCGTCACCAGCGAATCGATGAAGGCTTCATCTTCCGCCGAGATCTTCACGTCGAGCGCGCCGATGTAGGCATCCCACTGTGCTTCCGTGCGCGGCCCGACAATCGCCGAGCTCACCGCAGCATTGTTGAGCACCCAGGCGATCGCAAACTCGACAATCCCCACGCCACGGCCTTGGGTGTACTGCTGGATCTGCTGGGCGATGCGCAACGACTCCACGCGCCATTCGGTTTCCAGGATGCGTTTGTCCTGGCGCGCTGCGCGGCTGCCGGCCTCGGGGGTTACATCCGGCGCGTACTTGCCGCTGAGTACGCCACGCGCCAATGGGCTGTAAGGCACCACGCCCAAGCCGTAGGCGGCGGCCGCAGTGATCTGCTCGACCTCGGCCTGGCGATTGACGATGTTGTACAGCGGCTGGCTGATCACCGGCTTGTCCACGCCCAGGCGCTCGGCGACGCGAATCACTTCGGCGATGCGCCAGCCGCGATAGTTGGACAAGCCCCAATAGCGGATCTTGCCCTGGCGAATCAGGTCACCTATCGCCGACACCGTGACGTCAAGCGGCGTGTCGTGGTCTTCGCGGTGCAGGTAGTAGATGTCGAGGTAGTCGGTGTCCAGGCGCGTCAGGCTGGCTTCCAGCGCATTGAAGATGCGCTTGCGGCTCAAGCCACTGCGATTGGGCAGGCCGTCGGTGGGGCCGATGGCGACTTTGGAGGCCAGTACCCAATCCTCACGATGGCGCGCAATGGCCTCGCCGACGATTTCCTCGGAGCGTCCGCCGGTGTAGACGTCCGCCGTGTCGATAAAATTGATGCCCTGGTCCCAGGCTTTGTCGATGATGCGCAGCGAGTCCTCGGTGTTGGTCTGTTCGCCAAACATCATGGTGCCCAGGGTCAGGGCGCTGACCTTCAGTCCGGACTGGCCCAATGTGCGGTAAATCATGCAAAGCTCCTCAAGGCAGGGAAACGTGACCTATGCAATACCAGACTCGAGGGCTCTGGAACAAGCCCTGCGCGCGTTTCTTCATTCGTGCAGCAACGCCTCGCAGCGTGCCTGCAAAAACCGGTGCAGCACTTTTACCCGCTCCGACACCTGCAGGCGGTGCGGGCACATCAGGTTGAACGGTGTGGGTTCGCCCTGCCAGTCAGGCAGCAACGGCACCAGCCGCCCGGCGTTGATGTCGCGGGCAACATCCAGGTTGGCCTTATAGGCGATACCGTGGCCGGCCAGGGCCCAGCGCCGCACGATCTCACCGTCATCGCTGAGGTAGTCACCGCTGACCTCGACCTCCTGCAACTGCGCGCCCTGGCGGAAATACCAGGTGCTGTTGGCGCGGCCGCGACGCATGTAGCGCAGCGTGCTGTGCTGCGCGAGGTCCGCCGGTGTGCGGGGTGTGCCGTGGCGTGCGAGGTAGTCGGGGCTGGCACATGCGATGCGGTGGTGGCCGGGCACCACCGGCAGCGCCACCAGGCTGGAATCCTGCGGCACGCCAAAGCGCAGGGCAATGTCGACGGTGTCGCGAAACAGGTCGGCGTTGCTGTCATTGAGCAGCAGTTGCAGGCGGATAGCCGGGTGTTCGACCTTGAATTCATCCAGCCAGCCCAGCAATACATTGCGCCCGAAGTCCGAAGGCGCCGCTAATTGCAACAGGCCGCTGAGGCTCTGGCCTTGCTGTTTGATTGCTTGCTCGCCCTCGGACAACGCTTCCAGCGCTACGCGCACGCTGTCCAGGTAGCGCCGGCCTTCTTCGGTGAGGCGCATGCTGCGGGTGGAGCGCGCGAGCAGGCGAATACCCAGGCGGGTTTCCAGGCGTTTGAGCGCGATGCTCGCCGCGGCCGGCGTCAGGTTAAGGCTGCGTGCGGCGGCCGAGAGGCTGCCGGTGTCGGCGGTGCGTACAAACACGTCCAGATCGAGGATCGAGCTCATTTGTAAAAATCCTTTAAAGATCTTGTCGTTTTACCGGGATTTTTCGTCGATTGCCAAGCTGGGAAGATGAACGCTCACTTTCTGACCCAGGACACTTCTCCATGACTTCTTCCCTCAACGGCAAAACGGTGATCGTCATCGGCGGCAGCAGCGGTATTGGCGCCGCCGTGGCCAAGGCCGCCGCAGCACGTGGCGCCCAAGTGGTACTGGCCGGGCGTCGCTTGTCTGCGGGCAACGAAAACGGCCTGCGCAGCGAGCCGGTAGACGTTACCGATGCCGCCTCGCTGCAGCGACTGTTCGAAAGCGTGGGGCGGTTTCATCATCTGGTCTATACATCCGGGCCATCGGTGCGCGCCAAGACGCTGGCCGAGACCGACCTGGATGAGGCCCAGGCAAACTTCAATGTGAAACTCTGGGGTTCACTGCGGGCCATTCAACTGGCGCTGCCGTTTCTCGACGAGCATGGCAGTATCAGCCTGACCTCGGGTCAGTTGGGTCGTAAATTCGTGGCCGGCCAGTTCATCAAGACCGGCATCAATGCGGCCACCGAAGCCCTCGGCAAGCAGTTGGCCAAGGAGCTGGCACCGCGCCGCGTGAATGTGGTCAGCCCGGGGGTGATTGATACGCCGGCGTATGCCGGGTTGGCTGAAGACCAGCGCCAGGCGATGTATGCCAAGGCCGGCGGGGCGTTGCCGGTAGGGCGTGTGGGGCAAGCGCAAGAGGTTGCGGCCGGGTATGTGTTGGCCATGGAGAATGGCTTTATGACCGGCGCGATCATCGACATCGACGGCGGCGGGCGGTTGTAAACACTGAGCAAACTGTGGGAGCTGGCTTGGCTGCGATGCAGGGGGTGTTTTTTAACGCGCTCTTGCCCGCCACCCGCCGCCCC
>NZ_JANLOH010000101.1:0-111797 GCF_025466155.1 Pseudomonas sp. 13B_2.1_Bac1 | reverse complement strand
GGAGGTGGCTGGCCTGGCGCCTTCGCGAGCAAGCCCGCTCCCACATTTGGGGTGTATTTCAAGGTTGGAACCGAGTTGTGCCTCCCGCTCAGATGCCGGTCCAGCACCCCGAATCCCAAGCCCGAACAGCGATCAAAACTGCGGGAGCGGGCTTGCTCGCGAAAGCGGTGGGTCAGTCGCTGCAGGAGGTGACTGATCTGGCGCCTTCGCGGGCAAGCCCGCTCCCACATTTGGGGTGTATTTCAAGGTTGGAACCGGGTGTGTACCGCCCGCTCAGATGCCGGTGCAGCACCCCGAATCCCAGCCCGAACAGCGATCAAAACTGTGGGAGCGGGCTTGCCCGCGATGGCGGTGCGTCGGGTGGACAGCGATCGGCTGGCAAACCGCTATCGCCGGCAAGCTCCTATAGTTGATCGAGTTTCGACAGTCAGCTATTCATGCTCTGAAAGTGCGCCAGCATGCGCTGCGCATCCGGCACTTCGCCGCTGAACAATTCAAACGCCTTGACCGCCTGAAACACTGCCATGTTGCCGCCATCCAGGGTGCGGCAACCCAAGGCGCGGGCGTCGCGCAGCAGCTCGGTTTCCAGGGGGAAATACACAATTTCTGCCACCCACAGTTGCGGTCGCAACAGCGCAGCGGGCACCGGTGTGCCCGGTAGCTTGGCCATTCCCATGGGTGTGGTGTTGACCAGGCCATCTGCTTCGGCCATGGCGTTTTCCAAGTCATTGCCGACTTGGGCGCGACCGGTGCCGAAGCGCTGCGTGAGGTTATCCACAAGGTCGCGGGCGCGGCTGGCGTCGACATCGAACACACTTAATTGCTCCACGCCTTCGGCCAGCAGCGCGTGGGCCACTGCCGCGCCCGCGCCGCCGGCGCCCATTTGCACTACGCGCTGGCGGGAAACATCACTCAGGTTTCGCCGAAACCCTTCGGCAAAGCCCAGGCAGTCGGTGTTGTGGCCGATGCGTTTGCCGTCCTTGAACACCACCGTATTGACCGCCCCAATGCCGCGGGCCTCGTCGGATAATTCATCGAGCAAGGGCAGGATCGCCTGCTTGCACGGGTAGGTAATGTTCAGGCCGGTGAAGTGCATCAGCTCGGCGGCATCGAGCAAGTCGGGCAGGGCGTTGAGGTCCAGCTTCAGCGGTTCCAGGTCGATCAGCCGATACAGGTAACGCAAGCCTTGGGCGTCACCTTCGTGCTCATGCAGGGCCGGCGTCCGGGAAGCCTGGATGCCGGCGCCGATCAGGCCGGCGAGGATGCGCGGTTTCATTGCGTCGATCCCTTCAGCAACTGGCTGAAATGCTCCAGGGCCAAGTGGTAGCCATGGCTGCCGAACCCGGCAAGCACGGCCTTGGCGATGGGCGACACACACGAGTGATGCCGAAACGCCTCGCGCGCATGCACGTTGGATAAATGCACTTCGATCACCGGTACTTCACTGGCCACCAGCGCGTCGCGAATCGCCACTGACGTGTGGGTCCAGGCTGCCGGGTTGATCACGATCCCGGCGCAGCGGGCGCGGGCGCCGTGGATCCAGTCCAGCAGCTCGCCTTCGTGGTTGGTCTGGCGAAATTCGATTTTCAGCCCCAGTTGCTCAGCGCTGCGGCCGCACAGGGCGGCGACATCGGCGAGGGTTTCATGGCCGTAGGTGGTCGGCTCGCGGGTGCCGAGCAGGTTGAGGTTGGGGCCGTTGAGCACCAGCACGATGGGCGGCATAAGGGGTGTCTCCACACTTATTGTTAGTTGTGCGGATAAAATGTACTGGATGGTTAATTTGGTCAATTGATGGCAGCGGATGTGTTCGATTACCGAACCGTTAATCAGACCTTGAGGCGCGACGGATCAGATTAGATATCAATTGAAAATCATTCTCGACAACGCTTAAGATGCCCGCCTGTTTCCTTAACATTCCAGGGAGTCGGTTTGTCGGACGTGGATCTCAAAGGCCTGTTTCTCAAGCACGCCGATACCCTGCGCGGGTATCTGGCGCGCAAGGTACGGGACCCGCAGTTGGCCGCGGACCTGGTGCAGGAGAGCTTCCTGCGCCTGGCGGAAAAGCCGGCCGGCGAGCGCATCGACAACTCCCAGGGCTATCTCTATCGAACGGCGAGCAATCTGCTGATCGACCATATTCGCCAGGAAGCGCGGCGCAAGACAGACTCCGTGCCCCACGAGGCGCTGGCCGAGATTGAAGATGAAGTGGCCGGGTTGGAGGCTCAGGCAATGGCGCAGCAACAGCGACAGGCATTGAAGCAGGCACTGGCGGAGTTGCCGGAGCGCACCCAGCAGATTTTCCGCCTGAACCGCATCGAGGGCATGACCCACGCCCAGGTTGCCCGGCACCTGGACATCTCCGACAGCTCCGTGCAAAAGCATCTCGCCAAGGCCTTGGCCTACGTGATGCAGCGCCTGCAGGACGGCGAGGTGGCGCCATCCGACGAATGAATTACCGAAAAACGCCAGGTCAGTCGTCACAGCGTTATATAACGAAAAATTCGAGATTCACACGTGAATAGCCAGGGTCCGCAACAGCACAGCATTACCGAGGTGGCCGCCGAGTGGGCGGTGCGCCTGCACGCCGGTGCCCTGACCGACCAGGAGCAGGCCGAGCTGCGCCATTGGATCGCCTGTGACAGTCGCCACGAAGCGGCGCTGCGCTTTGCCGAGCAGACCTGGGCGGCGTTGGGCGAGGTGCATAAGGATGAGGCGGTACACCGCCAGCGCCCCTCTGCGGCGGTGCTGCCGGTGCGCCGGTCGTCGCGGCGAAGGCCGTGGCAGCGGGCGGCGGCCGTCGCACTGGTCGTGGTGGCGGCGGGTGTCGGCTGGGTGCGCGGGCCGGATGCCTGGCTACGTCTGCAGGCCGACTATGTCACCCAGAAAGGCGAGGTGCGCACCGTGCACCTGGCCGATGGCAGCACGGTGGAGCTGGATTCCGCCAGTGCGATTCGCCTGGATTACGACGGCGTGCAACGGCGCATCAGCCTGCTCCAGGGCTCGGCGATCTTCGATGTGGCGCCGATGGTCGGCAAGGAGACTCGGCCATTCGTGGTGCAAAGCGCCGGCGGGCAGACCCGCGCGCTGGGTACGCGGTTTGTGGTGGACCGCGAGGAAAGCAGCCAGGCCTGGGTGGGCGTGTTGCAGCACAGCGTTGCGGTGTCCTTGCAAGCCTCGCCGAAAAAAGGCCCCAGCGACCGTGTGCTCCAGGAAGGCCAGGCCGCGCGCTACAGCCCCCAGGAAGGCATCGTGCCCCTGGATCAGTTCGATGTGGAGCGCGCCACCAGTTGGCGTCGCGGCGTATTGATCTTTGATCGCCAACCCTTGGCCAAAGTCATCGAACAACTCAACCGCTACCGCCCGGGGCGCGTGGTGTTGACCAGTGCGGACCTGGGCGATCGCGAAGTCAGCGGGGTCTTCCGCCTCGACATGCTGGACACCGCCCTCGGTACCCTGACCCAGGAATTGCAAGTGCAACGCCTGGACCTGGCAGGCCTCAGCCTGATCTATTGACGCCCCTGCTGGTGGTGGCGTTCGCGAGATCTTTTTCCAACGCCATCGCCGGCAAGCCGGCTTCTGCGCGTGTCTTTGCCTGCCAATCCCCCCTCATTTAAAAACTTTGAAAATAATCTTACTGACTTCCTGCGCGTCGCACGTCTTGCTAGGTGAGAAGCATTCGCATAAACAAAAACGCTTACGCAGGGAAAAACACAAATGTCAGCACTCAACAAGGGGCGTATCACCGGTAGCCGGTTAGCCCTGGCCATTCACCTGGGCCTGTTCGCGGCAGCGGCGCCGGTGTTCGCCGCACAGCCGCAAGTGGCAGCGGCCCAGCCTGCAGTGCTGACGTTCAATATTCCCGCGCAATCGCTTGGCAGTGCGGTATTGGCCTTCGCCGATCAGGCCGGCCTGCAGGTGTTGTTCGACAGCCAGCGCCTGCAAGGCTTGAACAGCACCGCGCTGCAGGGCAGCTTCGGGGTGCAGGAAGGTCTCGGCCGCCTGCTCGGCGCCGCGCCGGTGGACTACCGCTTTACCGGCGAGCGCCAGGTCACCCTGACCCGCGTCGAGCAGCCGACCACCCCGGCATTGTCGCTGGCAACCACCACCATCACCGGCCAGCACGCCCAGGATTGGGTGTACTCCTCGCCACGCTCGGTCAGTGTGGTCGGGCGTGAACAGCTGGATCGCAACCCGCCGCGCCATGCCGCCGAAATGCTCGAGGAAGCGCCAGGCGTCTACTCGGCGGTCAGTCAGCAGGACCCTGGCCTGTCGGTGAATATTCGCGGGATCCAGGACTACGGCCGCGTCAACATGTCGGTCGACGGCATGCGCCAGAACTATCAGCAAAGTGGTCACCAGCAACGCAATGGCACCCTGTATGTCGACCCGGAGTTGTTGTCCGAAGTCGTCATCGAAAAGGGCGCTACCTCCACCATGGGCGGTGCGGGCGTGATTGGCGGGGTTGCCAATTTCCGTACCGTGGAGGCGGCTGACCTGCTCAAGGACGGCAAGGAAATCGGCGGGCGCATTCGGCTCACCACGGGGCTGGGCGGGCGCAGCAACGGCACGCACTTTATCGGCAGTTCGGCGTTTGCCGTGGGGACCGACGTGTGGGACATGCTGGTGGCCGCCAGTGAGCGCCACCTCGGTGATTACAAACCTGGCACCCAAGGCAGCATCGGCGATCTGCGCACCGGCAGCTCCTTCCTGCCGAACAGTCAGGAACGGATCAAGAACACCCCCGTCGCTTATTCGGGCTCGGTGATGCGTTCGCGCCTGCTCAAGCTCGGTATCAATCTGCCGGTGGACCAGCGCTTGCAACTGAGCTACCTGACCACCGAGGTTGGCTACGACGACGTGAACATGATGACCGCTGAAAAAGCCCAGTTATGGGAAAAGCTCGGCAGCAGCAATGTCACGGCGCAGAACTTCGCGCTGGACTACAGCTACACGCCGGACAACCCGCTGATCGATTTCAAGGCCAAGCTCTACTACGTCGATACCCGCAACGACCAGAGCACTTTGACTCGTGGCAGCAGCAAGGGGTACGAGGTCACCTACCAGACCAACACCTACGGTTTGCAGGCCCAGAACATCTCGACCTTTGCCTTGGGCGAGCTGTCCGTGCTCAAGGCCAACTATGGGCTGGAGTTCTTCTACGACAAAGTCCGCCCGGACTCCAACCAAATGGTGGAGGCAGGCTCGGCGGTGACCGCTTCTGCAGCGGAAAGCATCACCCCCGAGGGGGACCGGGCACTCGGCAGCCTGTTCGCGCGCCTGGATTACGACTATGACAACTGGCTGAGCCTCAATGCCGGGTTGCGTTACGACCGCTATCGGTTGCGCGGCGAAACCGGCTTGAACACGCGTACCTTCATCATTGGCACCACCCGGCAGGTCGGCTTGCCCATGACCTACGACGTGGACCGGGAAGAGGGGCATTTCTCGCCGACCTTCGGCCTGTCGATCAAGCCTGGCGTGGATTGGTTGCAACTCTTCGCCACGTACGGCAAGGGCTGGCGCCCACCGGCAGTCACCGAAAGCCTGGTCAGCGGTCGGCCCCATGGCGGGGGCTCGGAGTCGATTTTCCCCAACCCCTTCTTGAAACCGGAGACGTCCACCGCCTGGGAAGTCGGCTTTAACGTGCTGAAGGAAGACCTGGTGTTCGCCGATGACCGCGTGGGCATGAAGGTGTCCTACTTCAACACCCGCGTCGACGACTTCTCCTACATGGCCCTGGGCGTGCAGCCGCCCGGTTATGGCATCGCCAATATCGGCAATGCGGCGTATGTGAACAATCTGGAGACCACGCGTTTTCGCGGTCTCGAATACCAGTTGGATTACGACGCCGGGTTTGCCTATGGCCAGTTCAACTACACACGCATGCTCGGCAGCAACAAGTTCTGCAGCAAGACCGCATGGCTGGGCGGTGTCACCAAGATCCAGAAAGGCCCGGGTAGCCGTGCGCCTGTAGACGCGATGGTGCCGGACGACGTGGCCAATGCGGGGCAGAGCTGCAGCGCAATCCTGGGCTCCTCCGAACATATGCCGATGGACCGCGGCACCGCGACGCTGGGCGCACGCTTCTTCGAGCGCAAATTGGATGTGGGCGTTCGCGCCCGCTACAGCGGCGGTTACTACGTAAAAGGCGGCGTCGGCGTGACCACGTCGCAAACCGGCGTGTATCCGGCCGACTGGAAGCCCTACACCGTCTACGACCTTTACAGCAGCTACCGCGCCACCGACCAACTGACCCTGCGACTGGCCATGGAAAACGTCACCGACCGCGCCTACCTGGTACCGCTGGGCGACGTGTTGGCCTTTACCCTCGGGCGTGGGCGCACGTTGCAGGGCACCGTTGAATACCAGTTCTGACCGATTTTGCCCAGTGACGGGCAAAACCACAGCAGGCACTGGCTTGCTGTGGAGATACCACCCCATGACTTGGAGTTTTGCATGAGCATTTCTATTTCATACAGCACGACCTATGCCGCCAACACGGTTGCCGAGTACCTGAGCGACTGGTCCGCTTACTTTGGTGACCTGAACCACCGTGAAGGTTCGGTCAAAGAAGGTTCGAACACCGGTGGTTTCAATCCTGGCCCGTTCGACGGCACCCAATATGGTGTGTCGAGCACGGTCAGCAACGCGGCGGTGGTCGCCAACGGTGACCTGCACTACACCTTGTTCAACCCGCCGTCGCACACCCTGTGGGGTTCGATCGACTCCCTGAACCTGGGCACTATCCTGTCGGGCGGCGCCAGCAGCGGTGGCTACACCCTCACCGAGCAGGAAGTCAGCTTCACCAACCTGGGCCTGTCGAGCCTGCAGTCCGAGGGCCGTGACGGCCAGGTGCACCAGATCATCTACGGCCTGATGAGCGGCGACAGCACGGCACTGGCCTCGGCGATCGACTCCCTGCTCAAGGACATCGACCCAAGCCTGTCGGTCAACTCCACCTTCGATCAACTGGCGGCTGCCGGTGTTGCTCATGTCGACTCGGCGTCGGTCGCCGCTGCCGATGTGGCGCTGGTGGGCGTTCAGGATGTGCCTCAGGACTTCGCCCTGGCAGCCTGATGCCATGAAAAAAGCGAATGGAAGATCGCTCTCCCATTCGCCGCATTACACCGCTGTCGCCAAGCCTTCTAACTCTTCAAGCGACGGCGGTGCCGAATTCTGCGCAGCGTCGCATGGCCTGTCAACGCAACGACGCTGCCCGCTCAACCCTTTGAGAATCCCCAGATGCGCCACGCCGGCAACGAAACCCTGGCCGCCCTCGCGGCTTATAAAAGTGGCTTCTTCAACATCGGCCTGTTCTCGGCGGTGATCAACCTGCTGATGTTGGCCCCGGCGCTGTACATGCTGCAGGTGTACGACCGGGTGCTGGCCTCGGGCAATCAGATGACCCTGCTCATGCTGACGCTGATGATCCTCGGCCTGTTCGGCCTGATGGGCGCATTGGAGTGGGTGCGTAGCCAGGTGGTGATCCGCCTCGGCACGCAGATGGACATGCGCCTGAACCAGCGGGTGTACGACGCCGCGTTCGAAGCGCAACTCAAGGGCGGCACCCAGGCGGCGGGGCAGGCGCTGCATGACCTGACCACCCTGCGCCAGTTCGCCACTGGCCAGGCTCTGTTCGCGTTTTTCGATGCACCGTGGTTTCCGGTGTACCTGCTGGTGATTTTCCTGTTCCACCCCTGGCTCGGCCTGCTGGCCCTGGGCGGCGCGGTGATGCTGATCGCGCTGGCCTGGCTCAACCACCGCGTCAGCCAGGCGCCGATGGCCCTGGCCAGCCAACTGTCGATCAGCGCCAGCCAGCAGGCTACGGCGAACCTGCGCAATGCCGACACCATCGAGGCCATGGGCATGCTCGCCACCTTGCGCGGGCGTTGGTTCCGGCAGCACCAGGCGTTTCTTGCGCAGCAGAACCTGGCCAGTGAAAAGACCGCGGCCGTCACGGCCTGGTCCAAGGGCGTGCGCCTGGCGTTGCAGTCGCTGGTGCTGGGCCTCGGCGCGTTGCTGGCGGTGCAGGGCGAGATCACGCCGGGGATGATGATTGCCGGGTCGATCCTGATGGGCCGCGTGCTGAGCCCCATCGACCAACTGATCGGCGTCTGGAAGCAATGGGGCTCGGCGCGCCTGGCCTACGAGCGCCTGTCGCAGATGCTTGAGGCCAACCCGGCGCGCCCCGAGCGCATGAGCTTGCCGGTGCCCAAGGGGCAACTGAGTGTCGAGCAGATCAGCGCCTGCGCTCCAGGCAGTCGGCGCCCGGCGCTGGCCAACCTCGGCTTCAACCTGCCGGCAGGTGAAGTGCTCGGCGTGATCGGCCCGTCGGGGTGCGGCAAGTCCACCCTGGCGCGGGTGCTGGTGGGGGCTTGGGCGCCGCTGGCCGGCAAGGTACGGCTGGACGGCGCCGACCTGAGTCACTGGGACAAGCAGCAACTGGGTCCGCACATCGGTTACCTGCCTCAGGACATCCAGCTGTTCGCCGGCAGCATCGCGCAAAACATCGCGCGCTTTGAGGCGGTGGACGCCGACAAAGTCCTCGCCGCCGCACAAATGGCGGGCGTGCATGACTTGATCCTGCAACTGCCCCAGGGCTACGACACCCCACTGGGGGAGGGCGGTGCCGGCCTGTCCGGTGGCCAGAAACAGCGAGTAGCCCTGGCCCGCGCGCTGTACGGCTTGCCCGCGCTGATCGTGCTGGATGAGCCCAACGCCAATCTCGACGAGGTGGGCGAGCAGGCCCTGCTGCAGGCGATCACCCAGCTCAAGCAGCAGCGCCGCACGCTGATCCTGATTACCCATAAATCCAACGTGCTGACGCTGACCGACCAGTTGCTGATCCTCAAGGACGGCCAGTTGCAAGCCTTTGGCCCGACGGCGCGGGTGCTGGAAGCGCGGCAGAAACCTGCGGCGCCCAAGCCGGTGTCGACCATGAGCATGAGTTACCGCCTCGGTGAAGGAAAACAGGCATGAGCAGCAGTAAACCGGTGTTGGTCAGTGATCAGCCCAACAATGTGCTGGCGCTGGATGACAAAAAATACTCGCGCCTGGGCTGGTGGCTGGTGCTGGGTGGCTTCGCCGGCTTCCTCGGTTGGGCGGCATTGGCGCCGTTGGACAAGGGCGTGGCGGTGCCGGGCAAGGTCATGGTCTCGGGTCATCGCAAGACGGTGCAGCATCCGGCGGGCGGTATCGTCGAGCGCATCGAAGTGCGCGACGGTGATGTGGTCAACGCCGGCCAGGTGCTGCTGCGTTTGAAGGAAACCCCGTTGCGTGGGCAGATGCAGTCCCTGCGCAGCCAGTACCTTGCGTCACTGGCTAGCGAAGCGCGCTTGAGTGCGGAAAGCGAAGGGTTGGCGGCGGTCACCTTTGGCCCCGAGCTGCTTGACGATCCCGAGGCTGCCAACACCCTGGACCTGCAACGCCAGCTGTTCAGCAGTCGCGCCCAGGCGCTGGCCACCGAGCAGCAAGGCCTGCGCGAAACCATCGCCGGGATCGAGGCGCAGCTGCGTGGCACGCGTGACTCGCAGGCCAGCAAGGTCCAGCAGCGTGCAGCGCTGAGCGAGCAACTGCAGGGCCTGCGCGAGTTGGCGCGCGACGGTTACATCCCGCGCAATCGCCTGCTCGACAGCGAGCGCCTGTATGCCCAGATCGACGGCACCATCGCCGAGGACTACGGCCGTATTGGCCAATTGCAGCGCCAGGTCCTGGAGCTGCGCCTGCGCATCCGCCAGCTCGGCGAAGACTTCCAGAAAGACCTGCGCGGCCAATTGGCAGATACCCGTACCCGCAGTGATGACCTGCGCAATCGCCTGGCCTCGGCCGAGTTTGAGCTGGCCAACAGCCTGGTGCGTGCGCCCGCGAGCGGTGTGGTGGTCGGCCTGGATGTGTTTACCGAAGGCGGGGTGATCAAGCCTGGCCAGGCATTGATGGACATCGTGCCCCAAGGCGAGCCGCTGCTGGTGGAGGCGCGAGTGCCGGTGCAGATGGTCGACAAGGTGCACCCCGGCTTGCCGGTGGAGTTGATGTTCTCGGCCTTCAACCAATCCACCACGCCACGGGTGGCCGGCGAGGTCACGCTGGTGTCGGCGGATCGCCAGGTCGATGAGCGCACCGACGAGCCTTACTACACGCTGCGCGCCCAGGTCAGCGCGGCCGGCATGCAGCAACTGGACGGCATGCAGATCCGCCCCGGCATGCCGGTGGAAACCTTCGTCAAGACCGGTGAGCGTTCGATGCTCAACTACCTGTTCAAACCGTTGCTGGATCGCACCCACATGGCCCTGGTGGAAGAATGAAGGCGTTGTTGTTCTCCCTGTGTTTCAGTTGCGCACCTGCGGCGCAGGCCCTGGGTTTGTTGGATGCGTACGACTTGGCCCTGCGCAATGACCCGACCTTTCAGGCCGCGATCCAGGAGCGCGAGGCCGGCGAGGAGAATCGTGCGATCAGCCGCGCCGGGCTGCTGCCGAACCTGTCCTGGAGCTATAACAATTCGCGCAATGAATCCGAAGTGACCCAGAGCACCGCGGTGGGCAATGTCACCAGCGACCGTGATTACCGCAGCTATGCGTCGACCCTGACCTTGCAGCAACCGCTGCTGGATTACGAAGCCTATGCGCGCTTTCGCCAGGGTACTGCCCAGGCGCTGATGGCCGATGAACGGTTTCGCGGCAAGAGCCAGGAACTCGCGGTGCGCGTACTCAGTGCCTACAGCCAGGCGTTGCTGGCCCAGGAGCGTATCGAGCTGAGCCGCGCACAGAAGCGCGCGTTTGCCGAACGCCTGCAACTCAATGATCGCCTGCTCAAGGGAGGTGAAGGCACGCGCACCGACGTGCTGGAAACCCAGGCCCGCCTGAGCCTCGCCCAGGCCGAGGAAATCGAGGCGCTGGACACCCAGGACAGTGCCCTGCGCGAGCTGGAAGCCATCGTCGGCCAACCATTGCAGATCGAAGAACTGGCACCGCTGGCTCGCCAGTTCGCGATTCCGCCGCTGGAGCCCAACCGGTTCGACACCTGGCGCGAACTGGCGATGGCCAACAACCCGGAGCTGAAATCCCAGCACCACGCGTTGGACGTTGCCGAATATGAAGTAGAGCGCAAACGCGCCGGCCACATGCCCAAGGTCAGCCTCTACGCCAGCAGCCGCCAGACCAGCTCCGACTCCGAAAGCAGCTACAACCAGAAGTACGACACCAACAGTGTTGGCATCCAGGTCAGCCTGCCGCTGTTCGCCGGTGGTGGCGTGTCGGCCTCCACCCGCCAGGCGGCGCACCAACTGTCCCAGGCCCAATACGAACTGGATGCGCAAACCTCGGCGACCCTGGTGGAGCTGCGCAAGCAATTCAACCTCAACACCAGCGGCGCGGCGAAAGTGCGTGCTTACGAAATGGCCGTCAGCTCCGCCACCGCCTTGGTCACCGCGACCCAAAAGAGCGTCAGCGGCGGTGAGCGCGTCAACCTCGACGTGCTCGACGCCGAACAACAGCTTTACACCGCCCGCCGCGACCTGGCGAACGCGCGGCATGCGTATCTGCTGGCGCGGATTCAATTGAAGTATTACGCAGGATTGCTCAACGAGCAGGACTTGCAGGCGTTGGCAGGGTATTTCCAGCCCCCACCTCTGCCTTGAAATGCATACCCCTGTGGGAGCGGGCTTGCTCGCGAAGGCGTTGTGTCAGCCAACACATATACCGACTGACACCCCGCCTTCGCAGGCAAGCCAGCTCCCACAGGGGATATGTATGCGCTGTGCGATTGCATGCAGCTCGAACCTGCTGCTCGGATGTGGGAGCTCTCGAGCCAGAGCGAGGCAGCGAAGGCGGTGGTTCAGCCAACCCATGTACCGACTGACCCTGCGCCTTCGCAGGCAAGCCAGCTCCCACAGGGGATATGTATGCGCTGTGCGATTGCATGCAGCTCGAACCTGCTGCTCGGATGTGGGAGCTCTCAAGCCAGAGCGAGGCAGCGAAGGCGGTGGTTCAGCCAACCCATATACCAACTGACCCTCCGCCATCACAGGCAAGCCAGCTCCCACAGGGGATATGTGTACGCTGTGCGATTGCATGCATCTCGAACCTGCTGCTCGGATGTGGGAGCTCTCGAGCTAGAGCGAGGCAGCGAAGGCGGTGGTTCAGCCAACCCATGTACCTACTGACCCTCCGCCATCACAGGCAAGCCAGCCCCCACCTTTGCCTTGAAATGCATACCCCTGTGGGAGCGGGCTTGCCCGCGAAGGCGTTGTGTCAGTCAACACATATATCGACTGACACCCCGCCTTCGCAGGCAAGCCAGCTCCCACAGGGGATATGTGCGCGCTGTGCGATTGCATGCAGCTCGAACCTGCTGCTCGGATGTGGGAACTCTCGAGCCAGAGCGAAACAGCGATGGCGGTGGTTCAGCCAACCCATACACCAACTGACACCCCGCCATCGCAGGCAAGCCAGCCCCACCTTTGCCTTGAAATGCATTCCCCTGTGGGAGCGGGCTTGCCCGCGAAGGCGGTGGTTCAGTCAGCACATCTATCAACTGACACCACCCATAGGCAAACCAACCCCCACAGGCGATCTACGCTGTCCTGCCGACTTATCGGCGGGTCAGCAGCACGCCGGATTCCATATGGTGCGTCCACGGGAACTGGTCAAACAGGGCGCACTTGGTGATGCGGTGGGTGTCATGCAGTTGCGCGATGTTCGCCGCCAGGGTCTCCGGGTTGCAGGAGATGTACAGGATGTTGTCGAAACGCCGGGTCAGTTCGCAGGTGTCCGGGTCCATGCCGGCGCGGGGCGGGTCGACGAACACGCTGCCGAATTCGTAGCTCTTCAGGTCGATGCCGTGCAGGCGACGGAACGGGCGCACTTCGTTGAGCGCCTCGGTGAGTTCCTCGGCAGACAGGCGCACCAGGGTGACGTTATCCACCGCGTTTTCATCAAGGTTGCTCAGCGCGGCATTCACCGAGGTCTTGCTGATTTCGGTGGCCAGCACTTTGCGCACGCGGGTTGCCAGGGGCAGGGTGAAATTGCCGTTGCCGCAGTACAACTCGAGCAAATCATCCGGGCGATCACCCAAGGCTTCGTACGCCCAGTTGAGCATCTTCTGGTTCACCGTGCCGTTGGGCTGGGTGAACGCGCCTTCAGGCTGGCGGTAGCTGAACGTGCGACCGCCGACCTCGAGCTTTTCCACCACATAGTCATGGCCGATCACGTCGCGCTTGCCTTTCGAACGGCCGATGATGCTCACGTTCAAGTCGGCAGCCAGTTGGTTCGCGGCGGTGTGCCAATGCTCGTCCAGCGGGCGGTGGTAGCACAGCGTGATCATTGCGTCGCCGGCCAACGTGGTGAGGAACTCCACCTGGAACAGCTTGTGGCTCAGCGCAGCACTGGCTTGCCAGGCGGCCTTGAGCTGCGGCATCAACTGGTTGATGCGCTGGCTGGCGATGGGGAATTCTTCGATCAGGATCGGCGTGCGTTTGTCGTCCTGGGAGAACATCGCGTAGTGGCGTTCACCGCCTTCGCGCCACAGGCGGAACTCCGCGCGCAGGCGAAAGTGCTGCAGCGGCGAATCGAAGACCTGTGGCTCGGGTGCGTCGAACGGTGCCAGCAGGTCACGCAAGCGCGTGACCTTGTCTTGCAGTTGAGCGGTGTAGCGTGCGGCGTCAAAAGTCATGCGTTGAACCAGCCCAGCTTGATCACAAACAGAATCGACAGAATCACCAGTGCCGGGTTCAGCTCACGGTAGCGGCCCGAAAGCAGCTTGATGGCGGTCCAGGCGATGAAACCGAAGGCGATGCCGTTGGCGATGGAGTAAGTGAAGGGCATCGCCAGGGCGGTGATCACCACCGGCGCTGCAACGGTAATGTCATCCCAGTCGATTTCGGCCAGGCCCGAGGTCATCAGCACGGCGACGAACAGCAGTGCCGGCGCGGTGGCGAATGCGGGAACGCTGGCCGCCAGTGGCGAGAAGAACAGCGCCAGCAGGAACAGGATTGCAACCACGATCGCCGTCAGACCGGTACGGCCACCGGCACTCACGCCGGCGGCGGATTCGATGTAGCTGGTGGTGGTCGACGTGCCCAGCAGCGAACCGGCCATGGCGGCGGTGCTGTCGGCGATCAGGGCGCGGCCCATCTTCGGCATGTGGCCGTCCTTGCCCATCAGGCCGGCGCGCTTGGCGACGCCGATCAGGGTGCCGGAGTTGTCGAACAGGTCGACGAACAGGAAGGCGAAGATCACGCTGACCAGGCCGATGTCCAGTGCACCTTTGATATCCAGCTGCAGGAAAGTCGGGGCCAGGGATGGCGGCATCGAGGTCACGCCGCCGAACGGAGTGAAGCCCATGACGATGGACACGATGGTCACCGCCAGGATGCCGATCAGCACTGCACCGCGCACGGCCAGGGCTTCCAGCGCCACGATCAGCGCGAAACCGAGGGTGGCGAGGATCGGCGCCGGTTGCTTAAGGTCGCCCAGGCCGACCATGGTGGCCGGGTTGCTGACCACGATGCCGGCGTTGTGCAGGGCGATCAGCGCCAGGAACAGGCCGATACCGGCCGCAATCGCCGAGCGCAGGGGCAGCGGGATGCTGTTGATGATCCACTCACGGATGCGGAAGATCGACAGCAGGAAGAACAGCACCGCCGAGATGAACACCGCGCCCAGCGCAACCTGCCAGGTATGGCCCATGTGCAGGACCACGGTGTAGGTAAAGAAGGCATTGAGGCCCATGCCCGGCGCCAGTGCGATCGGGTAGTTGGCGATCAGGCCCATTACGGTCGAACCTATGGCGGCCGCCAGGCAGGTCGCGACAAATACTGCGCCCTTGTCCATGCCGGTCTCGCCGAGGATGCTCGGGTTGACGAACAGGATGTAGGCCATGGCCAGGAATGTCGTGATGCCCGCGAGGATCTCGGTGCGCACGTTGGTGTTGTGTGCCTTGAGTTGAAACAGCTTTTCCAGCATGCCTGCTCCCTGTGACGCTATTTTGCGTCGTGATTTGTTGACCTCTAAGTCAAAGCACAAACTGCGCCAAGCGCCTGTGGTTCCAGAGAGGATCGGAAAAAGCGGCGCATCATACCAGCAGCCGAGGCCGTGTGGCGTATAGGCTGCGTATTCTGAAGCGTGGCCTTGAGGCATACTGCGCCGACGTTTAATCCAGGGTCATCGCCAGCATGAAAAAAGCCAACGCCAGCAGTCTAGCTCTGTTCGCCATAATCGGCCTTTGGCTCAGTGCGGCACCGGCGTGGGGCGCGACTGCACCGGCGTTGAGCGAGGTGCGGGTGTTCAAGGTGCAGTCGGCCGCTTGTACTGAAACCATCCCTGAACGCGCGGCCAGCACCCAGATGTGCACGCACCGTGGGCAAACGCTGGTGTACGTGATGGAAGTCGGCTTGGGCAACAGCTCCCAGGCGTTCTTTGATGGTGCGCCGGTTTCCGGCAGCAGCACCCCGATCTGCCAGGTGGGCTCCATCAGCCAGGCGTGCAGCGGCGCGGGCACGGTGATGGGCTACATCTATGCATTCCAGCTGAATATCAGCGCGGGTGGCACCTTCCAGTACAGCAACACGTCGATCAATCCGCCGCGCAACCAACTGGTTACCACCCTCAGCATTCGCTGATCGCCACCTATCAATTGCCTTGAACGCTCAATACCCCGGGAAGTCGTACCCCTGAGACGGCGACTTTCCTGAACGCCGCGGATGTATACCAACCCGTGAGGTGTTTATGAGCGCGACCCCCAATGGCGCGGCGGCCCAACCGTTCGTCAGCCACTCCATACGCCTGAGCCTCAATGGCCAGGACCGCCAGCTGGACGTGTTGCCCTGGACCACCTTGCTCGACCTGTTGCGTGAGCAACTGGATCTGGTCGGCAGCAAAAAGGGTTGCGACCACGGCCAATGCGGCGCCTGCACCGTATTGCGCGACGGCAAACGCGTAAACGCCTGCCTGACCCTGGCGGTGATGTGCGACGGCGCCGAGCTGACCACCATCGAAGGCCTGGCCGACGGCGACCAGCTCCACCCGATGCAGCAAGCCTTCATCAAGCATGATGCCTTCCAGTGCGGCTACTGCACCCCTGGCCAGATCTGTTCCGCTGTCGGCCTGGCCAATGAAGGCCGTGCCCACGACACCGCGCAGATCCAGGAACTGATGAGCGGCAACCTGTGCCGTTGCGGCGCCTACACCAATATTCGCGATGCCATCGAAGACGCGTTGCCCCGCTGCCGCGCCGGGGGAGATCAGCCATGAACCCCTTCCACTACAGCAAGCCTGCGGATGTGCACGAGGCCGTGCACCTGAGCAGCGCCGCATCGCGCTTTATCGCCGGCGGCACCAACCTGCTGGACTTGATGAAAGAAAACCTCACGCGCCCTGAGCACCTGATCGACATCACCGGCCTGCCGTTGCAGGGTGTTGAAGAAACCGCCGAGGGCGGCCTGCGCATCGGCGCGCTGGTGAGCAACGCCGACCTGGCCTGGCACCCGCTGGTCGAGGCGCGCTACCCGTTGCTGTCGCAGGCGATCCTCGCCGGTGCCTCGCCGCAATTGCGCAATATGGCCAGCACTGGCGGCAACCTGCTGCAGCGCACCCGGTGCTATTACTTCTATGACGCCGCCGTGCCCTGCAACAAGCGTGAGCCCGGCAGCGGTTGCCCGGCGCGCACCGGCTTGAACCGTATCCATGCGATCCTCGGCGCCAGCGACCAATGCGTGGCCACCCATCCGTCGGACATGTGCGTGGCCCTCGCGGCATTGGAGGCACGGGTGCATGTGGAGGGGCGTGGCGGCGCGCGGGTCATCGAGTTTGCCGACTTCCACCGCCTGCCCGGCGATGCGCCGCAGCGTGATAACCAATTGGCCGATGATGAACTGATCACCGCCATTGAGCTGCCCGCCGACCACCTGGCGCGTCACAGTCACTACCTGAAAATCCGCGACCGTGCGTCCTACGCTTTCGCACTGGTCTCGGTCGCCGCAGCCCTGGAGTTGGACGGTGACCGGATCGTCGACGCGCGCCTGGCCCTCGGCGGTGTGGCCCACAAACCGTGGCGAGATCGCGCGGTGGAAGCTGCGTTGATCGGCCAGGCGGTCAGCCGCGAAACCTTCAGCAACGCCGCCGATGCCCTGCTGCAAGACGCCGAGCCGTTGGAACACAACGGCTTCAAGATCAAATTGGCGCGCCGTGCAATCATCCGCGCCCTGAGCGACGCCGCCGTCGCCGGAGAACGCCCATGACCGCCCTCGGCAAACCCCTGGACCGTGTCGACGGTCTGCTCAAGGTCACCGGCGAGGCGCGCTATGCCGGCGAGTTCCCCGAGGCTGGCCTGCTGCATGGCAGTGTGGTCTCCAGCACCATCGCCAAAGGCCGCGTAGTCAACATCGACGCCTCCAAAGCCTTGGCGCTGCCTGGTGTGGTCATGGTGCTCGATCACCGCAACCGGCCCAGACTCGCCAGCTATGACGATGCCTTCGCCGACGACGATGCCGCCGATGGCTCGCCGTTTCGTCCGCTGTACAACGACCGCGTGCTCTACAGCGGCCAGCCGCTGGCCCTGGTGATCGCCGACAACCTCGAACTGGCGCGGCATGCCGGCTCACTGGTGCAGATCGAATACGCCAGCGAAACTTTTGAAACCGATCTGGTGGCCCAGCAGGAGCAGGCCCACCCGTCACCGCAAACCCCGCCCGAGCCACGCGGTAATTTCCAGGCCGAATGGACCGGCGCCGCCGTGAGCCTTGACCTGCACTACAGCACCCCCATCGAGCACCACAACCCGATGGAGCCGCACGCCAGCACCGTGCTGTATCAGCCGGACGGCACCCTGCATATCCACGACAAGACCCAGGGCCCGCAGAACTGCCAGGCCTATGTGCAAAAAGTCTTCGGCCTGGACAAGAGCCAAGTGCGCATCTTTGCCGCGTTCGTCGGTGGCGCCTTCGGATCCGGCCTGCGCCCGCAGTACCAGTTGCCGCTGGCGGTGATGGCGTCCCTGGCGCTCAAGCGCTCGGTGCGCGTCACGCTGACGCGCCAGCAAATGTTCACCTTCGGCTACCGCCCACGCACCTTGCAGCGTTTGCAGATGGGCGCGGCGGCAGATGGCCGCTTGATGGCGCTGGGGCATACGGCGATTGGCCAGACCTCACGTTTCGAAGATTTCAGCGAGCACGTGGTGGAGTGGAGCGGCATGCTTTATCACTGCGACAACGTGCAATTGACCTACCAGTTGGTACCACTGGACGTATTCACCCCGCTGGACATGCGTGCACCTGGCGCGGCCCTGGGCGTGATCGGCCTGGAGTGCGCCATGGACGAACTGGCGTGCGCCTTGGGCATGGACCCGGTGAAGCTGCGGCTGATCAACTACGCGGAGCGCAATCAGAACGACGACAAACCCTGGTCAAGCAAAGCCCTGCGCGAATGTTACCGTGATGGCGCCGAGCGTTTTGGCTGGAGCCAGCGCAACCCGGAACCGCGCAGCATGCGCGATGGCCGCCAGTTGATCGGTTGGGGCATGGCCGGTGGCGTGTGGGAAGCCATGCAGATGAAGGCCAGCGCCAAGGCCCGCCTTGATGCCGAGGGCAAGCTGACGGTCAGCAGCGCCACCACCGATATCGGCACGGGTACGTACACGGTCATGACCCAGATCGCGGCGCAGGCCAGCGGCGTGGCGATGGACGACGTGCGTTTTCTGCTCGGTGACTCTTCATTGCCGACGGCGCCGTTGCAGGGCGGCTCGTTTACCGTGTCCTCGGTCGGCACCGCGGTGCAGCAAGCGTGCGAAGCCTTGAATGCCCAGTTGCTGGCCATCGCCCGGCAAACCTACCCGGTATTCACCCAGGCGCAGTCCGTGCGCTTTGAAGACGGTCAACTGCACGCCGGTGACGTGAGCGTGTCGTTGGCGCAGTTGGTCAAGGACAGTGGCGAAGCAGCGTTGGAAGCCCAGGTCGACAGCGAGCCGGACAAAAAACGCGAGGGCTACAGCACCGCCACGCATTCGGCGGTGTTCATCGAGGTGCGCGTGGATGAAGACCTCGGCACTATCAAGGTCAGCCGCGTGGTCAGTGCGATTGCAGCCGGGCGCGTGGTCAATCCAAAAATGGCGCGCAGCCAGATACTCGGTGGCGTGGTATGGGGCATCGGCATGGCCCTGCATGAAGAAACCCAGGTCGACCATCAACTGGGGCGCTACATGAACCACAGCCTGGCCGAATACCACATTCCGGTGAATGCCGATATTGGCGAGATTGAGGTGATATTCGTCGAAGAACACGACGAGATCGTCAACGCGCTGGGCTCCAAGGGCGTCGGTGAGATCGGCATTGTCGGCGTGGCGGCGGCGGTCGCGAATGCGATCTACCATGCCACCGGCAAGCGAGTGCGGGAGTTTCCCATCACGTTGGACAAGGTGCTGTAACCCGGTCTTCGAACCACAGAAGAGCAAAATGTGGGAGCGGGTTTGCCTGCGATAGCACTCTTTCAGCCCATCATATAGTGGCTGAGACACCGCCATCGCAGGCAAGCCAGCGCCGACATTGACGGTTTTTCAACCGGCTTATGGCTTGGTTTCCTCCACCGGCACATGCATGCGGTCGCGGTTGGCCAGGGTCGGGAACAGTTTGATCCACGTCCCCGTCACCACCAGCGTGCCGATCCCGCCCATGACCACGGCGGGCACGGTGCCGAACCAGTGGGCGGTGATGCCCGATTCGAACTCGCCCAATTGATTCGATGCGCCGATGAACAGGCCGTTGACGGCACTCACGCGGCCGCGCATTTCATCCGGGGTTTCCAGCTGCACGAAGGAGGCGCGGATCACCATGCTGATCATGTCCGCCGCGCCCAGGACCACCAGCACTGCCAGCGAGAACCAGAACGAAGTGGAAAGGCCGAACGCGATGGTCGCCACGCCGAATACGCCGACGGCAGTGAACATCACGCGGCCTACATGCCGATCCACCGAAAACCGTGCCAGCCACAGCGACATCAACAACGCGCCCACTGCTGGTGCCGAGCGCAGCAGGCCCAGGCCCCAGGCGCCGGTCAGCAGGATGTCCTTGGCGAACACCGGCAGCAACGCGGTGGCACCGCCCAGCAGCACGGCAAACAGGTCCAGGGAAATTGCCCCGAGAATGTCCGGGCGGCTGCGGATAAAGCGGATGCCGGCCAGCAGCGAATCGAGGGTGGCCTTGCCCTTGTTGAGCGGGGTCTGGCGGGCTGGCAGGTTGAGGGTCAGCACGCAGGCAATCAGGTACAACGCCACGGTAGGGCCATACACCCACACGCTGCCAAACGCGTAGAGCAAACCGCCGAGGGCCGGCGCGACGATGGTCGCCAGTTGCTGGGCCGATTGCGATGAGGCCACGGCGCGCGGGAACAGTGCGCTGGGCACGATGCTCGGCAGCAGTGCCTGAGTAGTGGGCATTTCAAAGGAGCGCGCGGCGCCGAGCAGGAAGGCGAGGATAAAGATCATCTCGCGGGTGACGTTGCCGGTCAGGCCACCGATGGCCAGGGACAGGGCGATCAACGCCTGCACGGTCTGGCAGATGGCGGCGACCTTGCGCCGCTCATAGCGGTCGGCCACATGCCCGGTGTGCAGCATGAACAGCACGCGCGGTACGAACTCGACCAGCCCGACCAGGCCCAGGTCCAGCACATTGCCGGTCAGCTGGTAGAGGTTCCAGCCGATGGCCACCGTGAGCATCTGGAAACCGCTGGCGGTAAAGATCCGTGCCAGCCAGAACGCGATGAAAGGGCGGTGGTGACGCAACAGCAACGCGGGTTCACTAGGCATCGGGAATTCTGGTCAGGGCCGGGGGAGGGCCGAGATTATCATCAAGTTGTAACAGATGGTTGCAGGAACTGCGCTGAGGCAGTCTGTCACGCGGCAAAAGACCACACAGTTCAATCCTCAAAATGGGACTACTCTTTCAGCAATGATTGATCCAGATCAATGTCCGCCCGGGCATCGGTCTGGCGGCCGCAAGGCCAGATTCCCTACGTGGTTGGTTAAAAAAAGAAACGAATTGAAATTCGCCAGACTCCATATCCGTGGGGGCAGTGGGTGCAGGCTCCCGCCAGCAGCCGGTATTACCTGACAGAGGAAGACTTATGTTCGGTTTGGAGGCGCTAGATCTCGCCCGAATTCAATTCGCATTCACCATCTCGTTCCACATCCTGTTCCCGGCGATCACCATCGGCCTGGCCAGTTACCTTGCGGTGCTGGAAGGCTTGTGGCTCAAGACCCATAACGACACCTACCGTGACCTCTACCATTTCTGGTCGAAGATCTTTGCCGTCAACTTCGGCATGGGCGTGGTTTCCGGCCTGGTGATGGCTTACCAGTTCGGCACCAACTGGAGCCGCTTCTCGGACTTCGCCGGCGCCGTCACCGGCCCGCTGCTGACGTATGAAGTGCTCACGGCGTTCTTCCTCGAAGCCGGTTTCCTCGGCGTGATGCTGTTCGGCTGGAACAAGGTGGGGCGCAAGCTGCACTTTTTCTCCACGGTGATGGTGGCCGTCGGTACGTTGATCTCGACGTTCTGGATTCTCGCCTCCAACAGCTGGATGCAGACGCCGCAGGGCTTTGAAATCATCGACGGCCGCGTGATCCCCACCGATTGGCTGGCGGTGATCTTCAACCCGTCCTTCCCCTACCGCCTGATGCACATGGCCACGGCGGCCTTCGTGGCCACGGCGTTCTTCGTCGGCTCCTCGGCGGCCTGGCATTTGCTGCGCGGCAAGGACAACCCGGCGATCCGCACCATGTTGTCGATGGCGATGTGGATGGCGCTGATCGTCGCGCCGATCCAGGCAGTGATCGGTGACTTCCATGGCCTCAACACCCTCAAGCATCAACCGGCGAAAATCGCTGCGATTGAAGGCCACTGGGAGAATATCGGCAACGAACCGACGCCGCTGATCCTGTTCGGCTGGCCGGACATGAAGGCCGAGAAAACCAAGTACGCGGTCGAGATTCCCTATCTGGGCAGCCTGATACTGACCCACTCCCTGGATAAACAGGTGCCGGCGCTCAAGGAGTTTCCGCCTGAGGATCGGCCCAATTCGACCATTGTGTTCTGGTCGTTCCGGGTCATGGTCGGCCTGGGCTTCCTGATGATCTTCACCGGGCTGTTCAGCCTGTGGCTGCGCCGTGGCGACAAGATGTACACGTCCAAGCCGTTCCTGTACCTGGCGCTGTGGATGGGCCCGTCCGGGCTGATCGCGATTCTCGCCGGTTGGTTCACCACCGAAATCGGCCGTCAGCCGTGGGTGGTCTACGGGTTGATGCGTACGGCGGATGCGTCCTCCGGGCATAGTCTGGCGCAGATGACCATTACCCTGGTGTTGTTCGTGGTGGTGTATTTCGCGCTGTTCGGCGCGGGCCTGGGCTACATGATGCGCCTGGTGCGCAAGGGCCCTGTGACCCACGAAGGCACCGAGCCGACCCACGGTGGTCCTGGCCAGAAACGCACACCGGCCCGTCCGTTGTCTGCCGCCGATGATGGCAGCGATGACGACCACGCCCACATCCAGCACAAGGGGAATTGAGATGGGTATTGATCTTCCGCTGATCTGGGCCGTGATTATCATTTTCGGCATCATGATGTACGTGGTCATGGACGGCTTCGACCTGGGTATCGGCATTCTCTTTCCGTTTATCCCCGGCAAAGTCGACCGTGACGTGATGATGAACACCGTCGCCCCGGTCTGGGACGGCAATGAAACCTGGCTGGTACTCGGTGGCGCGGCGTTGTTCGGCGCGTTCCCGCTGGCCTATTCGGTGGTGCTCTCCGCGCTGTACCTGCCGCTGATCCTGATGCTGATCGGGCTGATCTTCCGGGGCGTGGCCTTCGAGTTCCGGTTCAAGGCCAAGGACCACAAGCGTCACCTGTGGGACAAGGCCTTCATCGGTGGCTCGCTGGCCGCGACGTTCTTCCAGGGCGTGGCGCTGGGCGCCTTTATCGACGGTATCCCGGTGGTGGATCGCCAGTTTGCCGGCGGCTCGCTGGACTGGCTGACACCGTTCACGATGTTCTGCGGTGTGGCGCTGATCGTGGCCTATGCCTTGCTCGGCTGCACCTGGCTGATCATGAAGACCGAAGGCAAGTTGCAGGAACAGATGCACAACCTGGCGCGGCCGCTGGCGTTCGTGGTGCTGGCGGTGATCGGTATCGTCAGCCTGTGGACGCCGCTGGCGCACCCGGAAATCGCTTCGCGCTGGTTCACCCTGCCGAACCTGTTCTGGTTCCTGCCGGTGCCGATCCTGGTGTTGGTGACCATGTACGGCCTGATCCGTGCGGTGGCGCGTAACGCGCACTACACGCCGTTCCTGCTCACGCTGGTGCTGATCTTCCTCGGCTACAGCGGCCTGGGGATCAGCCTGTGGCCGAACATCATCCCGCCGTCGGTCTCGATCTGGGATGCCGCCGCACCGCCGCAGAGCCAGGGCTTTATGCTGGTCGGCACGTTGTTCATCATCCCGTTCATCCTGGGCTACACCTTCTGGAGCTACTACGTGTTCCGCGGCAAGGTCACCCACGAAGACGGTTATCACTAGGAGGGGCGTTTAATGTCCGGCAAGCCTTCGTTGCACGAGATTGAACAGGCCGAGAAACAGCCGCTGTGGCGGCGCCTGGGGTGGCTGGCGATGATCTGGACCGGCAGCGTGCTGGCCCTGTTTGTCGTGGCCAGCCTGATGCGCATGTTCATGAATGCGGCCGGCCTGACCACCCACTGACATCCCGATCCGGGCCTTGCGGCCCGGCTTTCAACCCTGCCCATCGCGAGATTGGCAGGGTTTTTTTATTTGCGCGCCTTGAGGATCACGAATTTCGGGGTTGCAGCCACTTGCTCGACACCCCGGAACAGCCGCGCCAACTTGCTGTGGTAACCCAGATGACGGTTGCCGACTATATAAAGAGCGCCGCCGACCACCAGCGCCTCGCGCGCCTGCTGGAACATGCGCCAGGCCAGGAAGTCGCCCACCACCTGCTGCTGGTGGAAAGGCGGGTTGCACAGCACCACATCCAGGGACTGCGGTTCCTGGCCAGCGAGGCCATCACCGGCGCGGACGTTGACGTCGCGCTCGCCGAGGGCGGCGCGCCAGTTCTCCAGCGCCGACTGCACGGCCATGTAGGACTCGTCCACCAAGGTGTACTGCGCGTCAGGGTTTTGCAGTGCGCTGGCGATGGCCAATACGCCATTGCCGCAGCCCAGGTCTGCGACGCGGGCACTGCCGAGGTTTTTCGGCAGGTGCGGCAGGAAAGCGCGGGTGCCGATGTCCAGGCTTTCGCGGCAGAACACGTTGGCGTGGTTCAGCAGTTCAATCGCCGGCGCATCCACGGTGTAGCGGGTGGGGTAGGGCGAGACCGCCGTCGGACGCTCCGCAACGGTGGCGATCAACAGCCGGGCTTTCTTGACGGCCAGCGAGGCGTGCATGGGGCCGATATAACGCTCAAGCATTTCCCCGGCCGCGCGTGGCAGGTGCTTGACCATCGCCCCGGCGATCACTTCGGCGCCCGGCGCCAGTTGACCTTGCAGGCGGATCAGTTGCTCTTCCAGCAAGGCGAGGGTCTTGGGTACACGGATCAGCACGCGATCGAAGGGCCCTGCTGGCAGCTGGCTGGCAGGGATGAACGGCACCGCATCGAAGGCCTTGGCGTTGCGCACCAGGTTTTTCCCGAGGCCCTGTGCCGCGAGGAAAGAGTCGCCGCTGGAAGTCACTTGCACCTGGCCTTCAAGGCTGGCGGCCAAGGCGCCGAAGCTGTCATTGAGTACCAGCACGCGGGTCGCGGCGCCGGGTTGCTGTTCGGCCAGGTAGCTGAGGAGGTACTCGTCGGCCGCGTCGAAGGCTTGCAGCGGATCGTTATGCTGTTCTGGCTGGCGAATCAGATCGAGCTGGGCGAAGGGCGTGTCGAGCAGGGGCATGGCGGGGAGGCTCTGGGTAATCGATGGGCGTTGGGCAGTGGCCTGCACAACGGTCTGAGTGAACGGCGGGCAGGACCCCGGCAGGGTCGCTCAGCACTCAGACATTTGCCGCAAATGTTACTTTTTTTCAGGGGGGATTACATGCGTAGTTTCAGCCGCGCTTAAAACAACCCCGCTTTCGAAGCACAGAGCACGGCGGCAATCTTGTTGTTGACGCCCAGCTTCTTGAAACAACTGCAAATATGAAAGCCTACCGTACGTTCGGACAGGCACAGGATGGTGGCGATATCCGCAGCGGTCTTGCCCATGGCCGACCACTTGAGGATTTCGGTTTCCCGTGGGGTCAGTTTGCTGGCAGGGCTGCTGGTGGGAGTGTGGGTGTAGGTCTGTGCTACGACCGTGTGGAGCGCATGGCAGAGCCAGAGTACCTGGCCGGCCTTTTCATACAGTTCTTGCGGGCTGACCGCACCTTTGCCGCGGCCCAGGGTGAGCATGCTGAACACGCCCTGGAAATCATGCACGGCTTGAGTCCAGCCCAGGCTCACGCCACATGTCTGGGCCAGGGACCAAAGGGAGGGGGAATCCTTGAAGGTTTTTTCCTCCCAAACCAGGGGCAATACACACGTTTTGCAATGTTTAACGACCGGATCAACTTCAAAGAAGCGGGCCTGGTCATACAGTTTGTTCCATTCCTCCGGATAGTTGTTGATGCAAATGGGCTTCGCCTGAGTGTCAGGTCGTTGCGAAGTCATGGTAAATGAGCAGTACTGAAAACCGAGTGCATAGGTGTGATTGACGGCCAAGTCAAAAAGACTGGTGGTTTCGCTCTCGCCTTCCAGCTTGGGAAGTCTTAAATTGCGCCAGTTAACCATTGGTGAATCTCCATGAGGTTCTGCGCGACAGGGGATACGTCCTGGGCTCCTTACGCCGCAGGAAATGAGTGTAGGACATGGCCTGCAGGACAAGATGAAAGTTTGGTTATTGAAGGGCGGTGTTTGAGATTTTTTTATTTGGTTACTCCAACTCATTCCCTGCGCTGAATAAATTTCTTGCGGTTTTTTAGTGAGTTAAAAGGTTGTGTGACGCGCAAGTTATGGTGTGGTTGTAACCTTGGGAAAGGGATTAATAGCCAATTGATTAGTGATGCTATTAGATAGCCATCCTTGCGCACGCATTGGATTCCACTACAAACCACCGGTGTTTCCGCGCGCGACTTTGAGGGACACTAGGGCTCCTGTAGAACGGAGCCTCCCATGACGGCCAGTGCTGAGAAATTTACCCGCCAGACCTTGCTCGACGTGCAATCGCTGACCCCCAGCCTGTTTACGCTGCGCACCACACGCGACCCTGGATTCCGCTTCACGGCGGGTCAGTTCGTACGTCTGGGGGTGACCAAGGCCGACGGCAGCACGGTGTGGCGCGCCTATTCCGTGGTGTCTTCGCCGTTTGATGAGCACCTGGATTTCTTCTCGATCGTGGTGCCAGGCGGGGAGTTCACCAGTGAACTGAGCCGCCTGCGAGTGGGCGATACCTTGATGGTCGAACGCCAGGCCACGGGTTTCCTGACGTTGAACCGTTTTGTCGATGGCCGGGATTTGTGGATGTTGGGGACCGGCACCGGGGTGGCGCCGTTTTTGTCGATCCTGCAGGATTTCGAAGTCTGGGAGAAATTCGAGCGCATCATCCTGGTGTACAGCGCGCGTGAGGCCAAGGAGCTGGCCTATCAGGCGCTGATCGCCGAACTGGGCGAGCGTGAGTACCTCGCCGAGTATGCGCACAAACTGACCTACCTTCCGATAGTGACCCGCGAGCCGCACCCCGGTGCCTTGAACGCGCGCATTACCACGCTGATCGAAAGCGGCGAGTTGGAGCGCGCGGCCGGGGTCGAGCTGACGCCTGAGCATTCCCGTGTACTGATTTGCGGCAACCCGCAGATGGTCGATGACACTCGCCAGTTGCTCAAGCAGCGCGACCTGCAATTGAGCTTGAGCCGGCGTCCGGGCCAGGTGGCAGTGGAAAACTACTGGTAATAAAAAAGGCGCCTGCAACAGGCGCCTCTGACACAGCCCTTATCGGTTAAAGCGGCTTGTCGTTCTGTGCCTTGAGCAGGTCACGGATCTCGCCCAGCAAGACCTCTTCCTTGGTAGGCGTCGGCGGCAGGCTTGGTGCCACGGCCTCTTCACGTTTCAGGCGATTGATCGCCTTCACGCCCATGAAGATCGCAAACGCAACGATCAGGAAGTCGACCACGCTCTGGATGAACTTGCCATAGGCCAGTACCACCGCGGGGACGTCACCCTGCGCAGCCTTGAGCGTTATCGCCAGATCACCGAAGTCCACGCCGCCGATCAACAGGCCCAGTGGCGGCATCACCACGTCGCCTACAAACGAGGAAACAATTTTGCCGAAGGCGGCGCCGATGATAATACCGACGGCCATATCGACCACATTACCTTTGACCGCGAAGGCCTTGAACTCACTGATCACGCCCATAGGTTATTCCTTGTTACAGATGAGAAGGGTGGAACCCAGTGTAAGTCAGTCATAGCGGGCTTGCCTGACACAACCGTTAACACTGTTAGTTTTTATCGACACATTAAATCGCAAATAGTTTGCAAAGTGCCACCAATCGCGCGCGAAATACTCGCCAAATCAGTGGCTTACCACACTATTTTTTCAATCGGGTTAGTGCGGCTTTTCTATTTATCTTCTGGTGCTCGGATCACTAGCCTCTGGCAAGCACAACTGAATGTGCATCAAAAAACCAGAGGACACCTCGATGAAGAACTCAATGAGCCGCCGGCCTCTATCGGCGCGATATGCGCTGGTAGTCGCGACCGCCAGCCTGCTTTCGCTGTCAGTGCAAGCCGCCAACCTGACCCGCGACAACGGTGCTGCCGTTGGCGACAACCAGAACTCGCAGACCGCCGGCGCCAATGGCCCGGTGCTGCTGCAGGACGTGCAGTTGATCCAGAAACTGCAACGCTTTGACCGCGAGCGCATCCCCGAGCGCGTCGTGCATGCCCGTGGCACTGGGGCCCACGGCACCTTCACGGTGACCGACAACCTCAGCGACCTGAGCAAGGCCAAGGTCTTCGCCGCCGGCGAAAGTACCCCGGTGTTCGTGCGCTTTTCCTCTGTGGTGCACGGCAACCACTCCCCGGAAACCCTGCGCGACCCGCGCGGTTTCGCCACCAAGTTCTACACCGCCGAGGGCAATTGGGACCTCGTCGGCAATAACTTCCCGACGTTCTTTATCCGCGATGCCATCAAGTTCCCGGACATGGTCCACGCCTTCAAGCCGGATCCGCGCACCAACCTGGATGACGATTCCCGTCGCTTCGACTTCTTCTCCCATGTGCCTGAGTCCACGCGCACGCTGACCGAGCTGTATTCCGACTCGGGCACCCCGGCCAGCTACCGGGAAATGGACGGCAATGGCGTGCACGCCTACAAGCTGATCAACGCCAAGGGCGAAGTGCACTACGTCAAGTTCCATTGGAAGAGCCAGCAGGGCCTCAAGAACCTTGATCCCAAGCAAGTCGTCGACGTGCAGGGCCGTGACTACAGCCACATGACCCATGACCTGGTCACCCACATCAACAAGGGGGATTTCCCCAAGTGGGACCTGTACGTGCAGGTGCTCAAGCCTGAGGACCTGGCCAAGTTCGATTTCGACCCGCTGGACGCCACCAAGATCTGGCCGGGCGTACCGGAGCGCAAAGTCGGGCAGATGGTGCTGAACCGCAACCCGGCCAATGTCTTCCAGGAAACCGAGCAGGTGGCCATGGCCCCGTCCAACCTGGTGCCGGGCATCGAGCCGTCAGAGGACCGCCTGCTGCAAGGCCGGGTGTTCTCCTACGCTGACACGCAGATGTACCGCCTGGGCGCCAATGCCCTGCAACTGCCGATCAACGCGCCACGGGTCACCGTCAACAATGGCAACCAGGACGGCGCAATGAACGCCGGCAAGACCACCACGGGCGTGAACTACCAGCCAAGCCGCCTGCTGCCACGTGAAGAGCCGCAAGCCGCGCGCTACAGCCAGTCGGCCCTGTCGGGCAGCACCCAGCAGGCGAAGATCCAGCGTGAGCAGAACTTCAAGCAAGCCGGCGACCTGTATCGCTCTTACAGCAAGAAAGAGCGCCAGGACCTGATCGAGAACTTCGGCGGCTCCCTGGCGACCACCGATGATGAGAGCAAGCACATCATCCTGTCGTTCCTCTACAAGGCCGACCCGGAGTACGGCACGGGTGTGGCCAAAGTTGCCAAGGGTGACCTGGCACGCGTGAAGGCGCTGGCGGAAAAACTCACCGACTAACCACACACCCTAGTAGGAGCCGGCTTGCCGGCGATGGCGTATTCAACGCCGTCATCGCCCGCAAGCCGGCGCCTGCAGGGTTACGCAGAGGATTGAATGATGCGTACCTTCTTATGGGCTCTGCTGGCCTGCTGGTCGCTGAACGTGTTGGCCGAGCAGCCCGCCGGCAATGACCCCGTCGCGCTCCAGGCGCAGCTGCAGGATTACTATTTCGACGCTGCCCGCCGTGGCGACCTCGACATGCTCGACACGTTTATCGACTCCGGCTACAGCCTCAACACCCAGGATGAAAAGGGCTACACCGCGCTGATCCTGGCGGCCTACCACGGCGAAAGCGCCTACGTGGAGCGCCTGCTCGCGGCCGGCGCCGATGCCTGCGTGCAGGACAAGCGTGGCAATACCGCGTTGATGGGCGCGATCTTCAAGGGTGAGCTGAAAATTGCCCAGCGCCTGCTGGCCACCGACTGCAACCCCGATCAACGTAACGGCGCCGGGCAGACGGCGGCCATGTATGCCGGGCTGTTCAAGCGCGTCGAGCTGCTGGATGCCTTGAAGGCCAAGGGCGCCAACCTCGACGCCGAAGACCCGGCCGGCAACAGTGCTTCACGATTGGCCAGCGGTGAAATCCGGACCCCGGCGTCGCGCTGAGCTATCATCGAGGTTTTTCGGTTGGAGGTTCTCAAATGGCAAAGGCCAAGCGCATGTACGGCTGCACCGAGTGCGGCGCGACCTTTCCCAAGTGGGCCGGCCAGTGCACCGAGTGCGGTGCGTGGAACACCCTGACGGAAACCATGATCGAAAGCGGCGGCGCCGCAGCCCCCACCGGCCGCGCCGGCTGGACTGGGCAGCAGGCACAGATCAAGACCCTGGCTGAAGTCAGCGTCGAGGAAATCCCGCGTTTCTCCACGGCGTCCGGCGAGCTCGACCGCGTACTCGGCGGCGGCCTGGTGGACGGCTCGGTGGTGCTGATCGGCGGTGACCCGGGCATCGGCAAATCCACCATTCTGTTGCAAACCCTGTGCAGCATCGCCAGCCGCATGCCGGCGCTGTACGTCACGGGTGAAGAATCCCAGCAGCAAGTGGCCATGCGCGCCCGCCGCCTTGGGTTGCCCCAGGACCAATTGCGGGTCATGACCGAAACCTGCATCGAAAGCATCATCGCCACGGCCCGCATCGAAAAACCCAAGGTCATGGTGATCGACTCGATCCAGACGATTTTCACCGAGCAACTGCAATCAGCGCCGGGCGGTGTATCCCAGGTGCGCGAAAGCGCGGCGCTGCTGGTGCGTTATGCCAAGCAGAGCGGTACGGCGATCTTCCTGGTCGGCCACGTGACCAAAGAAGGAGCCCTGGCCGGGCCACGGGTGCTGGAGCACATGGTCGATACCGTGCTGTATTTCGAAGGCGAATCCGACGGTCGCCTGCGCTTGCTGCGGGCAGTGAAAAACCGCTTCGGCGCGGTGAATGAGTTGGGCGTGTTCGCCATGACTGACCGCGGGCTGAAAGAAGTCTCCAACCCATCGGCGATTTTTCTGACCCGTGCCCAGGAAGAAGTTCCTGGCAGCGTGGTGATGGCCACGTGGGAAGGCACTCGACCGATGCTGGTCGAAGTCCAGGCCTTGGTGGATGACAGCCACCTGGCCAACCCCCGTCGCGTCACGCTCGGCCTGGACCAGAACCGCCTTGCGATGCTGCTGGCGGTCTTGCACCGTCATGGCGGCATTCCGACTCACGACCAGGACGTGTTCCTCAACGTGGTCGGTGGGGTCAAGGTGCTGGAGACAGCGTCCGACCTGGCGTTGATGGCGGCGGTGATGTCGAGTCTGCGCAATCGGCCATTGCCCCATGACCTGCTGGTGTTTGGTGAAGTCGGGCTGTCGGGCGAGGTCCGCCCGGTGCCCAGTGGCCAGGAGCGTTTGAAGGAAGCCGCCAAGCACGGCTTCAAGCGCGCCATCGTGCCCAAGGGCAATGCCCCGAAGGAGATGCCGCCAGGATTGCAGGTGATCGGCGTGACCCGCCTGGAACAGGCGTTGGATGCGTTGTTCGAGTAGCCACTGACCCCGCTGGCAACACTGTTCAATGTAGGCGCTGGCTTGCCTGCGATAGCGGTGGATCAGCTTGCACATCATTAGCAGACACTCCGTTATGCAGGTCTGCACGAACAATCAGGTTTCCAGCAATGCCGCCAACTCGCGGTGCAGTTCCTCCTCATCACCGAGGTTCAACTCGATCAGCCGCCGCAGATGGCTGATCGAATCCAGGTCAATGTGCTCGCACACAAACCCCAACTGCCCGTGATCGTCATGGGCCAGCCTGACCTGCATCTTTATATGCGCCTGTGGATCGAGGCGAATCTCCACGTCGAACGGCTCTGCGCGATTGCCCCGCCAGTCATCAGGGCGTTGCACCAACAAACCTTTGAGCGACAAATCCACCAGTTGCACCGGCCAATTCCAGCCGGCCTGTGCAATGGTGGTCCTGGCATCGAAGGCAATACGCCGGAAACGGCGGCGATCTGACGGCTGTTCACTCATGGTCAAACCCTCTGTGGATAAGGGGATTGTAGCCCTGCGCCATCATTGGGCTTTTATTTGTGCTTTTTTTGCCGTTGCAAGGCTCTAGACCAATGTAGGGGGGTGGTCTTTGAGGCCAACAGCGCTAAACTCGGGATGGCTGTCCTTTCTGTCCACCCTGGCTGGAATATAAAAATGAAAAATAATAATAGCCTGCTACGCCACCTACCCTGGCTGGTGCTGGCAATTGTAGGAGCGTGCGCCCTGGGCGTAGTGGCCTTGCGCCGCGGCGAGGCGATCAACGCCTTGTGGATTGTGGTCGCTGCTGTGGCCATCTACCTGGTTGCATACCGTTACTACAGTCTGTTCATCGCTAACAACGTGATGCAACTCGATCCACGGCGGGCCACCCCCGCAGTGCTCAACAACGACGGTCTGGACTATGTGCCGACCAACAAACACATCCTTTTCGGTCACCACTTTGCGGCGATTGCCGGTGCAGGTCCGCTGGTCGGCCCGGTATTGGCGGCGCAAATGGGCTATCTGCCGGGCACCCTGTGGCTGATTGCCGGGGTGGTGCTGGCCGGTGCGGTGCAGGACTTCATGGTCCTGTTCCTGTCCACCCGTCGCAACGGCCGTTCCCTGGGGGATATGGTTCGCGAAGAGATGGGCCGCATTCCGGGGACTATCGCGCTGTTCGGCTGCTTCCTGATCATGATCATCATCCTCGCGGTCCTGGCGCTGATCGTGGTCAAGGCCCTGGCCGAGAGCCCATGGGGCATCTTCACGGTCATGGCGACCATCCCGATCGCGATGTTCATGGGCGTGTACATGCGCTACATCCGCCCGGGCCGCATCGGTGAAATCTCGATCATCGGCGTGCTGTTGCTGCTGGGTTCGATCTGGCTGGGCGGGCAGATTGCCGCTGACCCGACCTGGGCCAAAGCCTTCACCTTCACCGGGATCCAGATCACCTGGATGCTGATCGGCTACGGTTTCGTCGCGGCGGTATTGCCGGTATGGCTGATCCTGGCGCCGCGTGACTACCTCTCCACGTTCCTCAAGATCGGCACCATCATTGCCTTGGCGATCGGCATCCTGGTCACCATGCCAGAGCTGAAAATGCCGGCCCTGACCCAGTTCATCGACGGCACCGGCCCGGTGTGGAAGGGCGGCCTGTTCCCGTTCCTGTTCATCACCATCGCCTGTGGCGCGGTCTCGGGTTTCCACGCGCTGATTTCCTCGGGCACCACGCCCAAGCTGCTGGACAACGAAGTCAACGCCCGTTACATCGGCTACGGCGCGATGCTGATGGAGTCGTTCGTGGCCATCATGGCCATGGTCGCGGCTTCCGTGATTGAGCCTGGCGTGTACTTCGCCATGAACAGCCCGGCCGCTGTGGTCGGCGGTGACGTGATGACCGTGGCGCAAACCGTCAGCAGCTGGGGGTTTGCGATAACGCCTGAGGCGTTGCAGGCCGTGGCCCATGACATCGGCGAGACCACCATCCTGGCGCGTGCCGGCGGTGCACCAACGCTGGCCGTGGGTATCGCGCAGATCCTGCACAGTGTGCTGCCGGGTGAAAACACCATGGCGTTCTGGTACCACTTTGCGATCCTGTTCGAGGCGTTGTTCATCCTCACGGCAGTCGACGCCGGCACCCGTGCCGGTCGCTTCATGCTGCAGGACCTGCTGGGTTCGTTCGTGCCGTCGCTCAAGCGTACCGAGTCGTGGACAGCCAACCTGATTGCCACCGCCGGTTGTGTGGCGATGTGGGGATACCTGCTGTACCAGGGCGTGATCGACCCACTGGGCGGCATCAACACCTTGTGGCCGCTGTTCGGTATCTCCAACCAGATGCTGGCGGGTATCGCGCTGATGCTGGCGACCGTTGTACTGATCAAAATGAAACGCCAACGCTACATCTGGGTGACCATGCTGCCGGCCGTATGGCTGCTGATCTGCACCACCACCGCAGGCTTCATCAAGCTGTTCGACGCCAACCCGGCGATCGGCTTCCTGTCGCTGGCGAAGAAGTACAGTGATGCGCTGGCCAACGGCCAGATCCTGGCCCCGGCCAAGAGCGTCGACCAGATGCAGCACGTGATCTGGAACGCCTACACCAACGCAACGCTGACAGCACTGTTTCTGTTCGTGGTATTCAGCATCCTGTTCTATGCGCTCAAGGTCGGCGTCGCCGCCTGGGGCAACAAGGAACGTACGGATAAAGAAGCCCCGTTCCAGGCCGTACCGGACGCGTAAACGAGGATTGCAGCCATGTTCAATGACATCAGTCGCCTCGGTAAATACCTCGGTCAGGCCGCGCGCCTGATGGTCGGCATGCCCGACTACGACACCTACGTCGAGCATATGCAAACCAAGCACCCGGACAAACCGGTGATGGACTACAAGGCGTTCTTCCGGGAACGCCAGGAAGCCCGCTACGGTGGCAAGGGTGGGCCCAAGTGCTGTTGAGTTAACGCAATATCCCTGTGGGAGCCGGCTTGTGTGGGAGCTGGCTTGCCTGCGATAGCATCACTTGGGTGTCACTGATACACCGAGGTGCTTGCATCGCGGGCAAGCCCGGCTCCCGCATAGGCCTGCTCCCACATTTGTTTTGTGTACCTTTAATTCCAAGGAGAACTGTCTTTGTCCTCTCCCATCCCCGTCACCGTCCTCAGCGGCTTCCTCGGCGCCGGCAAGACCACCTTGCTGCGCCACCTGCTCAAGGCCGAGCATGGCTTGAAAATCGCCGTGATCGAAAACGAATTCAGTGACGCCGGAATCGATACCCAGCTGTTGGGTACAGAACCGGTGCAAGTCATGACCCTCTCCAACGGCTGCGTGTGCTGCACCATCCACACCGACCTGACCAAAGCCCTGTACCTGCTGCTGGAACGCCTGGACAGCGGTGAGATCGCCTTCGACCGCCTGGTGATCGAGTGCACCGGCCTGGCCGATCCGGCGCCGGTGGCGCAGACCTTTTTTATCGATGAAGAACTGCGCGAGCGCTATATCCTCGACGGCATCATCACCCTGGTGGACGCGGCGCATGCCGGGCACCACCTGACCCAGACCATCGCCCAGGCCCAGATCGGGTTTGCCGACCGCCTGCTGGTGAGCAAGCGTGACCTGGTGGACGACGCCACCTTCGAGGCCCTCAGCGAGCGCCTGACCCGCATTAACCGCCGCGCGCCGATTCGTGTGGTGGACCATGGCGCCATCGACCTGGCCGAGTTGCTCGATGTCCGCGGCTTCAACCTCAACGCCGGCATGAGCCTGCGCCCGGTCAGTGCGGCGCCGTCCATCGACCGTATCTCCAGCCTGGTGCTGCGCACCGAGCAGCCGCTGGATATCGACCGCCTCAGTGAGTTCATGAATGAGCTGCTGGAAGACCACGGCAAGCAGCTGCTGCGCTACAAGGGCGTGCTGAACATTGCCGGAGAGGACCGGCGCATGGTGTTCCAAGGCGTGCTGAAGCTCTACGGTTTCGATTGGGACACCGAGTGGGCCGAGGGCGAAGTGCGCGAGAGTGTGATTGTGTTTATTGCCGATGAGTTGCCCGAAGACAAAATCCGCGAAGGGTTTGCACGGGTTTACCAATAATGATCGTTCCCACGCTCTGCGTGGGAATGCAGGTCAGGACGCTCCGCGTCCCAAAGCGTGACGCAGAGCGTCACAAGAGGCATTCCCACGCGGAGCGTGGGAACGATCAGCCACAAAAAAGCTCGGCTCTTGAGCCGGGCTTTTTCATTCAAGCAACTGCAATCAAGCGCCGTAGACCGGCAGCTTCTTGCAGATGGCCTTGACCTTCTCACGCACCGCGTCGATCACGGCTTCGTTGTTCAGGTCTGCCAGGATGTCGCAGATCCAGCCGGCCAGTTCCTTGCACTCTGCTTCTTTAAAGCCACGAGTGGTCACAGCCGGAGTACCGAAGCGCAGGCCGGAGGTGACGAACGGCGAACGTGGGTCGTTCGGCACGGAGTTTTTGTTCACGGTGATGAAGGCTTTGCCCAGGGCAGCGTCAGCATCTTTACCGGAGATGTCTTGCTTGATCAGCGACAGCAGGAACAGGTGGTTCTCGGTACCGCCGGAAACCACGTCGAAGCCGCGTTCGATAAACACGCTGGCCATGGTCTGGGCGTTCTTCACCACTTGTTGCTGGTAAGTCTTGAACTCAGGCTGCAGGGCTTCCTTGAAGCAGATCGCTTTAGCTGCGATCACGTGCTCCAGTGGGCCACCCTGGGCGCCCGGGAAGACGGCGGAGTTCAGCTTCTTCTCGATGTCGGCGTTGGCGCGTGCCAGGATCAGGCCGCCACGTGGACCGCGCAGGGTCTTGTGCGTGGTGGTGGTCACGACGTCAGCGTAAGGCACTGGGTTCGGGTAGACGCCAGCGGCGACCAGACCGGCTACGTGAGCCATGTCGACGAACAGGTAGGCGCCGACCTTGTCAGCGATCTCACGGAAGCGTGGGAAATCCAGGATCTGCGAGTAGGCAGAGAAACCGGCCACGATCATTTTTGGCTTGTGCTCGACCGCCAGGCGCTCGACTTCGTCGTAGTCGATCAGGCCGTTGGCATCGATACCGTATTGAACGGCGTTGTACAGCTTGCCCGAGGAGGAAACGCTGGCGCCGTGGGTCAGGTGACCGCCGTGGGCCAGGCTCATGCCCAGGATGGTGTCGCCGCCTTGCAGCAGGGCCAGGTACACGGCGCTGTTGGCTTGGGAGCCGGCGTGTGGCTGGACGTTGGCGTAATCGGCGCCGAACAGTTCCTTGGCACGGTCGATGGCCAGTTGCTCAACCACGTCGACGTACTCGCAACCGCCGTAGTAGCGCTTGCCTGGGTAGCCTTCGGCGTACTTGTTGGTCAGAACCGAGCCTTGAGCCTCCATCACCGCAGGGCTGGTGTAGTTTTCCGAAGCGATCAGCTCGATGTGCTCTTCCTGGCGCACGGCTTCTTGCTCCATGGCGGCGAAGAGATCGGCGTCGTACTTGGCAATAGTCAAATCACGGCTGAACATGGCGGTCCTCAAGGATCGGGGGCAGAAAAGGAGGGCATTCTAACCCAATGGGTTTTAGATGGCATATGAAAGGACATCATGTCGCGGACAAGCGGGATTCACTTAGGGATGAGCGGTGCCAATACTGGCCCCATCGCAGGCGAGCCAGCTCCCACAGGGGAATGCATTTCAAATGTGGGAGCTGGCTTGCCTGCGATGAGGTCATCAGCATCACTGCAGGATTTCAGTCGAACATGAACAGCGCATCATTGCTGAATTGCGCCTCGAACCGATTCGCCGGCATCGGCCGCCCGAACAGGTAGCCCTGCACCTCGTCACACCCGTGCTCACGCAGGAAATCCAGTTGCTCATGGGTTTCCACGCCCTCGGCGATCACTGCCAGGTTCAGGCTGTGGGCCATGGCGATAATCGCCCGGGCGATCTGTGCGTCCTGCTCGCCGGACGGCAGGCCATCGACGAAGGTACGGTCGATTTTCAATACGTCGATGGGAAATTGCTTGAGGTAGTTGAGCGACGAATAGCCAGTACCGAAGTCGTCTACCGCAATGCTCAGGCCGAGGTTTTTCAGGCTGTCGAGGATGTGCATGGCTTCGTTGACTTCGCGCATCAGGATACTTTCGGTCAGCTCCAGCTCCAGGCACGCCGGCGGCAGGCCGGTGTCCTTGAGGATGGTGGCGATGCGCGTGCCCAGTTGACCGTCGGAGAACTGCCGCGCGGAGATGTTCACCGAGACTTTCGGCACGCGGACCTTGTTCTGGTGCCAGGTCTTGAGCTGTCGGCACGCCTCGCTGATCACCCAGTCGCCCACGTCGACCACCAGGCCCAATTCCTCCAACACCGGGATGAAGTCGCCCGGTGGCACCAGCCCGCGACGCGGATGGCGCCAGCGCAGCAGGGCCTCGGCGCCGGTCAGGCGTTTGCCGTCGCCGCTGAACTGCGGTTGGTAATAGAGCACGAATTCGTTCTGGTCCAGCGCATGGCGCAGATCACTTTCCAGCTCCAGGCGCTCCAGGGCGCTGGCGTTCATGTCGGCCTGATAGAACTGGAAGTTGTTTTTGCCGCGTTCCTTGGCGTGATACATCGCCGTGTCGGCGTTCTTCATCAGTTGGCTCAGTTCGTTGCCGTCCTGCGGGCTCAAGGCGATGCCGATACTCGCGGTCACGAAGAACTCGCGGCCTTCCAGCACGAACGGCTTGACCAGGCTGGCGAGGATCTGCTCGGCCACGTGGATCGCGCGGTTCAGCGCCATTTCGCGGTTGACCCGTGGTTGCAGGAGCAAGGTGAACTCGTCGCCGCCCATGCGTGCCACGGTGTCGTCTTCGGCCACGCAGCCGAGCAGGCGGGTCGCCATTTCCTTGAGCATGCGGTCGCCGGCGGCGTGGCCCAGGGAGTCGTTGATCGGTTTGAAGCGGTCGAGGTCGAGGAACATCAACACCACCCACGACTTCTGCCGCTCGGCCGATTGCAGCGCAGTGTGCAGGCGGTCCTGGAACAGCGTGCGGTTGGGCAGGTGGGTCAGGGCGTCGTAGTAGGCCAGGCGGTGGATACGCTGTTCGCTGGCCTTGCGCTCGCTGATGTCACTGAAGAAGCACACGTAGCTGGCCAGGTCGCCTTCGTCGTCGAACACCGCCGTGATGCCGACCCAGGCCGGGTAATGCTCGCCGTTACGGCGCTTGAGCCAGACTTCGCCTTCCCAGGTGCTGTGCTGGTGCAGTTGCTTGAGCACATAGCGCAGGTGGGCTTCCTGTTGCTCGTCGACGGTGAGCATGTTCGGCAACTGATCGAGGACATCCGTCACCGCGTAGCCGCTGACCCGGCTGAACGCCTCGTTGGCCTGCACGATATAGCCGGCCGGGTCGGTGATCAGGATCGCCGAGGTGGAGTGCTCGAATACCGTGGCCGCCATGCGCAGGTCTTTTTCGGCGCGGCGTTGCTGGCTGATATCACGGCCCACGCCGAGGATGCCCTCGAAGGCGCCGTGCTCGTCCCATACCAGCACCAGGCGCAGTTCGATCGGCACTTTGCGACCGTCGGCACGCAGGCAGTCGAACAGGAACAGCTGGGTCTGTATTTCATCACGCAGGCGGTTCAGCGCCTCGGGATCGCCCAGCGCGCGGCTGACCTGTTCCACCAGGCTGTAGATGCCGGTCAATTGCTGCGGGTTGGCGATGATCGATTGCCAGCCGTTCTTGAACACCCATTCCACGTCGTAACCGAGCACCGCGTTGACCGACGGGCTGATGTAGTTGAGGGCCAACTGGCTGTCGGTGGAGCAGATCACGTCGCTGATGCTTTCGGCCAGCATGCGGTAGCGCTGTTCGCTGTCGCGCAGGGACTCGCTGGCTTCGATCTGGTCGGTGATGTCCTTGGCCACGCCGATGATGCGTGTGACCAGAGCGGTTTTGTCCCGTGCCAGGGCCTGCTCGCGGATATCAAAGCGTCGCCACTGGTTATTGCGATGGCGAAAGCGCAGCTGGCATTGCAGTTGGGTGGTGTAGCCGATCTCGCGTTGTTGCTGGCGCAAGTCGTGGTAATGCTCGGCGTCCTCGGGGTGCAGCAGGATTTCCCAGAAGTACTCGCCCATTTGCTGCAGTTCGGCCTTGTTATAGCCGAGGGTGTGGCCCAGGTGGTGGTTGCTGAAAATCATGCGCTGGCTGATCACATCCTGCACATACAGGTGGTCGGGCACGGTACGCACCACGTCCGACCAAAAGCTTTCACGCTCCACCAACGACAGTTCGATCAGCTTGCGGCTGGTGATATCGCTGATGCTGAGGATCACTGCCTTGAAATCATCCTGTTGCTCGGGCAGGCGCATCACCAGCCACAGGTATTGCTCGTTGCCGGCCACGTCCTTGAGCTGGATTTCCAGCTCCAGCTGGTGCTGTTGAGTGAGCACGGCCTCGAGTATCTGGTAGCCGATGGAGGTGGCGTTGCGCGGGCAATCATCGATCAGCCGCTCCCAGGCTTCTTCGCAGGAGCCGACATTCAACAGGCGCACCGCGACCTGGTTGACCTCGGTGATGCGCAGTTCCTTGAGCAGTTGCTGGCGCTCGAGCGGGTTGTCCTGCAGCCAGGCCTTGAGCTGCTCGCGGGTCTGCAGCTGTGCCCGGTCGAAGCAGGCATTCAGGCCCGACAGGTCGAGCACGCACAAGGCCACGCCGGTGCCTTCGAAAATATCCTGGTAACGCCGCCGGCCCTCATGCACCTGGCGCTGGCGGCGGCGCATGTTCAGCAGCACGATCACCGGGATCAGGGAAAACGCCAGGCCCAGCAGGCATTTGCCGATGAACGCCGGCAGCAGTTGTTCCAGCACGGCGGTGCGGTCGAACAGCCCGCGCAATTGCCAGTCGCTTTTGCTCAGGGGCGTGACCAGCACGCTTTTATTCAACTCGTCGGGGGTGAGGGCGCTGGCCCACTGGGCCGGCATGCCGCTGTCGCGACTGATGACACGATGGTTGATGCGGTTTTCAATGGCCCACATGGGGCGCTGGCCCTGGCCGTCCTGGCGGGTGAGGCTGGTCAGGTAATTGGGTGCCAGGCGCAGCACCCAGTACATCCTGGAACCGCCGCTGGGCTGGTGCAGCAATAGATAGATGATGGCGCCGTCGTTGTTGTTGCTCAGGTAGTAGGACTGGGCGTGGCTGCGCTGCACCAGTTCTTCGAGCCAGGGGCCGTCCTGGCTGTCATTGGCGCTGTCACTGATCATCGCGCCGCTGGGCGCGAGCAGGGCGATGCTGCGCAGTTCCGGCAGCGAACGTTGCAGGGTGCGCATCAACGCCTGTTGCTGTTCGCTGTCGCGCGGTGGCTCGACCATCGGCAGCAGGTTCAGGGCGATTTTTGCGCTCAGGCCCATATTCAGGCTGATCTGCTCAGCCAGGTCGGCGCTGTAGTCGATGGTGTATTGCTGCTGGTTCTTCTGGTTCTGCTGCAACTGGTCCAGCAGTTGCCAGAACAATAATGCGAGCAACATGAGGACAAGCGTCGCCAACGCGCCTTTGAGGGTGCCGTGCAGGGGCGCTCCCGGCGCTATATGAGCGGCGCGCAGGGGAGTGGGCGGCGTGACTTTGGACAAGCTGTGATCCTGCGGTTTGGCTGGACTGGCGCGCGACGTGCACTATAAGCCGGACGCCCGGAGGGCGGCTAGCATGCCTTGAGTTGTGGCAAAGTGCCAGCCCCGCCTGGCTGGACTGGCCCAACGCATTCAGGTAGCTTTGCCGGTTACGCGGGGGCGTTCCAGCCCCAGACATTCAGGCTTTTTCCGCACGCAGGCATTGATTACCGTCAACGGCCCGCGCGGCGCATGGCCTGGCACGGGCTTCGCCCGCTCAATTCATCAGTCACTGACGCTAGGTTCACCATGGCTCAATACGTCTTCACCATGCATCGGCTGGGAAAAGTTGTTCCGCCGAAGCGGGAAATCCTGAAAAACATTTCGCTGTCCTTCTTCCCCGGCGCCAAGATCGGCGTGCTCGGCCTCAACGGTTCGGGTAAGTCCACGCTGCTGAAAATCATGGCCGGCGTCGACACCGAGTTCGAAGGCGAAGCCCGCCCGATGCCCGAACTGAACATCGGCTACCTGCCGCAGGAGCCGCAGCTGGACCCGGCGAAGACCGTGCGTGAAGTGGTTGAAGAGGCCGTCAGCGTGATCAAGGACGCCCAGGCGCGCCTGGACGAGGTCTACGCCGCCTACGCCGAACCGGATGCCGACTTCGACAAGCTCGCCGCCGAACAGGCCAAGCTCGAAGCCATCCTGCAGGCCGGCGACGGTCACAACCTGGAGCGCCAGCTGGAAGTCGCCGCCGATGCGCTGCGCCTGCCGGCGTGGGACGCCAAGGTCGAACATTTGTCCGGTGGTGAGAAGCGCCGTGTGGCCCTGTGCCGCCTGCTGCTGTCGGCTCCCGACATGCTGCTGCTCGACGAACCGACCAACCACCTGGACGCCGATTCCGTCGCCTGGCTGGAACACTTCCTTCACGATTTCCCGGGCACCGTGGTTGCGATCACGCACGACCGGTACTTCCTGGACAACGTCGCCGGCTGGATCCTCGAGCTCGACCGTGGCGCCGGTATCCCTTACGAGGGCAACTACTCCGGTTGGCTGGAAGCCAAGTCCGACCGTCTGGCCGCCGAATCCAAGCAGCAATCGGCCCACGAAAAAGCCATGAAGGAAGAACTGGAGTGGGTGCGCAAAGGCGCCAAGGCCCGCCAGTCCAAATCCAAGGCACGTCTGCAACGCTTCGAAGAAATGCAATCGCAGGAATTCCAGAAGCGCAGCGAAACCAACGAGATCTACATCCCGGCCGGTCCGCGCCTGGGTGACAAGGTCATCGAGTTCAAGAACGTTTCCAAAGGCTATGGCGACCGCGTGCTGATCGACAACCTGTCGTTCTCGATGCCAAAAGGCGCGATCGTCGGCGTTATCGGTGGTAACGGCGCGGGTAAATCCACACTGTTCCGTATGCTGATGGGCAAGGAAACCCCGGACTCCGGCAGCATCGAGATCGGTGAAACCGTGCAGCTGGCCTGCGTTGACCAGAGCCGCGACGACCTCGACGGCAGCAAGACGGTGTTCCAGCAGATTTCCGACGGTTCCGACCAGATCCGCATCGGCAACTATGAAATCCCGTCGCGTACCTACGTCGGTCGTTTCAACTTCAAGGGCGGCGACCAGCAGAAGTTCGTCAAGGACCTGTCCGGTGGTGAGCGTGGTCGCTTGCACCTGGCCCTGACCCTGAAAGAGGGCGGCAACGTCCTGCTGCTCGACGAACCGTCCAACGACCTCGACGTTGAAACCCTGCGTTCCCTGGAAGAAGCCTTGCTGGACTTCCCGGGCGCCGCCATTGTGATCTCTCACGATCGGTGGTTCCTTGACCGCGTCGCGACCCACATCCTGGCGTACGAAGACGATTCCCAGGCGGTGTTCTTCGAAGGCAACTACACCGAGTACGAAGCGGACCGTAAAAAGCGCTTGGGCGATGCTGCTGCCCAGCCGCACCGTGTGCGTCACAAAAAACTGGCCTGATTCGGGTTGGTGGTATGAAAAAGCGGAGCCTTCGGGTTCCGCTTTTTTTTGCGTGTTTTCAGGTGGACCGCGTCGTCTGCATCGCAGGCAAGCCAGCTCCCACAGTTGACCGCATTGTCTTGGATGTACTCGATCAAATGTGGGAGCTGGCTTGCCTGCGATAGCGGGTTAACTGTTGGTGCAAAGCCTGGATTGAAATCCTCATTAAGGTGCAAAAACCGCCTGTATTTATATCTAATGCACCATTTAAATTCACAAAAGCGACATTTCGCCCTGTCGCGGTGCGACATGAATTGATAAAGTCCGGGACAAATCTCCTTTAACGACAATAAATTTGCCGAGACTTTTCATGATCGAATCCGTTGAATCCTTCCTTTCGCGCCTCAAGAAACGCGACCCCGACCAGCCGGAATTCCACCAGGCGGTAGAAGAAGTCCTACGCAGCTTGTGGCCGTTTCTTGAAGCCAACCCCCATTACCTGACCTCGGGCATCCTGGAGCGCATCTGCGAGCCGGAGCGCGCGATTACCTTCCGGGTCTCGTGGGTGGATGATCATGGCAAGGTCCAGGTCAATCGCGGTTTTCGCATCCAGATGAACAGCGCCATCGGCCCCTACAAGGGCGGCCTGCGCTTCCACCCGTCGGTGAACCTGGGCGTACTCAAATTCCTCGCCTTCGAGCAGACCTTCAAGAATTCCTTGACTTCCTTGCCCATGGGCGGCGGCAAGGGCGGTTCGGACTTCGATCCCAAGGGCAAGAGCGACGCCGAAGTCATGCGCTTTTGCCAGGCCTTCATGAGCGAGTTGTACCGCCATATCGGCGCCGACGTGGACGTGCCGGCCGGTGATATTGGCGTGGGCGCCCGTGAAATCGGTTTCCTGTTTGGCCAGTACAAGCGCCTGAGCAACCAGTTCACCTCAGTGCTGACCGGCAAGGGTATGACCTACGGCGGCAGCCTGATCCGCCCGGAAGCCACCGGGTTCGGCTGTGTGTACTTCGCTGAGGAAATGCTCAAGCGCAATGGCCAGCGGGTCGAAGGCAAGCGCGTGGCCGTTTCCGGCTCCGGCAACGTGGCGCAATACGCGGCGCGCAAGTTGATGGACCTGGGCGGCAAGGTGGTTTCGCTTTCCGATTCCGAAGGCACCTTGTACGCCGAAAGCGGTTTGACCGAAGAGCAATGGTCGGCCCTGCTCGAACTGAAAAACGTACAGCGCGGCCGTATCAGCGAGCTGGCCGAGCGTTTTGGCCTGGAGTTCCGCAAAGGCAAGACCCCTTGGGAGCTGGCCTGCGATATCGCGCTGCCCTGCGCGACGCAGAACGAACTCGACGCCGAAGCGGCCCGCACCCTGCTGCGCAACGGCTGCATCTGCGTGGCCGAAGGCGCCAACATGCCGACCACGTTGGCGGCGGTGGATATCTTCATCGAGGCGGGCATTCTGTTCGCGCCGGGCAAGGCGTCCAATGCCGGCGGCGTGGCCGTCAGCGGCCTGGAAATGTCGCAGAACGCCATGCGCCTGCTGTGGACTGCCGGTGAGGTGGACAGCAAGCTGCACAACATCATGCAGTCGATCCACCATGCCTGCGTGCATTACGGCGAGGAAAACGGTCGGATCAACTATGTGAAGGGCGCGAACATCGCGGGCTTCGTCAAAGTCGCCGATGCGATGCTCGCGCAAGGCATCGTCTAGGCCTCGGGTTCGATCACCAGCACTTCGATCAACTGATCGCCGACGGGGCGCTTCCACAGCACTTCGTCGCCGACCTGGGCACCGAGTAACGCGCGGCCCAGCGGCGAGCCCCAGTTGATCAGGTTGGCGGTGGCGTCGGCCTGGTCTTCACCGACTAATTGGATGCGCTGCTGCTCGTCCTGCTCGTTGGCAAAGGTGACCCAATTGCCGATCTGCACCTTGTCGGTAGATTTGGCCGGTGGCACCACTTGGGCGCTCTGCACGCGCTGATTGAAGTAGCGCAGATCGCGCTCGAGATCGGCCTGGCGCTGCTTATCGTCTTTGGCAGACTCGAGGCTGTATTCGTGCTGCAACTGCGCGACTTTGGCCTGTAACTGCGCCAACCCTTGCGCGGTGAGGCGATTGGGTTGCTCGCTGACCTGGCGCTCCACCGGCTGATCGGCTTGGGCGGCAGCGTTATCTTCGTTTACGAAAGCTCGGCTCATGACATGCTCCTCCTATGGAGGTTGGGCCATGTTCGCCGCACGATCGTTCCCATGTCCTGCGTATCCGCCGGTAAGGTCGACGCAGACCTATTGCGAGCGATACGCCCTGGCTGCGTCTTTGTCTTTCTCCTGCTGCCACGCACGTTCGCGGTCATCCCAGTGATTGTCCTTGTAGTCGCGCAACTCTTCGTTCTCTCGCATGGCCTTGCACTGACGAAAACCATCCTCCCAGCCCTCGGCGTATTGGCGGTCTTTCAAGTAGCGCGGCACATTCTTGCGAAACTCCCCGGTGATCACCCCAGCGGCCTGGCGACCACTGCTGCAACCATCATCAAAACCGTCGGCAAACGCCGGTGGATAACCCTTGGCCAACAACTCCTGGTGAGTGGATTGGCAACCCGCCAGCCACACCACCGCACACAGCATTAGCGCATACCGCCACATGGCGTACTCCCTGGCCGTTTCACGGCTGATAGGGAGAGTCTAGAAGGGGATTTGTCGGGGAGGTGTGAAAGGGAGGTGAGAAAGACGTGGGCGAATCCAAAACGTGCCCGCGATGACGGTGTGTCAGTCAGCCTGGCGGTTGCTGATACACCGCTATCGCGGGCAAGCCCGGCTCCCACATTTTGATCATCGCCAGCTTCTGGTCAGTAGTGATACCACTTCACTTCGAGCATCACTTCATTGACCGGCGTCGACAGGTGGCTGTACTCGCGCTGGGCGCTCAGGCGCAGGCCGAGGTTGCGGGACAGTTCCCACTGCTGGTTGAGGCTGAGGCTGCGGCGCACTTCACCGTTGGTGAAGAAATCGCCCTTGGCTTCCAGGCTCAGGTTGCCCAGCGGGTTTTTCCACAGTACGCCGGTGTTGAAACCGGCTGCCGGCGAGATGGCTTCGCTGAAGTCGTTGTTGTGTTCCACGCGCACGGTGCCGAGGGCGAAGCCGAGCATGTCGTCGCTCAGTTGCCAGGTGCCGCCGGCGCCGCCGTTGACGTGGGCGACCAGGGTTTCGTCGTCGTGCTTGCCGGGGACGCGCTCCAGGCCGCCGGTGACTTGCCATGACCACGGCTGCAGCAAGGCATTGCGCGGGGTCAGCGAGCGAATCGTCGCCAGGTCCAGTTGCTGCAGTTGCCAGTGATTGCCCTCGTACTGGCGCAGTTTCATCTGCAGGATCTCGATCTGCGCGCCAAGAGGGAAGCCCTCGGCGTTGTCATTGAGGTCGTGATAGGCCATGCGCAGGCCGTATTCACCGAACGCCTTGTCGCCACGGGTACCGATACCGGCTTGCCAGGTGCGCGATTCATGGCCGTTTTCCGGCAAGCCAGGCGGGACGATTTTCAGGTCGGGCGCGGGATTCTGGTTGATCGCCCGCAGCAGTTCGAAGCTGCGCTGGGAGCGTTCGGTGTCGCGTTCCAGGCCGTTGGCGCGGTAGCGGCCGAGGCGATAGGCGGCGTCGATGATCAGGGCTTGTCGGTCACGGGGCAGGGCTTTGAAGGCGGGCTCCTGCAATTGTTTCTGGTCGTCGCTGACCTTCAATACCCATTGCTGCTCGTCGCTGTCCAGCGGTTTGGCGCGCTCCAGCAGTTCACGCTCACGGGACGGGCGATAGTCGATTTTCTCGACCAGGCCCGCGTCTTTTACCGCCTTGACCGTGTCGGTGGGGATGGCCGTGAGCGGGAATTGCTCGGTCAGGCGCAGGCCAGGGCGCGCCACTTGCAACAGTTCCAGCAGGCGATAGGAGCAGTTTTCGTCGAAGAAGAAATAGTCGAACTGGATCTGCTTGAGTTCCCACACATGTTCGACCATGCGCTCGGTCTCGACCTGGGTCAGGTTCAGACGGTATTCCCACAGGTCACGGTTCTCCAGGCTACGGTACTCGGAGAGTTTTTCCTGGTAGGGCACCAGGGCGAACAGGCCGGGGTAGCCGCCCATCAGGCCTTTCCAGGCGTAGAGGATGCTGTTGTCCGAGCCTTCGATGTAGGCGCCGAAGTTGATCGCGTAGCTGAGCAGGGCGGTGTTGTTGCTTTGCACGTCCGCCTGGTCGATGCGCAGCAGAGTGTGGCCGAACATCGACGACGGGCTGTTGAGGTACGCCGCCGGGAAGATCATGACCGCGCTGTGGGGCGCGACGTCCTTGAACCATTGCTTGAATTCTTTGCAGTCCACGGCGGGCAGGTCGGTCAGGTGCAACTGATCCTTGAGCCAGCGGGTACGTGCGGGGTAAACGCATTGGGCGTGTTTCTCACCGAGGCTGGCCGGCAGGTACAGCGCATCGACGGTGGCCTTGAGTTCCGCGTCCGGGTGGTGGGCGCCATCGGGGGCGAGGAAGAACTTCTTGTCGCTGACATAGCTGCGCCAGCCGCTGATCTTGCCGGCTTCGTAGTGGCCCAGGGACAACCAGAACGGGTCGTTGGCCAATTGCTGCAAACGTTGATCATCAAGATGCGGGGCCGCGAACAGCGGGGCGCAAGCGAAGAGTGCCAGCCAGGCAAAGCGTTTGAGCATAGGGGCAACTTAAGTCGGAAAAAGTGAGACCCAAAGGGGGGCGGGTCCAAAAATTAAAACCCGCGCCTCGAGAGGCGCGGGCGGGTCGAGCTTAAGCCTGGGTTGCGTATTTCGCCAGACGGGCATCGCTTTTCAGTACAGCCAGGGTGTTGTTGTGCACGTCGTCAGCGGTCACGTCAGCTTTGCTGAAGATCTGCTGGAAGTGCTCATGGGTAACGGCCGCGAAGTGCTCGCGATCTTCCGGTGCAACGCCCAGTACCACCGCGTAGGTGGTCAGTGCTTCGCCATTGCCTTTGGCCATGTCTTCGGACAGCTCGTTCATCATGCCATTCATGGCAATCCACGATTTGCCGCCGTAGGTCAGGGCGCTGTTGGTGCTGCAACCGTTGGTGCCCGAGGTCATGCCGAAGGTGGCGTTACCGGAGGTACCGTTGGTAGTAGAAGCCAGGAAGTGCGCTGGAGTACCGCGCTGGCCTTCAAACAACATGTTGCCCCAACCGCAGTTCGGGCCACCTGGTGCTTCAGCCATGGCATTGAGGGAGACAACGGTGAAGAGAGTACCAAGAAGGATCCGTTTCATAGCTTTGTTCTCTTTGTGTGCAAACCAATGGACAAGGGTTCAGGCACTTCGTAGCGCCCTAGGGATCGGTTATTAGTCCAACCCGCGCAGTTTGGAGTTTAGGCACGTTCCAAGGGTTCCGTGTGTTTTTATAAAACAATCAGCGTTGTCGCGTTTTTTTTGTAGGACGCATCCCGCGTCTATGCTTTCCCACAGGCGCGCCTTGCCATAGCGCGTAACCGGGAGCCAGAATGCCGTCATCTGCCCCGCCTGATGTAAGGAAGCCCGATGCCTGATCCTGTTGCTGCCAGCTTGCGTCTAGCGCCCGAAGCGCTGACTCGCCCTTTCTCCGCTGAACAGTTCAGCTTCTCGACCACCAATGATTTGGAGCCCTTTCGCGGTGTGCTTGGCCAGGAACGTGCGGTTGAAGCCTTGCAGTTCGGTGTGGCCATGCCACGCCCCGGTTACAACGTGTTTGTCATGGGCGAGCCGGGCACCGGCCGCTTTTCGTTCGTCAAACGCTACCTGAAAGCCGAAGGCAAGCGCCTGCAGACCCCGGCGGACTGGGTCTACGTGAATAATTTCGATGAGCCGCGCGAACCGCGTGCCCTGGAATTGCCAGGCGGCGCGGCGGCGGCGTTCATTGCCGATATCAATGGCCTGGTGGATAACCTGGTCGCGACCTTCCCGGCGGTGTTCGAACACCCGACTTATCAACAGCGCAAAAGCGCTATCGACCGTGCCTTCAACCAGCGCTACGACAAGGCCCTGGACGTGATCGAGCGCCTGGCCCTGGAAAAGGACGTGGCGCTGTACCGTGACAGCACCAACATCGCGTTTACCCCGATGCTCGACGGCAAGGCGCTGGACGAGGCGGAGTTTTCGCAGTTGCCGGAAGCCGATCGCGAGCGCTTCCACACGGATATTTCCGAGCTGGAGGAGCGTCTTAACGAAGAACTCGCGAGCCTGCCGCAGTGGAAGCGCGAGTCCAATAACCAGCTGCGCCAGTTCAACGAAGAAACCATCACCCTGGCGCTGCAGCCTTTGCTCGCACCGCTGTCGGAAAAGTACGCGGAAAACGCCGCGGTCTGTGGTTACCTGCAAGCCATGCAGGTGTACCTGCTCAAAACCGTGGTCGAGCAGTTGGTCGACGACGCGAAGACCGACGCCCAGGCGCGCAAACTGCTGGAAGAGCAGTACTGCCCAAGCCTGGTGGTCGGCCATCCGGTCAACGGCGGCGCGCCGGTGGTATTCGAGCCGCACCCGACCTACGACAACCTGTTCGGCCGTATCGAATACAGCACCGACCAGGGCGCGCTGTACACGACTTATCGCCAGCTGCGCCCGGGCGCCTTGCATCGGGCCAACGGCGGCTTCCTGATCCTGGAAGCCGAGAAAATGCTCGGCGAGCCGTTTGTATGGGACGCCCTCAAGCGTTCGCTGCAGTCGCGCAAGCTGAAGATGGAATCGCCGCTGGGCGAGCTGGGGCGCCTGGCCACCGTGACCCTCAACCCGCAAATGATCCCGTTGCAGGTCAAGGTGATCATCATCGGTTCGCGCCAGTTGTACTACGCGCTGCAGGACGCCGATCCGGACTTCCAGGAGATGTTCCGGGTACTGGTGGATTTCGACGAAGACATCCCGATGGTCGACGAGAGCCTGGAGCAGTTTGCCCAGTTGCTCAAGACTCGCACCTCGGAAGAGGGCATGGCGCCGCTGACCTCCGACGCGGTTGCGCGCCTGGCGACCTACAGCGCCCGACTGGCGGAACATCAGGGGCGCTTGTCGGCGCGTATCGGCGACTTGTTCCAGTTGGTCAGCGAGGCGGACTTTATCCGGCACCTGGCCGGCGACGAGATGACGGATGCCGGCCACATCGAACGCGCGCTCAAGGCCAAGGCCACGCGGACGGGACGTGTGTCGGCGCGGATTCTCGACGACATGCTCGCCGGGGTGATCCTGATCGACACCGCTGGCGCGGCGGTCGGCAAGTGCAACGGGCTGACAGTCCTGGAAGTGGGGGATTCGGCATTCGGTGTGCCGGCGCGGATTTCCGCCACGGTGTATCCGGGCGGCAGCGGCATTGTCGACATCGAGCGTGAAGTCAACCTCGGGCAGCCGATCCACTCCAAGGGCGTGATGATCCTCACCGGTTACCTGGGCAGCCGTTATGCCCAGGAATTCCCGCTGGCGATCTCCGCGAGTATCGCGCTGGAGCAGTCCTACGGTTACGTGGACGGTGACAGCGCGTCGCTGGGCGAGGCCTGCACCTTGATCTCGGCGTTGTCGAAGACGCCGCTCAAGCAGTGCTTTGCGATCACCGGCTCGATCAACCAGTTCGGTGAAGTGCAGGCGGTGGGTGGGGTCAACGAGAAGATCGAAGGCTTCTTCCGCCTGTGCGAAGCCCGCGGTTTGACCGGCGAACAGGGCGCGATCATTCCCCAGGCCAACGTCGCCACGCTGATGCTCGACGAGAAGGTGTTGCAGGCCGTGCGCGATGGACAATTCCACATCTATGCGGTGCGCCAGGCGGATGAAGCGCTGAGCCTGCTGGTGGGCGAGGACGCCGGTGAGCCGGACGCAGAAGGCCAGTTCCCGGAAGGTACGGTCAATGCGCGCGTGGTCGAGCGGTTGCGTGCGATTGCCGAGATGATCAGTGAAGACGACTTGAAAGAAGCGGAGAAGGAGCTGGCGCAACAGGCCTTGGCCGAAGCCAAACCGACCTGATTGTCCTGTTGAAGCGCGATTAATGTGGGGGCTGGCTTGCCTGCGATGACGGTGTGCCTGGCGAAGAAAATGCCAGCAATGCCGCCGCCTTCGCAGCCTCGCCGGGGCTCGACATCTCCCACACTTGGGCTTCGTCGCGCCGGATATTGCGATCACCCAGAGATTGAAATAAGGACGGCTTTGCCAACCCCCTGTAGGAGCTGTCGAGCTTTAGCGAGGCTGCGAAAGCGGTGTGCCTGGCGAAGAAAGTGCCAGCAATGCCGCCGCCTTCGCAGCCTCGCTGGGGCTCGACAGCTCCTACACTTGGGCTGCGTCGCGTCGGATATTGCGATCACACAGGGGATTGAAATAAGGCCGACACCGCCAACCCCCTGTAGGAGCTGTCGAGCTGTAGCGAGGCTGCGAAAGCGGTGTCTCAGGCGCAGAAAATGCCAGCCATGCCGCCGCCTTCGCAGCCTCGCCGGGGCTCGACAGCTCCTACACTTGGGCTGCGTCGCGCCGGATGTTGCGATCACCCAGTGGATTGAAATCAGGCCGACGCCGCAATCCTCTGTGGGAGTTGTCGAGCTTTAGCGAGGCTGCGAAAGCGGTGTCCCAGGCGCAGAAAATACCAGCAATACCGCCGCCTTCGCAGCCTCGCTGAACTCGATACTTGCTTCCGCACCGGAACAACGGCGGCTTGGGACACCGATAAAATCGCCACATTTTTGACTCGTCTATAGGGGCCCAACGCCCGTTGGTCCCTACAACCTTGGTTTGCACTGGTTTTATTCTATTCTCTGATCAAGGGATATCCACAGGAGTCGCTGGATAGAAACAGCCTCGCCATCGGCTGAGGTTGAACACCGATCTACCGAGGGTCGCCGCCATGCCGCGCAACCTTTGCCTTACCCGCCAATGCCTGGGCCTGGTCACCCGTATCGAATGCTCCATTCGCCCTCTCGCGGGGGATAACGGGATGTGGACCCTGCTGTTTGCTGCCGGAATGACTGGCGAGCAGCCTTCCACCATCAAGTCCCAGGGCCCGTTTCATGGGCCCTTCGTCGCCGAAACCATTCTGCAATCGATTGTCGAAAGCCTGACCCTGCACGGCTATGAACTGGCGGATGACCCGCAGATCTGGTGCCTGCACCTGCAGGCCCATCTGCGGCAACTCAACGGTGGGCACGAGCGCCTGGCGCTTTAGCCGGATTACTTGCTCTCGGGCTTGTCCAACTTGACCTCAAAGCCGTACTGCACGGTGTTCAGGTCGGTGCGCTGGTAGCTTTCCAGCGTAGCGGGCTGGCCGTAGAAGTAATGCACATCAAACATCGCCGTGCCGTATTCCTCGGCGCGGTGGCTCACGCCGAGAATTTCCTTGAGATAGTTGCCGCTCGCGTCCTTGGCGTAGAAGCGCCAGCTGTCGGCGGGGAATTCCTTCTGGTCGACAATCAGCGCGTTGTCCTTGAGCGACAGCCCCTTGGGCAGCCTGGCGACGTCAATCTCAGCCTTTTGGATGGTGGCCAAAAACAGCGGAATCGAGCCCACGACGTACGCCGGGTTTTCCGGGAACAGGTTGAGGTCGTAGGTGAGGGTGCCGCGCGCCGGGTTCAGTTCAAACGCTTCGGTGGGCAACTCGATCGGCTCGCCGCGTTCACCTTTGTCGTCAGCGGTGAAGAAGGTTACCGGTGATTCGCTGCTGTTGCGCTCGCTGCCGACCAGGTCGTCATTGAACGTAAACGGATGGTCGAACACGATATGTGCGGCGCTGGCGTCTTCGACGGACTGGCTGATGGTGACGCTGTTTTTCAGTTGATCCTCAGTCATGGTCGCGTCCTTGAGCCAGCTGGCGGCACCGTCGTCATACACGGTGACCGGCATGGGCAAGGCTTGGACGGTCTTTTCCAGGCTGTTCTTGTCGAAGCGCTGAACCGGCAGGTCGAGGTCCTTGCGAGTGAGCGTGGCCGTGGAGAAATCCAGCACGTTGATCTGCAGGTTGTCGATCAGGCCATTGAAATACACCTTGGCGTAATGGCTGGTCTGCTTGTGTTCGAAGGCTTTCTGCTCATCGGTCAGCTGTTTTTCAAACGCATCCGACCAGGCCTTCTGCTTTTGCATCTCGGCCAGTTGCTTCTCGTAGAACTCGACTTGCGCGGCGCTTTCGTTGATTGAGCCGGAGCGTGTGAGGAATTGCCCGGTGCTGTCGCGTGCCTGCACCAGCAGGGGGTTGGGCGACTCGTCGCCGACTTCCGGCGCCAGCGGTTGGCTGTTGGTCAGCTCGATCTCGGCGTAGTTTTTTTCCAGAAGCACCAGGTTGACCGTGATATTGCCTTCGGTGCGCTTGTGGCCCACGTCCTTTTTCGACAGGTCGAACGTCAGCACTTTGCCCGGCGCGACCACTTCCACCGTACCTTTGAGGCGGACCGGCTGCGGCTGGCTTTTGTTTTCTGTCTCGATGCCATCGATGAACGGGTAGGTCACCGTCAGGTCATCCGGGTTGGTCAGGTTGGAGCTGCTGGGGCTCAGCTGGATGCCCGGATCGGTTTCCGACCATTCGGGCTGAAACGGCACGACCTTGTTGTTGCTCAAGGTGACCGACTGCCACTCCAGGCCATGGGGAAAGGGGAATTGCTCGGGGGTGTTGAAGTTGAACGGGAAGACCGGCTGCAGATCCGTCAGGTAGTCGGAATGAGAAGCCTTGCGCAGCACGAACAGGCCATTGATGTAGGTGTCCACCAGCGCCTGTGGCGTGGGGTAATGCTTGAGCAGGGCCAGGCTGTCTTCGCCATATTCGGCTTCGATGGGCTTGGTCGCAAGTTTGACCCGCGCTCGTTCCAGCAACAGCAGCGAGCCGCCGAGGTCGGCGATGGCGTCGCGCAGTTTGGGGTCCTGGATGCTGTCGAGGGAGTGTTCGAATTTTGCGGTTTTCTCTTCGAGGGTGGTCTGCTTCTGCTCATCGCTGGGAGAGCAGCCGCTGGCCAGCAGCAATGCCGCGCACAGGCCGAGACTGGCCAAAGGGGATCGCACATCCATCATCTGCATTCTTCCTGTCCGACGTCATGGAGCCGAGTTGATGGGCTCGACACTAGCAGAAAAATTCTCTTACAGATGCCGCACAGGTCAGTTTTCTCGCGGTTACAGGTGTTTGGTAGCGGCTGGTATACTCGCCGCCATTTTTAGCCAAGCTGTGTGAGATCCAATGGAACGCTTTATCGAAAATGCTATGTACGCCTCGCGCTGGCTGCTGGCGCCGATCTATTTCGGCTTGTCCCTCGGGTTGCTGGCGCTGGCGCTGAAATTTTTCCAGGAAGTGATTCACTTGCTGCCGAGCGTGTTCTCGATGGCCGAGTCCGAGCTGATCCTGGTGCTGCTGTCGTTGATCGACATGGCCCTGGTCGGTGGCTTGCTGGTGATGGTGATGATTTCCGGCTACGAGAACTTCGTCTCGCAGCTGGACATCGACGACAACAAGGAAAAGCTCAACTGGCTGGGCACCATGGACTCTTCGTCGCTGAAGATGAAAGTCGCGGCGTCCATCGTGGCGATTTCCTCGATCCACCTGCTGCGCATCTTCATGGACGCCAAGAACGTCGATCCGCAACACCTGATGTGGTACGTGATCATCCACATGACCTTCGTGGTCTCGGCGTTTGCCATGGGTTACCTGGACAAGGTCACCAAGCACTGATGCCCCGCGCCGGCCTTACTGCTCGATGAAGTAGTAAGGCTGGCGGTTGATCGCCATCTCCTTGATGACCGTGACCTTGGTGGTCAAATCGTTGGTGTGGTCCAGCAGCGCAACGTTGCCGGGCCTGGCGGTCAAAAAGCGCTGCAGCTCGGCTTCGGTCTGCAGGATCGGCAGGTAGGCCTGGGTGTAGAACACGCTGGCGCCGGCAATCCGCTCATTGGGCTGAAACAACACCACCTCCTTGCCTTCGGCTTGCAGTGCCTGGATCTGACTGATCAACGGCACGAACGACTGGCGCACGTCGGCTTTGGGCGCGAACCAGAAGGCGGCTATCAGGTAGCAGGCGACCGCCAGGGTGAACACGCCGCCCACCAGCCTGGTGTGGTGTTTATACAACCCCGGTTTGTGGGTCTTGAGCCATTCCAGCAGCACCCGTGCATATTCTGCCGCCAATACGGCGGCGGCTGGCGTGAGCGCCATCAAGTACACCGTGCGTTTGCTCGATGCGAAGGTCAGCAGGGTGAACTGCGCCACCAGCCACACGCTGAAGAACAGGCGGTAACGGTTGCGCACCAGGCTTTTACGGAAATGCCACAGCCCCAGGTACACCAGGATGTTCCAGGGCAGGAACGCCTCGGGCAGCTTCGCGATGTAGTAGTAGATCGGCTCGTAGTGCCCCGCCTCGACAAACGAGCCGCTGAAGCGCCCAACGCTGTTGGTCCACAACACTTCTCCCACCGCCTGCATGCCGCCGCGCTGGAATAGGAATCCCAGCCAGATCATCAACGGTATCAGCGCCAGCAAAGTGAAGAAGGCCGGCTTGAGCCAGTCGCCTATGCGCAGGCGTTTGTCCATCAGGCTGGTGCTGGCCAGGTACACGAAGATCACGACACCCGGCATCGCCAGGCCCAGCACGCCTTTGCTCAAGGTGGCGATGACCATCCCTACGGTAAACAGGGCCCAGGGCCAGGCGTTGCCGCCTTGACGCTCGGATTCGGGCCGCATCGCCTGATAGAACGCCAGCAGCGCGGTGGTGACGCCCAGGGTCAGTAACGAGTCCTCACCCACGCCGCGCACATTGCCCCAGTAACTGGCCATGGTCGCGAGGATCAAGGCGGCACTGAATGCCAGCGTCTTCGGCCGCCCGAACGTGCGCAGCATGCCGTAGAGCAGCATCACGCTGAACAACCCGGCAAAGGCCGAGGCCAGGCGCACCGCCCAGGTGGTCCCGCCAAACAGGCGAATCGCGCCGGCGTCGATCCACAGGCTCAGCGGCGGTTTTTCCAGGAAGGGCTCGCGAAACAACTGCGGCACCACCCAGTTGTTGTCCAGGTGCATGGCCATGGCTATCCCGGCCACACGAGCTTCGGTGGAGCCTTGCAACTCATGGTTGCCCAAGGCAAAGAAGAACAACAGACCAGCAAGCAGCAACAGCAAAGGAGCGGGACGCGTCATGGGTTCTGGCTACCAAGGCAGGAGGACCGTCCGGGGGAACGGTCATTGCAATTGGCTAGTATCCGTCGGTGTTTCTGAATATTTCGTGAACGAGTGTCGGATTTTTTTAAAGTGCACCCAGACCCTCACGGGGCCTTCAAACTGGGGACTGCGGCCTTGCCTTGCGCCGAGAGCACCGGCTCCAGTTGCTCCCAGGTAAAGCTCAGCTCGTTGTCACAGCCGTCGCCTTGCGCGGGTGTCGAGAGTTGCAGGCCCTGGGTGTTGAAGCTCAAATCGAACGTGGAATAGCTGGTCACCGCCGGGCACCCTTCGTCGGTGGTGGTCTGTTTGGCCAGCCACGCGCTGAAGTGGGCGGGCAGTTTGACTTGGCCCGAGTAGGGGTTGTCCCATTGCTCGCGGCCTCCCAGCCACGTCCATGGGTCGACTTTTTCACCGGTTTGCAGGTTCCAGCTATGCAGGCCCCAACTGATGCCACCACGCCCGTAGCCCGCCGACCAGCGATAGAAACGCACAGTGATCCAGTGCGCTGACCAGTACGACGGCTCCACCGTGATCTCGCTGGTCGTGGTGCCGCCACTCTGGTCCAGTGAGTTGCGCCGCTCCCGGTAGAAGTCGGTCTGGCCCTCTGGATTGATGGCCATGCGCGCGAGGTCGCGGTTGATCTTATCGATCGCTTCCCCGTCGCCTTCAAGTTTCAGGATGACCTGCCCACCTTGGGTTTTCACTTGATAGGCATGCTCGGCGAAGGTCTTCTTCTCGACCTTTACCGCAGGCGGCGCGGCTTCGAGAGGAAGGTTGTAGGTGTCGCTCGCGCACCCGTCGGCGTCCGCGCGTTTCAACACCAACGCCAGGCTTTTACCACCCAGTGCTTTGCTCCAGGTGCCGGTCAGCGAATCGTCTTGCGGGTCGTCCAACTGCCAGAAGCCGGTTTGCCCTTCTTCCACCCACGGCTCACTGGCATTGGCCTGAGTCAGCTGAATGGGCGTGAGAATACGTTGGTAGTAGTAACTGCCATTGGCGCCGTGGGCACCGTTGAAACAGACGGTGATCGCGGATTTTCCCAAGGTGCCCGTCCAGACGCCGGCGAGGTCGGCGGCGGTTGCAAGCACTGGGGCGCAGGCGAGGGTGAGAACAGCAAGGGGCTTCAGCACGGGTATCGGACTTCCGGTTGTCTGATAGAGGCGGTCAGGGTAATGGGAAGTGCGGGCGGATTCCAGACGGACAGCCAAAGGCCGAGTCGCTGAACGCGTCTCGGCGTTTTTGTTACTGGAATGTTTGTGTGTCTTGGGTGAGGACCAGCACGCGCTCGACCAACAACTCGCCCAGCACGATCAGTTGCTGGGTGGCCAGCAGCTTGTGACGGTGGGCGCCGTCGAGTTCGAAGGCCAGATCGGTGGTCATGGCGTTGAGTGACGCGAGGGTTTCGCTGGCTTGGATCAGCAGGGTTTCGGAGGTGATATCCGGAGCGATTGTGAAGAGGGTTGCGGAGGGGGGATTGGGGGTGATCTTTTTCATGATGAAGCTCCCACACTGTTTAAGGAGCTACCGCCCTCTGCTGTCAAACAGGAATGGGAGGCAGCTGTACGCGGGTTGACAGACCGGAAGTGTAGGAACCCGGCGCACCCGAAGATGCCCCACGCACAGCCGCCATGAACGAGGCGGAATGCGTCAAGCATGCCGTCTTATCAAGGGGGGTGAAAGGTTACACTTTTCGGCCTGTCAAAGCCGGTCGCTGATGAGCAGCGACTCGAGGAAATTAACGTTGTGGCGCGGGTTGCGCCAGTTCATCAATGGCGCGATTGCTTGAAGGAAAATTCCGAAGGTCCGTCCTATCGGGCTTTCCAAACCCTAGAAACAACAAAACCCGCACTGGTCGGGTTTTGTTGATGCTTCGAATTGGTGGGCCGGGGTAATCTGAATTGAGTTGGTAGGTTATTGGTTTTTTAAAAACGAATAACGATTTTCGCTTTTGGCTGGAATACCGATTGGAATACCTGACGTCGCGTGAGCACTTAATTTTCAATCTGTCCAACAAGCTTTGTGGAATTGTGGCCAACGAAACGATCTGTGGATAGCTCTCAGCGCTAGCAAAGGCATCTCCAAGTGGACTGGGCTCAGCGACTTCAGACCCTAAAGTGAAAGCTCCGGATGGGCCCCTCGGGTGTTAGAATTCCGTTTTTGCCCGTACTCCAAGGAGTTATTGCGTGAACACGGAAAATCATTCCCAGACGGCCGCGTTTCTTTGGTCCATTGCCGATCTGCTGCGCGGTGACTTTAAACAATCGCAATACGGCCGCATCATCCTGCCATTCACCCTGTTACGGCGCATGGAGTGCGTACTTTCCCCGACCAAGGATGAGGTAATCAAGCAGACATTCGCCCAAGAAGGTCGCCCGGATACCGTGCGCGAAATGATTTTGCTGCGCGCTGCCGGGCAGCAGTTCTTCAATGCCTCGCCGCTGACCCTTGGCACACTGTCCGATACACAGACTGCCGCCGACTTAATGAGCTACGTGCAGGCGTTCAGCAAAGACGCACGAGAGATCTTCGAGCATTTCCACTTCGAAGACTTCGTACAGCAGTTGGAAACCGCCAACCTGCTGTACCAGATGGTGCAGCGTTTCGCGGCAACCGATCTGAGCCCCGAGTTCATCAGCAACTTCGGCATGGGCATCATCTTCGAAGAGCTGATCCGCAAGTTTGCGGAAAGCTCCAACGAAACCGCCGGGGAGCACTTCACCCCGCGCGATATAGTCCACCTCACCACCTCGCTGGTGATCACCGATCAGGACCACAAGCTCGCGCCCAACAGCATCGTCACCATCTATGACCCAACCGCTGGTACCGGCGGCTTTCTGTCTGAGGGTGATGAGTACATCCAGTCAATCAGCGAGAAGGTCAGTGTGTCGCTGCACGGCCAGGAGCTCAACCCCGAGTCTTACGCCATCTGTAAGGCGGACATGCTGATCAAGGGCCAGGACGTGGCAAGCATCAAGCTCGGCAATACCCTGTCCAACGACCAACTGGCCGACAAATCCTTCGACTTCATGCTCAGCAACCCGCCGTTCGGCGTGGAGTGGAAGAAGGTACAAAAGCAGATCACCGATGAGCACAGCCACAAGGGCTTCGACGGCCGCTTCGGCCCGGGCCTGCCGCGTGTATCTGACGGTTCGCTGCTTTTCCTCCTGCACCTAGTTAGCAAGATGCGTGACCCGCGTGAAGGTGGCTCGCGCATCGGCATCATTCTCAACGGCTCGCCGCTGTTCACTGGCGGCGCAGGTTCGGGTGAATCGGAGATTCGCCGCTACCTGCTGCAAAACGACTTGGTCGAAGCCATCGTCGCGCTGCCGACGGACATGTTCTACAACACCGGCATTGCTACCTATGTATGGATCCTCAGCAACAAGAAAACGGCAGCGCGCCAAGGGAAAGTGCAGTTGATCGACGGCACCCAGTACTACGCCAAAATGCGCAAGTCGCTGGGCAGTAAGCGCCAGTACATCACCGAGGATCAAATCAGTGAGCTGGTGCGCCTGTATGGCAGCTTCGAGCAAACCTCGCTGAGCAAAATTTTTCCCATTGATGCTTTCGGCTACCGCCGTATCACCGTCGAACGTCCACTGCGTCTGAACTTCCAGACCAGCGCCGAGCGCATCGCTAAAGTGCTGGAAGAAAAGGCTCTGCAGAAGCTCGATAGTGCCGCCCAGCAGCAGTTGCTGGCCGCCCTGCAAGCGGTAGACGCTAGCGTGTTGCACCGCAACCGTGAGCAATTCAGCAAGCTGCTGAAAAAAGCCCTCACCGCTCACAGCGTCAGCCTCAGCACCCCGGAGCTAAAAGCCCTGATGAGCGCCCTGAGCGAGCGCGACCCAGGGGCGGATATCTGCACCAGCAAAGGCCAGCCGGAAGCCGACGCCGGCCTGCGTGATAACGAGAACGTACCGCTGGGCGAATCGGTCTACGACTACTTCCGGCGCGAAGTCATCCCCCATGTGCCGGATGCTTGGATCGATGAAAGCAAGACCGATGCTCTTGACGGCGAGGTCGGCATTGTCGGCTTCGAGATTCCTTTCAACCGCCACTTCTATGTCTTCCAGCCGCCACGCCTGCTGACCGAGATCGACCGCGAGCTGAAAGCCTGCACCGACCGTATCAAGCAGATGATCGAGGGGCTGTCGGCATGACAAATTTGTCGGGAGCAAATTCGAACAATGGCGCAACCGTTGGCCCGCAGGTCGAGGGCATGGATAGCCCGAGTACGTTTCTGTCACATCCGAGATGCAATGACTCTTCAAGGGAGAAGCGCTCGTGAGTGCAAAAGTTAAATGGCCTTGTAAATTTCCGGATCGCTGGACAGTTCTACCTTCAAAACGCCTTTTCCCCGAATCCAAAGATCGTGCGCCTGAAAGTGACGAACAGCTGTCGGCCACACAGGAATATGGCGTGATTTCCCAAGCCGAGTTCATGCGTTTGGCCGGTAGGCGAGTGGTTCAGTTGAATCAAAATTTAGAGTTGAGAAAGCGTGTCGAGATAGGAGACTTCGTAATAAGCATGCGAAGTTTTCAGGGAGGGTTGGAGCGCGCTTGGGCTGGAGGGGGAATTCGTTCATCCTACGTGGTGTTGAGGCCAAGAGCAGATCTCGTGCCGGGCTACTATCAACGTTTGTTTAAGTCGGTAGATTACATTCAGGCATTGCAATCAACGGCAAACTTTATTCGAGATGGACAGGATATGAACTATCAGAACTTTGTTCTGATAGATCTGCCTTTCCCTCCAGTATCGGAGCAGTTCTGCATTGCCGCTTTCCTTGACCACGAAACCGCCCGCATCGACGCGCTGATCGAAGAGCAGCAGCGTCTGATCGAACTGCTCAAGGAAAAACGCCAGGCCGTGATCTCCCACGCCGTCACCAAGGGCCTCGACCCCACGGTGCCGATGAAAGACTCCGGCGTGGAGTGGCTAGGCGAGGTGCCAGCGCATTGGGTTGTTTGTGCCACTCGGCGTGCAATCCGATTTATTGAGCAAGGTTGGAGTCCTGAATGTGAGTCATACCCTGCCGAAGAAGATGGCTGGGGCGTACTGAAAGCAGGCTGCGTCAACAGAGGCTTTTTCGATGCCTCCGAGAACAAGACTCTGCCTTCTACGCTGACGCCAATTCCCGAGTACGAGGTTCGTGCTGGTGACATATTGATGTCACGAGCAAGTGGATCACCTGAACTGGTGGGTTCGACTGCATTGTTGGGGCAGGTGCGTGAGCGGTTGATGCTCTCTGACAAAATCTTCCGTATTCATTTGGAAGAAAAGGTCAGTAGCCAATTTTTTGTTTGGGTAATGAACGCGCAATTTATGCGATCTCAAATAGAACAGGCGCTGAGTGGCGGTAATGGCTTGGCCAATAATTTGCCACAGTCTTCCTTGCTCGCCTTCTGGCTAGCTATACCCCCTGAACACGAACAAGGCGCTATTGCCGGACTGATCAATGAGCAAACTGGACGAATTGACGAACTGATTGTCGAGGGCGACGTAGCAGTCGAACTTCTCCAAGAACGCCGCTCCGCCCTAATCTCCGCCGCCGTGACCGGCAAAATCGACGTGCGCGGCTGGCAGCCACCGGCCAGCGCGCGAACTCCCGAACTAGTAGAAGAGGCCGTGTAATGGCGGACAGCAAGGAAGCTCAGTTTCAACAAGACATCATCGACGCCCTGGCTGCCCAAGGCTGGCTGGTCGGCACCGCCAGCGGCTACGACCGGCGCACGGCGCTGTATACCGAGGACGTGCTCGGTTACTTCAAAGAGGCTTGGCCGGAGCGTTGGGACAAGTTCGCCAAGGCCAACCCGAAGAACCCGGATGATGTGCTGGTGCAAAAGCTGGTGCGCGAGCTTGAACAAAGCGGCACCCTGGATGTGCTGCGCCATGGCTTCAAGCTGCCGGCGGTAAAGGTGGAGCTGTGCAGCTTCCAGCCCGACCACGGCATGAACCCGGACACCCTCAAGCGCCATCAGTGCAACCGTTTGCGCGTGGTGCCGGAGGTGTCCTATTCGCCCTATGCGCGTGAGGCTGTAGGCAGCGGCCAGAGCTACAACCCACGGTTGGATCTGGTGCTGTTCGTCAACGGTATCCCCACCGCCACGCTGGAGTTGAAAAGCGAGTTCAAACAGTCGGTGGAAAACGCCAAGCGACAATACCGCAATGACCGCCCGATTAAAGACCCACTAACGCGCAAACCCGAGCCGCTGCTGACTTTCAAACGCGGCGCGCTGGTGCACTTTGCCGTGGGTCAGAATGAAGTGGCGATGACCACCAAACTCGCGGGTAAAGACACTTTCTTCCTTCCGTTCAACCTTGGCAGCGCGGAAGGTGGCGCGGGCAACCCGATGCCTGAGGACGACAGCCAGTACGCCACCAGCTACCTGTGGCAACGGCTTTTGCAGCCGGATGCGTGGCTCAAAGTGCTGGGGCGCTTCCTGCACTTGGACAAGAAAACCAGTGAAGGCTTCGACGGCACGCTGGTGACCAAGGAGGCGATGATCTTCCCGCGTTACCATCAATGGGAAGTGGTCAATAGGCTGATCACTACCACCCGCGCCGAAGGGCCGGGTAAGCGATATTTGATTCAGCACAGCGCAGGCTCGGGCAAGTCCAACTCCATCGCCTGGACCGCGCATCAACTGGCCTCGCTGTACGACGATACCGGCCAGCGCCTTTTCAATTCGGTGATCGTGGTCACCGACCGCACGGTGCTGGACAGCCAACTGCAAAACACCATCTACCAGTTCGAACACGCTCAGGGCGTGGTCAAACCGATCAGCCGGGATGTCGGCAACCAAAGCAAGTCCGAGCAACTGGCCGACGCGTTGTCTGAACAGACGCGCATCATCGTCGTCACCATCCAGACCTTCCCGGCGCTGTTCGATGCGCTGGACAAGTACCCCAAGCTGGCCAGCGGGCGTTATGCCGTGATCGCCGACGAGGCGCATTCCTCGCAAACCGGCTCTTCGGCCAATAAGCTGAAACAGATTCTAGGCAGCGATGCTCTGGAGGCGGAAGAAGTCAGCGCTGAAGAGCTACTGGATGCTGCCGTACAAGCTCGCCAACCCAATGAGCGCATCAGCTACTACGCCTTTACCGCGACCCCAAAAGCTAAAACCCTGGAGCTGTTCGGTCGTCCGGCCGACCCCACGCTGCCAGCGAGCACCAGCAACAAGCCTGAGCCGTTTCACCTGTACTCCATGCGCCAGGCCATCGAGGAGGGTTTTATCCTCGACGTGCTGCGCAACTACACCACTTACAGTACCGCCTGGAAGATCGCCCACCCGGATGGCGAAGACGACGAGGTGGACAGCAAAAAAGCGCGCATCAAGCTGGCACGCTGGGTGCGTTTACACCCGTACAACATAAGCCAGAAGGTCGAGGTAATCGTTGAGCATTTCCGCGCCAATATTCGCGGTCTGCTCAATGGTCAAGCCAAGGCCATGGTAGTGACCAGCAGTCGTCAAGAAGCTGTTCGTTATCAGTTGGCATTAAAAGCTTATGTGCAGCAGATGGGTTACAGCGATGTGCATCCGCTGGTGGCGTTCTCCGGCAGCGTATTACCGGACGAGGAAATCCCCGAAGAGGTGACGGAAAACAGCAGCCTGCTCAACGCGGGCCTAAATGGCCGCGATCTGGCGGATGCTTTCGACACCCAAGACTTCAACGTGATGATAGCCGCCAACAAATATCAGACCGGCTTCGATCAGCCCAAGCTGTGCGCCATGTACGTGGACAAGAAGCTACAAGGCGTGGACTGCGTACAGACCTTGTCGCGGTTGAACCGCACCTTTGGTGATAACAAGCAAACCTTCATCCTCGACTTCTTCAACGAGCCGCAGGATATTCTCGATGCCTTCTTACCGTACTACACCAAGGCCGAACTGACCGACGTGACAGACCCGCAGATCATCTATGACCTGCAGAAGAAACTTGATGCCGAGGGCATCTATCACTGGCAAGAGGTCGAAGCGTTTGCCTTGGCCTTCTTCGATCCTAAGGCTCAAGCCAGCAAACTCAGTTATTACTGCGCGCCGGCCAAAGAACGCTTTGCCAAGCGTTATGCTTTCTCGCTGCTGTCACGCCAGCAAGCGCTGGATTACAAACGCAATGCCGAGGCCAATGGGGATAGCGCCGGCTTGAAAAAAGCCGAACACGCATTGAAAGAAGCTGGCGAGCAAGTCGATCAGCTCGACCTGTTCCGCAAGAATTTGCAAAGTTTTATGCGCCTGTATGAGTTTCTGTCGCAGATCGTGCCTTACGAGGATCACGAACTCGAGCAACTGTGCGTGTACGCCAAGCATCTGCACCCGCTGCTGCGCGTAGACCGTCTGCTAGAAGACGACGTGGATGTGGGCGAGCTGCAACTGAGCCACTACCGCCTGAGCAAGCGCGCCGAACACGTGCTCCGTCTGAACGAGGAGACGGGCATATACACCGTCAAACCCGGCGGTGACGTGGGGAGCGGTAAGCCACATGATCCGGAGAAGAAGCGGCTATCCGAAATTATTGAGGCGCTGAACGATATCTTTGGTGCCGAAGTGAGTGACGACGACCAACTGCAGTTTCTCACCGGCATCGCCCAGCGCATCAGCCGTCAGGAAGATGTAATGGCCCAGGTGAACAACCATTCGGTTGATCAAGTGATGCACGGCCTGTTTCCCAAGCGCGTCCTCGACACAGTGCTGGACGCGATGACCGACCACGAGAAACTGTCGCTGGAAGTATTGGATAACGAGACGAAGAGTCGGGCGTTTGCGCTGGTGATTTTGAAGATGCTCAAGACTGCGGCTTCCTTCGATGCCCCCCGCGTCGGCGGCGCCTAAAACCGGCGGTAAGATTAAGGAGTAATAGTGGCAATTCCGGACTTTCAAAGTGTGATGCGCCCAGTCCTGAGCACTGTGCAGAACGGTGCGCCGCTGCCGCTCAATGTGCTGCGCGAGCGGGTGGCCGATCAGTTCCAACTGACTGAAGACGAACGCAGGGAACGGCTACCCTCCGGTCAGCAGACGGTGATCAACAACCGTGTGGGCTGGGCTCGCACCTATTTGAATAAGGCTGGGCTGTTATGCATTCCGGACAAGGGGATGGTGCAAATTACCCCGCGTGGCCTTGATGCCCTGGCCAATGGTCCGCAGCGCATCACGGTGAGCTGGTTGAAGCAGTTTCCCGAGTTTGCGGATTTCCATACGGCAAAACCGCAATCGCTTGAAGCTCCTGCTCTGCTAAACGTTGGTATTGCGGAAACCACACCAGACGAGCAGTTGGCCGGAGCGCATCAGGCATTGATGCAGTCACTGGCAGATGAACTGTTGACGCAAGTCCGGCTGGCCACTCCCAGCTTCTTTGAACAGTTGGTGGTCGATCTCATGATCGCTATGGGCTACGGTGGTTCGCGTAAGGAGGCTGGCAAAGCAACCCAGGCGACGAATGATGGCGGTATCGACGGCATCATAAAAGAAGACAAGCTCGGCCTTGACGTGATCTATCTGCAGGCCAAGCGCTGGACTAACACGGTGCATCGTCCGGAGATTGACAAGTTTATTGGCGCATTGACTCGCCAGCGTGCGCGTAAGGGTGTGTTCATCACCACCTCAGAGTTCTCCGAGGGTGCCCGGACTGCAGCGCTGGGGCTGGATATCAAAGTGGTATTGATCGATGGTGTGGAACTGGCGCGACTGATGGTAGAGAACAACCTAGGCGTGAGCGTTAAGCAGGTGTACGAGGTGAAGCAACTCGACAGTGATTATTTCGCGGGCGAGTGAGTTGTAACGTAGCTAGCAGGGTTAGTGATTTTCAGCTCGGTGACGCATGGGTGGTCTGTGGCAAAGAGTTGTTTTCGACTTCGGCTGGAAGCTCGGAGCCGAGTTTGGCAATGGCATCGTTGCATGAAATTTGTGACACTGCGGGCTTTGTACCACTCCCTTCCAATCTGGAACGAACTGCGTACCAAATTAAGCCCGACCCCGCTGAGCGATAGCGACCATTCTTGATGTACCACCCTAAAGGTCTATCTGTCGCTCATTGCAGAATATCTTTGTGGGCGGGCGATTGGACCAGACTTTCCGCGGAGGACAATTTTTGCACGGGCAGAGGCTAACTCAAGCGTCTGAGAGTCTGCCGCATAGACCGCGTCGACCTGACGGTCACGCGAGCTGCTTTTAACGCTCATCATCTCTGCAAAGTTGAGTTCTTCTGAATGCAGGAGGTCGATGATCATAATGAAACTACCCATAAGTGGGGGGCGTTGAACTTCGATTTGAGATTAACACGCTGATTCGGGGGCGCGGTCGGATAGACGATTGGCTTGCGCAGGGATGAGAGCTACCTCTGACACCGTTTTGGTATTCCAAAAATTAGCACCAGAAAGCCTGGAATACCATTTGGAATACCAAAACGTGCGGAAGTCAAAATTCTTCCACTGAAACCAACGGCCCTGAAACCCTCGATCTCACCGAATTCAAGACACAAAAAAAGACGTCCATGGACGTCTTTTTTCGTTAAGTTGGTGGAGCCGGGGGGATTTGAACCCCCGTCCGCCAGTACTCCGCTGTCGGTACTACATGCGTAGCCGTTTCTATTAAGTTAACCCTCAGCGACCCGAAGGGCAGGGTGCTTTGGGCGAGTTGTGTAAGTTTTAGCCGCTTCGTCCACAACGTACTGCACGGCGATTCTGTTCTATATGACAATCACTTTGGGTTTACAGACATCCCCTGGTGATTGCTGGACCCGAAGGTACCAGAAGCTCAGGGCTAAGGCTGCTTACGCAGCGAGAGCGAATTCCTGGCCGTAGTTTTCGTCATTGGCAACTATAAGAAGTTGCAACAGTGGATTTACGAGTTCTGTTACCAACTCGGCATGCACCTAAAGTTTCGCGACCGGCGTCGAATCCTAAACGGCCCCGTGCTTGTAACTCGTTGTTTCTTAGTGAGTGACAAGCCTGTGCAGTGTACGCCAAACGCTCACGGAAGGCCAACCCGAAGGTTGGCCATCAACGACGGCGTGTTACTGGTTGCCGCCTTTTTCAGTGTTCTGCAGGTCTTGCAGGGCTTTGGAGGTGATCTCGATGCACTTCTTGTCATCACCTGCAGCATGGGCTGCTTTCGCCTGGGAGACGGCAGTGTCGATTTCTCCCTTCTTGCCGCTGGTGTCAGTGGCAAGCAGGGCTTGGCCGTTGTTGATTTTGTCCAGATTGATCTTGCACAGATCGGGCTCGCCCGCAGCGAAAACAGGGGAGGCCAGCATCGCAGCGGTAATGAACAAGCCAGCAAGAGCGGAACGCTTCATAGGGTATCTCCTTGCGCAAAAGGGCTCGACGCTGCTGGCGTTCAACGGCTGCCAGCGACATCACTGTTGAGCCTCGTTCGTCGAGGCCTATGCAGATGACTACGCCGGCGCGCAGGGGTTCGTTTTTTTGCAGGATTAATGCGCGCGGGCCTGGGTGACCCGGTCCACGAGATACACCAAGCCGTGATAATCAATGCCTCCGTGCTGGCTCAGGCCGATCTCGCAGGTGCGGCTGGTGGAGAGGCCTTCACTGCAATATTGCACGGCATCTTTGAGCGAGCGCAGCGCGTGGGCGTTGAGTTCCGGCGTGGTGAAACCCTTGTCGCCGGCAAAACCACAGCAGTGGATGCCTTCCGGGATCACCACGGTTTTTGAGCAGCGTCGGGCCAGGTCGATCAACGCCTGGCTTTCGCCCAAATGCTGGGTACTGCAGGTGACGTGTACCGCAATCGGCGCTTCCTGGGGGGTGAAGTCGAGTCGGTCCATCAGGTGTGTGCGGATAAAACGTACCGGGTCGTAAAGGTCCAGGCGCGTTTCGCCAAGGTCTTGCACCAGGCGCAGGGTGCAGGGGCTGGTGTCGCAGTAGATCGGATCGAGTCCGCCACGGCTCGCATGCAGCAGCGCGCCGATCAGTTCCTGGCGTTTGTGCTCCGCCTGTTCGGCATAGCCCTTTGAGGCAAACGGCTGGCCGCAGCACAGGCTGTCTTGATTGTCGGGGAATACCACTTGGTAACCGGCCTTTTCCAACAGGCCACGGGTCTTGTCGTACAGCGACATCTGTTCTTTATCACTGGCGGACGGCCCCATGGCGCGTGAGACGCAAGCCGCCAGGTAGACCACGCGGGGCCGCTCATCGGTCACGGCCGGGCTGAAGCGGATGGCTTTCTCCGGCTGTGGCATGGCGCTGGTCCACTGCGGGATTTGCCCCTTGGACAACCGGGTCACCGTGGCAGACAGTTTCGCCAGGCGAGGGGCGCCCAACAGCATGCGCGCACCGTTGGCGACATGCAGGGTAAAGCGCGCACCTTGCAACGCCGTGGCGAAATGGGTGGCGAGCCATTCGGCGGTTTTCGTACGGTCGGCATCGCGGCTGCGCAGCTTCTTCACCAGGTCGCCGGTATTGATTCCTACAGGGCAACGTTGCGCACACAGGCCGGTGGCGGCGCAGGTGTCGATACCCTGGTAGTGATAGGCGGCTTCGAGTTCAGTGGTGTCGACGGCTGCGCGTTTTTTCGCCTGGATATCGCGCCAGATCACGATGCGCTGGCGCGGGCTCAACGTCAGGCCTTTGGAGGGACACACCGGCTCGCAGAACCCGCACTCGATGCACTTATCCACAATCTCGTCCGCTGCCGGCAGGGGCTTGAGGTGCTTGAGGTGGATTTGCGGGTCTTCGCTGAGTACAACATCCGGGTTGAGAATGCCGTTGGGGTCCAGCAGACGCTTGAGCTGCCACATCAACTGATAGGCATCGCTGCCCCATTCCAGCTCGACGAAAGGCGCCATATTGCGGCCCGTGCCGTGTTCGGCCTTCAGCGAGCCGCCAAACTCCACCGCCACCAATTGCGCGACGTCGTCCATGAACGCCTGGTAGCGCGTGACTTCTTCCGCGCTGTTGAAGCCTTGGGTGAACACGAAGTGCAGATTGCCTTCCAGGGCGTGTCCGAAAAGGATGGCTTCGTCGTAGTGATGTTTGTCGAACAGTTCGATCAAGCGGTTCACGCCGATCGCCAGTTGCTCGACCGGGAAAGTGACGTCTTCGATGATCACCGTGGTGCCGGTTTTGCGGACGGCACCGACGGCGGGGAAGGTGTCTTTGCGGATCGCCCACAGGCGGGCGTTTTCCACCGGGTCTTCAGTGAAGTCGACTTGCTTCTCTACGGGGAACGGCGCCAGGGACGCCATGATCAGCGCCAATTGTTCGTGCAGCAGTGATGGGGCGGCGGCGCGGGATTCGATCAGCAGCGCGCAGGCATTTTCCGATAAGTGCTGTACGAAAGCCGGCATGCCGGGTTTGTCCTGCACCGAGCGCATGCTGCGCCGGTCCAGCAGCTCAACCGCCGAGACCGGCTGGGTTTTCAGCACGGTCACCGCGTTGCAGCAGGTCTCGACATCCGGGAACACAATCAGCGCCGACGCTTTGTTGGGGTGGTCGATCACTGTCTCGTAGGTCACTGCGCTGATAAAGCCCAGGGTGCCTTCGGAGCCGACCAGCAGATGGCTGAGGATATCCAGCGGTTCATCGAAATCCACCAGGGCATTGAGCGACAGTCCGGTGGTATTTTTCAGACGATATTTGTGGCGGATTTTTGCCGCCAGTTCGGCATTTGCCCGCGTCTCGCGGCCAAGTGTCGCCAGTCGCTCAAGCAGGGCTGCATGGTGTTTTCGAAACGCTGCAACGCTGGCTGCATCCTCGGTGTCCAGTCGACTGCCATCAGCCAGTACCAGACGAATTCCGGCCAGGGTGTGATAGGTGTTCTGCGCGGTGCCGCAGCACATGCCGCTGGCATTATTGGCAACGATGCCGCCGATCTTGCAGGCATTGATCGACGCCGGATCCGGCCCGATCTTGCGCCCGAACGGCGCCAGCCACGCATTGGCCTGGGCGCCGATGACGCCGGGCTGCAGACGGATCTGCGTGCCTTGCCCGCGAATCTCCCGGCCGTTCCAGTTGTCACCCAGTACGATCAGTACTGAATCGCTGATGGCTTGCCCGGACAGGCTGGTGCCCGCCGCGCGGAAGGTCACCGGCACGCGGTCGCGTTGGGCCAGTTGCAGCAGTGCGACGACTTCGTCTTCCGACTCCACGCGGATCACTAGCTGTGGGATCAGTCGATAAAAGCTGGCGTCGGTACCGAATGCGAGAGTGGAAAGTGGGTCGTCGAAACGCCGATCCTTCGGGATCAGCTGTATGACGTCGGCAAGGAAAGCGGCAGGCAGACTCATCGGTCCTCCAGAAATAGCTGACGCCGGAACCGTTGTCCGGCGTCGATTCTTACCCTATTGCGTGCAGGTCTCAGTGCACCAGCATACCGGTGAACCAGTAGGCCTGCGCCAAGGTGATCAGCCCGACGATCGTGGCAAAGAACAGGCTGTGCTTGAGGGTGAAGCGGAACAGGTCGGATTCCTTGCCCACCAGGCCAGTGGCTGCGCATGCGACGGCGATTGATTGTGGCGAGATCATCTTGCCGGTCACGCCGCCGCTGGTGTTTGCCGCGACCAGCAAGGTGTCGTTGACGCCGATCTGGTGCGCGGTGGTGGCTTGCAGCGAGCTGAACAGTGCATTGGATGAGGTATCGGAGCCTGTCAGGAAAACCCCCAGCCAGCCGAGGAAAGGCGAGAAGAACGGGAAGGCCGCCCCGGTGCCGGCCAGCACCAGTGCCATAGTCGACGACATGCCGGAATAGTTGGTGACGAAGGCGAACGCCAGCACCATGCCGATCGACAGGATGGGCCAGCGCAGCTCGTAGAAGGTCTCTTTTAAAGTGGTAAGACCAGTTTTGATATCGATCTTCAGCACCAGCATCGACACCAGTGCCGAGAAGAAAATCGCAGTGCCGGTGGCCGAGATCGGGTCCAGCTTGAACACGGCCGGGATCGCGGTGGGGTTGGTGACGATGGGCGCCACCTTGATCACCAGTTGGTCCAGGTGCGGAATCGCGAAGTTGAACACCCAGCTGTACATCGAGCCGCCGGCGGCAAACATTGCCTTGAACGGTTTGAGCGTCCAGATGGTGACCAGCACGGTCAGGATCAGGAATGGCGACCAGGCCTTGAAAATCTGCACCAGGCTGTAGGGCGAAGCAACGGTGTTGCGCGGCAGGCCGAAGCCGCCAGCGCTGGCGGTGACTGCTGCGCTCGACGTGGCGCCGGCAATCTGCGCGCCCGCGGTGCGCTTGGGTTGCCAGACTTTGAGGAACAAGGTCAGGGCAATCAGGCTGGCCAGGGCCGAGGTGATGTCCGGCAGTTCCGGGCCAATGAAGTTGGAGGTGAAGTACTGGGTGACGGCGAAGCTCAAGCCGGCCACCAGCGCCGCCGGCCAGGTTTCGCGCACGCCGCGCAGGCCATCCATCATGAACACCAGCCAGAACGGCACGAACAGCGACAGCAGGGGCAGTTGGCGGCCGGTCATGGCGCCGATCTTGAACGCGTCGATACCGGTCACCTGGCCGGCCACGATGATCGGGATCCCGAGTGCGCCGAAGGCGACCGGCGCGGTGTTGGCGATCAAGCACAGGCCGGCGGCATACAGCGGGTTGAAGCCCAGGCCTACCAGCAGCGCGGCAGTGATCGCCACGGGGGCGCCGAAACCGGCGGCACCTTCCAGAAATGCGCCGAAGCAGAAGCCAATCAAGAGCACTTGCAGGCGTTGATCGTCAGTGATCGACAGCACCGAGCTGCGGATGATTTCGAATTGGCCGCTCTTGACCGTCAGTTTGTACAGGAACACGGCCGCCACGATGATCCAGGCGATAGGCCACAGGCCGTAGGCGAAGCCATAGCCGGCGGCAGCCAGCGCCATGTCTACCGGCATCTGGAAGGCGAAGATCGCGACCAGGATCGAGAGCGCCAGGGTGATGCTCCCGGCAACGTGGCCTTTGAGGCGGAACACCGCCAGGGCCAGGAAGAAGAATACGATCGGGATAACGGCGGCCAGTGCGGACAGGCCGAGGCTGCCGAGCGGGCTGTAGAGCTGTTGCCAGGTTTGCATATGGGGTGGCCCCTGATTGTTGTTGTTTAATCAGCTTGGATAATTGGTAATACCAATTTACAATCGCTGTGGGCTAGGTTAAAAGGCTTCGGGTCGGTGTGTCAATTTGCCGCTTGCGAAACTTTGGTCTCAGATCTGTGAGGACGGGGAGCTGAGCGGATAAATCCAAGGCGTTCTGATAGGTGCTGCAAGCGCGGCGATAGGCCAGAATAGAGGGCCCGGCGAGTGGTCGGGATGGTGGAGAGTGAGTTATGGGGTTTGATCAGGTGCGTCAGCGCCGTTTGTCTGACGATATTGTCGAGCAGCTTGAGGGCATGATCCTTGAGGGCACGCTGAAGTCGGGTGAGCGCTTGCCGGCCGAGCGGGCCTTGGCTGAGCAATTTGGCGTGTCGCGCCCGTCATTGCGCGAAGCAATCCAGAAGCTGGCGGCCAAGGGCTTGCTCGTGAGTCGTCAGGGCGGTGGTAACTATGTCGCGGAGTCGCTGGGGTCTACGTTCAGTGATCCACTGTTGCATCTGTTGGAGAACAATCCCGAAGCGCAGCGTGACTTGCTGGAATTTCGCCAGACCCTGGAAGCTTCTTGTGCTTATTACGCCGCATTGCGCGCCACCGAGGTGGATCGCGAGCGGCTGACGGCGGCGTTCGAAGCACTACAGGATTGCTACACCCGCGCCGATGACGTGAGCCGGGCGGAGGAGGGGGCGGCGGATGCAAGGTTCCACTTGGCGATTGCCGAGGCCAGCCACAATGCGGTGCTGCTGCACACGATTCGCGGCTTGTTCGATCTGCTCAAGCGTAACGTGGTCACCAACATCGGCGGCATGTATCAGCAGCGCACGGAAACCCGCGACATGCTGATCAGTCAGCACCGGGATTTGTACCTGGCGATTATCGAGGGGCGGGCGGAGCAGGCGCGAGAGGTTTCAACACGTCACCTGCTGTATGTGCAGGAGGTGTTGGAAGAGGTGCGTCAGGAGGTTCAGCGCGTGGCGCGTGCCGAGCGGCGCAAGGGGATGTAGCCGCGGGCGTTCCCGAAGCTACACCGCGACAAGGATTATTCTTCCTTGCCCTTGTTGCGTACGGCGCGGTGCAATTCCCGGTTGGAATCGCGCTCGCGCTCGGTATCACGCTTGTCGTATTCCTTCTTGCCCTTGCCCAGCGCGATCTCGCACTTGACCAGGTGCTTGCTCCAATACCAGGACAGGCAGACGCAGGCATAGCCCTTCTGCTGCACGGCGGCGGCGAGCTTGTCGATCTCGCGGGCGTTGAGCAGCAGCTTGCGCGTGCGCACCGGATCGGCAATCACGTGGGTGCTCGCGGTGGTCAGCGGGGTGATATGACTGCCGAGCAGCCACGCCTCGCCATCCTTGAGCAGCACATAGCTGTCGACCAGTTGCAGCTTGCTGGCGCGCAGACTTTTTACTTCCCAGCCGGCCAGGACCAGACCAGCCTCGAAACGATGTTCGATGAAGTAATCGTGTCGCGCCTTTTTATTTTGCGCGATGGTCCCTGTGGGGTGTTTCTTTTGTTTAGCCATAGGGGCGGCATTATAGGGAGTTGCGAGCGTGTCGGCTACGGTCAACCTGCGTGCTTGAGCGTGTTGGACGAATCCCGGACAATGCAGGCAGTTCTTTGGTTTTTTTCTCTCGCGGATCGGGCTGTTCTTTCGCGATGTTTTGCCTCAGCAGTGGAAATGACGCACACATGACGACGCATATTCAACGTTCGGCGTTGCTGCCCTACCCGGCACAGGCGCTCTATGACCTGGTCAACGACGTTGCGCGTTACCCGGAATTCCTGCCTTGGTGCTCGACTGCCGAGGTGCTGGAAAGCAGTGATGAGCACATGGTCGCCAGCGTTGGCGTGGCGAAGGGCGGTCTTAGCCAGCATTTCGTTACGCGCAATGTACTGGTGCCCGGGAAATCCATTGAAATGAACCTGCAGGAGGGGCCGTTCACCCAATTGCATGGTGTGTGGGTGTTCAAGGCGCTGACGGACAAGGCGTGCAAGATCAGCCTGGACCTGTCGTTTGATTACGCGGGGCCTATCGTGCGAGCAACACTGGGGCCACTGTTCAATCAGGCGGCCAATACCCTGGTGGATGCGTTTTGCCAGCGAGCCAAGCAGCTGCATGGTTGAAATTGAGGTGGTATACGCCGCAGAAGATCGGCAGGTGTTGCTGGCGGCGGCGGTGCCCGAAGGCACCAGCTTGCGAGCGGCGGTGCAGGCTTGCGGGATCGTGGCGCAGTTTCCGGCGCTGGATCTGGCTGATTGCCCTTTGGGGATATTTGGCAAGGTGATTGCGGACCCCGACGTGCGAGTCGTGCAGGCGGGCGATCGTATTGAGATTTACCGGCCTTTGCTGGCCGATCCCAAAGAGGTGCGCCGCTTGCGTGCAGCCAAGGCGGCGCTGGCCAAACAGCAAAATCCATAGGCTTGCCAAACAGCAGGCAATAAAAAACCCGGCATGCCGGGTTTTTTATTGGGCGCCGCTCAGTTACTGCGGGCTGGTGTCCAGAGGCTGTGGCGTCGGGACCGGCACAGTTTCCACGCCGTCGACGTCTTTCTGGATCTTGTCGAGCAATGAGCCTGGTTTGGCTGGCACTTCAGACTTCGGCTTCTCGTTTTCCTGCGCAGGGGCAGTCACGTTGGCGCCGTTGTCCTTGCCGAGCAAGGCTTCATCTCGGCTCACGCCGGGCATGAAGTCACCAGACAGGCTGACGAGTTGGTCATTGCCATTGAAAATGACGCTGACGCGCTCCTGCTGGCGTTCACCGCCACCCGGCTGGATGCTGTAGAGATAATCCCAGCGATCAGCATGGAAAGTGTCGGTCAGCAGGGGGTTGCCCATGATAAACCTTACTTGCCGTCGGGTCATTCCCGGGCGTAACTGGTCTATCATGTCCTGCGTGACGACATTGCCCTGCTGGATGTCGATTTTGTAAACCCCGGGGAATGAACAACCGGCGAGTGCGAGCAGTCCCACAAAGGTGAAACTGGTTAGCAAGAGCTTGGTGTTTTGCATCGGTGGGCGACTTCCACTATCTTGGCTGGGACAACGTAAACGCCGATCATACCCGTATTAAGAGAAGCTGCGAAGCAGCATCCGCGAGAAAGCTAACCATGGTTGAAAATAGCGAACTACGCAAAGCCGGTCTTAAAGTGACTCTGCCACGAGTCAAGATTCTACAAATGCTCGATTCTGCTGAGCAGCGCCACATGAGTGCCGAGGATGTTTACAAGGCGCTGATGGAGTCTAACGAGGACGTTGGCCTGGCCACGGTTTACCGTGTGCTGACCCAGTTTGAAGCCGCAGGGCTGGTGGTTCGTCATAATTTCGACGGCGGTCATGCAGTGTTCGAATTGGCTGACGGTGGTCATCACGACCACATGGTTGACCTGGATACCAATGAGGTTATCGAGTTCACCAGCCCTGAGATTGAAGCGCTGCAGCATAAGATTGCTGAGGAGCATGGCTTCGATCTGGTTGACCATAATCTGGTCCTGTACATCCGTAAGAAAAAGTAAAAATCGACGCAGATTCACTCTGCGAAACGATCGAAGGCGACCCTAGGGTCGCCTTCGTGCTTTCTATAAGGGAGAAAGTGCTGGCTTCAGGCTTTCGCGGCCACCACCATTTTCTTCGCGTGGGCCAGGGACTCTTTGGTCAGGTCGATACCGCCGAGCATCCGAGCCACTTCTTCAACACGTTCCGATTTGTTCAGCTTGGACACGGCTGTGTGTGTCGCTTCATCGCCGCGCACCTTGTGCACAAACAGATGTTGATGCCCCTGTGCCGCTACTTGTGGCAAGTGAGTCACCGTCAGCACCTGGCCTCTATCCCCCAGGCGTCGCAACAACTGGCCAACAATTTCTGCGGTCGGCCCGCCGATACCGACGTCCACTTCGTCGAATACCAGCGTAGGCACCCGTGACGTTTGGGCTGTAATCACCTGAATCGCCAGGCTGATGCGCGATAATTCGCCGCCGGATGCCACTTTTGCCAGCGCCTTGAGCGGCTGGCCAGGGTTGGCGCTGACCAGCAGTTCTACCTGCTCCAGGCCGTGGGGCTGCAACTCATTGCTGGCATTGGCGCGCAATTCAATCGTGAAACGCCCACCCGGCATGCCCAGGCGCTGGATCTCCTGCTCTACGGCACTGGCCAGGCTGGCGGCTGCTTGCTGGCGCAGGTCGCTCAGCTCGCGGGCCTTCTCTTGATAATGACGGGCAAAGGATGCGAGTTCATCGCCTAATCGTTCGATGGATTCGTCGTTGGCATTCAGTGTTTCGATTTCATCCAGCAGCTTCTGCTGCATCGTGGCCACTTCGGTGGGCTGGATTCGGTGTTTGCGCGCCAGGGTATAGATAGTGTCCAGGCGCTCCTCTATTTCCTGCAGGCGGGAGGGGTCGGCATCAAAGTGGTCGAGGAAGCGATTCAGCTCGCCCACGGCTTCTTCTACCTGGATCTGCGCACTGGTCAGCAGGGTGGTGGCCTCGCTGAGCGAGCCCGAAGCATTATTGACGCTGGACAATCGGTTGAGGCTGGCCGTCAGTGCGTTGAGCACATTGCCGGAATCGCTTTCGCTGCATTGCTCCACCACTTGGCGGCAGATGCCCAACAGGGTTTCGGCATTGGTGAGGTTCTTATGTTCCTGTTCGAGTTGTTCCAGCTCGGTCTCGCCGAGTGCCAGGCTCTCGAGCTCTTCAAGCTGGTAGCTGAGCAATTGATGGCGAGCGCGCTGCTCGTCGCCGGAGTTGGAGAGTCGCTCCAATTCCTGGCGGGTCTGGCGCCAGCGTTGAGCGGCAAGCTGCACCTGGCGGGCCAGGTCGGTGGCGCCGGCATATTCGTCGAGCAGGCGGCGGTGGGTGTCGGTTTTCAGCAGGGACTGGTGTTCATGTTGGCTGTGGATATCGATGAGCAACTCGCCCAGGGCTTTCAGGTCGCCAAGCGGGCAGGGCGTGCCATTGATGTAGCCTCGCGAGCGTCCTTCGGCGGTGATCACCCGGCGCAGGATGCACGGCCCCTCATTATTCAGGTCGCGCTCGGCGAGCCAGGCCTCGGCTTCGGGGATGTCTGCCAGGTCGAAGGTAGCCAGGATGTCGGCCTTGTCCGCACCCGGACGCACCACGCCGCTGTCGGCGCGATCGCCCAGGGTCAGGCCGAGCGCGTCGAGCATGATCGATTTGCCGGCGCCGGTTTCGCCTGTGATTACGCTCATCCCGCGATCCAGTTCGAGATCCAGGTGTTCAACGATGGCGTAGTTATGTACGGACAGGTGCACGAGCATGAACGTCGCTCCCAGGCTTTAGGTCTGGTTATTTATACAGTGTTTTGTTCAGGGCTGACAATCCTGGCGCTTAGCTCGATTTGCTTGAGTCGTCACTTTTTTTAGTGCAATGAGGAATGATGCGGCAGGAATTGATCCCGGTCATGGGAAAGACTTTTGGTAACGCCTGCACCCTTGAACCCTGAAATTGTGGCCCCATATACCGGAACAGAAGCGCGAGTTGAGTTCGCGCATGATTTTGAAAGGAGAAATCTATGGCTGACGAACAGACGCAGGATACGCAAACTCCAGACGCTACCCAGGCTGGCTCGGAAGACCTGGCCGTGCGTGTGCAAGTGCTCGAAGAGCAATTGGCCGCTGCGCAGGACCAGTCTTTGCGTGTTGCCGCCGATCTGCAGAACGTCCGCCGCCGTGCCGAGCAGGATGTTGAGAAGGCTCACAAATTCGCGCTGGAAAAATTCGCCGGTGACTTGCTGCCGATCATCGACAGCCTGGAGCGTGGCCTTGAGTTGTCCAACCCGGACGACGAAAACATCCGCCCAATGCGCGAAGGGATCGAACTGACCCTGAAAATGTTCCAGGACACCCTGAAGCGTTATCAGTTGGAAGCTATCGATCCAACCGGCGGCGAACCGTTCAACGCTGAGCATCACCAAGCCATGGCCATGCAGGAAAGCCATGACCTGGAGCCTAACAGCGTGTTGAAAGTGTTCCAGAAGGGGTATCAGCTCAATGGTCGCTTGCTGCGCCCGGCGATGGTTGTAGTGAGCAAGGCTCCTGCACCGGTTTCGCCTTCTATTGATGAGCAGGCTTGAAATACGCCGTAAGGCCCCCATCTATAAGTCAAGCGTTTAAGTGCTACCGCAGTTAGCCACCACTGCTGCGGCATCCAAATTCAAGTTTCGGGAGAGTAAATCATGGGCAAAATTATCGGTATCGACCTGGGGACCACCAACTCCTGCGTCTCCGTCATGGAAAACGGCAAAGCCAAAGTTATCGAAAACGCCGAAGGCGCGCGTACCACGCCGTCGATCATTGCTTACGCAAATGATGGCGAGATCCTCGTTGGTCAGTCGGCCAAGCGTCAGGCTGTCACCAACCCGCACAACACCCTGTACGCGGTGAAGCGTCTGATCGGTCGTAAGTTCGACGAAGAAGTCGTACAGAAAGACATCAAGATGGTGCCTTACAAAATCGCCAAGGCTGACAACGGCGACGCCTGGGTTGAAGTCAATGGCAACAAGATGTCTGCACCGCAGATCTCGGCTGAAGTCTTGAAAAAGATGAAGAAGACTGCCGAAGACTACCTCGGTGAAGCAGTGACTGAAGCGGTCATCACCGTTCCGGCCTACTTCAACGACAGCCAGCGCCAGGCGACCAAAGACGCCGGCCGCATTGCGGGCCTGGACGTAAAACGTATCATCAACGAACCTACCGCAGCCGCTCTGGCCTACGGTATGGACAAGGCCAAGGGCGACCACACTGTGATCGTTTATGACCTGGGTGGCGGTACGTTCGACGTCTCGGTCATCGAGATCGCTGAAGTTGACGGCGAGCACCAGTTCGAAGTGTTGGCCACCAACGGCGACACGTTCCTGGGTGGTGAAGACTTTGACATTCGTCTGATCGACTACCTCGTTGACGAATTCAAGAAAGAAAGCGGCATGAACCTCAAGGGTGACCCGCTGGCTATGCAGCGCCTCAAGGAAGCTGCTGAAAAAGCCAAGATCGAGCTGTCCTCGAGCATGTCGACCGACGTGAACCTGCCGTACATCACTGCAGACGCCACCGGTCCTAAGCACCTGAACGTGAAGATTTCTCGCGCCAAGTTGGAAGCACTGGTTGAAGACCTGGTTCAGCGCACCATCGAACCTTGCCGCATTGCCCTGAAAGACGCAGGTATCGACGTTGGTTCCATCAACGACGTGATCCTGGTGGGCGGTCAGACCCGTATGCCACTGGTACAGCAGAAAGTAACCGAGTTCTTCGGCAAGGAAGCACGTAAAGACGTGAACCCGGACGAAGCGGTTGCCATGGGTGCTGCCATCCAGGGCGCGGTATTGGCCGGCGACGTGAAAGACGTGCTGCTGCTGGACGTCAGCCCGCTGACCCTGGGTATCGAAACCATGGGCGGCGTGATGACTGCGCTGATCGAGAAAAACACCACGATTCCTACCAAGAAATCCCAGGTGTTCTCGACTGCCGACGACAACCAAGGCGCTGTGACCATTCACGTGCTGCAAGGTGAGCGTAAGCAAGCGGCTCAGAACAAGTCCCTGGGCAAGTTCGATCTGGCCGAGATTCCACCAGCACCACGTGGCGTGCCACAAATCGAAGTGACCTTCGACATCGACGCCAACGGCATCTTGCACGTAGGTGCCAAGGACAAGGCGACTGGCAAAGAGCAGAAGATCACCATCAAGGCCAACTCCGGTCTGTCTGATGAAGAAATTCAACAGATGATCCGTGATGCTGAAGCCAACGCCGACGCAGATGCCAAGTTTGCCGAGCTGGCTGGCGCCCGTAACCAGGGTGATGCACTGGTTCACTCGACCCGCAAAATGGTCGCGGATGCTGGCGATAAAGTGACTGCTGAGGAGAAGACCGCAATCGAAGCTGCCGTGGTTGCCCTGGAAGCCGCCATCAAAGGCGACGACAAGGCTGCCATCGAAGCCAAGGTTGAGGAGCTGTCGAAAGTCTCCGCACCGGTTGCTCAGAAAATGTACGCCGAACAAGGCCAGCCGGCTGATGGTGCTGCACAGCACGCAGAGCCTGAAGCCAAGCACGACGACGTTGTCGATGCCGAGTTCGAAGAAGTTAAAGACCAGAAGTAAGTTGGTCGCCCGGTTGACCGCTATCAAGCGGTGACTGGTAGGATGTCGCCGCGCGGGAGCTTGCTCCCGCGTTGGCGTGTCTGGGGTATGCGAATTTTTACAACATGCGACAACGCTCGGATGTTGGCGGTGTGATCGGGAATGCTCCTGCTTCCCGGGCGACAGTCACCGTGTTTTTGGCCGGGTCCCTGGCTGAAAGCAGTAATGACCAGGATCGTTGAATTGACGTGAGTTGGGTCCGGGCCTGTATTGGGGCTCAACGAGTTTGGCAAGGCTCAGGAGGGTCTGGCCAAACGTCCTTAAGAGTGCAAAGACTTATGGCAAAGCGTGACTATTACGAAGTATTGGGTGTGGAGCGCGGCTCCAGCGATGCGGACCTGAAAAAGGCATACCGTCGCCTGGCGATGAAGCACCACCCGGACCGTAATCCGGATAGCAAAGAATCCGAAGAAATGTTCAAGGAGGCCAACGAGGCCTACGAATGCCTTTCTGATCCGAACAAGCGTGCGGCTTACGACCAGTATGGTCATGCCGGTGTCGACCCGAGCATGGGCGGCGGCGGTGCAGGTTTCGGCGGCCAGAACTTCTCCGATATCTTCGGCGACGTTTTCAGCGACTTCTTCGGCGGTGGCCGGGGTGGCCAGCGTGGTGGCGCCCAGCGTGGCAGTGACTTGCGCTATACCCTTGAGTTGAACCTGGAAGAGGCCGTGCGCGGTACCAGCGTCAACATCCGCGTGCCGACGCTGGTTAATTGCAAGCCGTGCGACGGCTCGGGCGCCAAGAAAGGCTCCTCGCCGATCACCTGCCCGACCTGTGGCGGTATCGGCCAGGTCCGTATGCAGCAGGGCTTCTTCTCGGTGCAGCAAACCTGCCCGCGTTGCCATGGCCAGGGCAAGATCATTTCCGATCCGTGCGACTCGTGCCACGGCGAAGGTCGCGTCGAAGAGTACAAGACCCTGTCGGTCAAAGTGCCGGCGGGTGTGGATACCGGAGACCGCATCCGCTTGTCGGGTGAGGGCGAGGCGGGCACCCAGGGTGGCCCTACCGGTGACCTGTACGTGGTGATCAATGTGCGTGAGCACTCGATCTTCCAGCGCGACGGCAAGCACCTGTTCTGCGAAGTGCCGATCAGCTTTGTCGATGCAGCCTTGGGCGGCGAGTTGGAGATTCCGACCCTGGATGGTCGGGTCAAGCTGAAGATCCCCGAGGGTACTCAGACCGGCAAGCAGTTCCGTATTCGTGGCAAGGGTGTTGCGCCGGTGCGCGGCGGTGGTGCAGGCGATCTGATGTGCCGCGTAGCGGTCGAGACCCCGGTCAACCTGGGGCGTCGTCAGCGTGAGCTGCTCGAAGAGTTCCGCAGTTCGTTGGAAGGTGACGACTCCCATTCACCGAAAACCACTGGGTTTTTCGATGGCGTGAAGCGCTTCTTCGGCGACCTGTAAGGAGTGGATATGCGACGTATAGCCGTTATGGGCGCTGCCGGGCGCATGGGGAAGACGCTGGTCGAGGCGGTGCAGCAGCGCTCGCCGGCCTCCGGGTTGACCGCAGCCATCGTTCGCCCGGGCAGCACGTTGATTGGTGCAGATGCGGGCGAGTTGGCCTCGCTGGGCCGTATCGGTGTGTCGTTGTCGAGCAGCCTGGAGCAGGTGGCTGAAGAGTTCGACGTGTTGATCGACTTCACTCTGCCTGACGTGATGCTGAAAAACCTGGCGTTCTGCCGCAAGGCGGGCAAGGCCATGGTGATCGGTACGACGGGTTTGAGTGCCGAGCAGAAGCAGTTGCTGGTGGAGGCGGGCAAGGACATCCCGATCGTCTTCGCGGCCAACTTCAGCGTGGGCGTGAACCTGTCGCTCAAGTTGCTGGATCTGGCGGCCCGCGTGTTGGGTGATGAGGCGGATATCGAAATCATCGAGACCCATCATCGTCACAAGATCGATGCGCCGTCGGGCACCGCGCTGCGCATGGGTGAAGCCATCGCTGATGCGTTGGGCCGCGATTTGTCCAAGGTGGCCGTATATGGCCGTGAAGGTCATACCGGTGCGCGTGCGCGTGACACCATCGGCTTTGCGACCGTGCGCGGTGGTGATGTTGTGGGTGATCACACCGTGCTGTTTGCCACTGAAGGTGAGCGCCTGGAGATCACGCACAAGGCCTCCAGTCGCATGACGTTTGCCAAGGGCGCCGTCCGTGCTGCGCTCTGGCTGGAAGGTCGTGAGCCGGGTCTGTATGACATGCGTGACGTGCTGGATCTGCACTAATCAGTAGCTAAAATCGGGCCTCAGGATTATCCTGAGGCCCCGTTTTTACCCGCTAAGCGACGTCCTGTCGCATTCCCCTGCCTTTAAGGCTCATTAGCGGTGGACCAAAAAAGCCTTTTTCTGTAAGCTACAGCTTTAGTGTGTCCACTAAAAGCGCGCAGAATAATTCGGTGAAGAAGCGGGGTGACGTGTCCATACGTCACTCCGCTTTTTTACAACCTGCGATCGCCCTTTCAGGCTTTATTTACGGGAGGTCTTCTTGACTAAGCCAGCCATACTCGCCCTTGCTGATGGCAGCATTTTTCGCGGCGAAGCCATTGGAGCCGACGGTCAAACCGTTGGAGAGGTGGTGTTCAACACCGCCATGACCGGCTATCAGGAAATCCTTACCGATCCTTCCTACGCCCAACAGATCGTTACCCTGACTTATCCGCACATCGGCAACACCGGTACTACACCGGAAGACGTCGAGTCTGATCGTGTCTGGTCGGCGGGTCTGGTAATTCGTGACCTGCCACTGGTCGCGAGCAACTGGCGTAACACGATGTCGCTGTCCGATTACCTGAAAGCCAACAATGTTGTGGCAATCGCCGGTATCGATACGCGTCGCCTGACACGCATCCTGCGTGAAAAAGGCTCGCAGAACGGCTGCATCATGGCCGGTGAGAATATTTCCGAAGAGGCAGCGATCGCTGCTGCGCAAGGCTTCCCTGGCCTGAAAGGCATGGACCTGGCGAAAGTCGTCAGCACCAAGGAAAAGTACGAGTGGCGCTCCACCGTCTGGGATTTGAAGACTGACAGCCACGCGACCATCGAGGCCGCTGAGCTGCCTTACCACGTCGTCGCCTACGACTACGGCATCAAGTACAACATCCTGCGCATGCTGGTCGAGCGCGGTTGCCGCGTGACCGTGGTGCCTGCGCAAACCCCGGCCAGCGATGTGCTCGCCCTGCAACCGGACGGCGTGTTCCTGTCCAACGGTCCGGGTGACCCCGAGCCTTGCGACTACGCCATCCAGGCGATCAAGGATGTGCTGGAAACCGAAATTCCGGTCTTCGGTATCTGCCTGGGTCACCAGTTGCTGGCCCTGGCCTCCGGCGCCAAGACCCTGAAAATGGGGCACGGCCACCACGGTGCCAACCACCCTGTGCAAGACCTGGACACTGGCGTTGTGATGATCACCAGCCAGAACCACGGCTTTGCGGTGGATGAAGCGACCCTGCCGGGCAACGTCCGCGCAATTCACAAGTCGCTGTTCGACGGCTCCCTGCAAGGCATCGAGCGCACTGACAAGAGCGCATTCAGCTTCCAGGGCCACCCTGAAGCAAGCCCGGGCCCGAACGACGTAGCGCCGCTGTTCGACCGTTTCATCAATGAGATGGCCAAGCGACGCTGACTGAGTGGCCTGCGGGCGGCCCCGACTGTCGGTGGCCCCCGCAGGCTCTTCAAAGAATGTTCAAGACGGCTTGCCGACTGACCTGCGGATTTGAGTGACAAACCCATGCCAAAACGTACAGACATAAAAAGCATCCTGATTCTCGGCGCTGGCCCGATCGTTATCGGCCAGGCCTGCGAATTCGACTACTCCGGCGCCCAGGCCTGTAAAGCCCTGCGCGAGGAGGGCTACCGCGTCATCCTGGTGAACTCCAACCCGGCGACCATCATGACCGACCCGGCCATGGCCGACGCCACCTATATCGAGCCGATCAAGTGGCAGACCGTTGCCAAGATCATCGAGAAAGAGCGTCCGGACGCGCTGCTGCCCACCATGGGCGGCCAGACTGCACTGAACTGCGCCCTGGACCTGGAGCGCGAAGGCGTGCTGGAGAAGTTCGGCGTAGAGATGATCGGCGCGAATGCCGACACCATCGACAAGGCTGAAGACCGTTCGCGTTTCGACAAGGCGATGAAGTCCATCGGCCTGGCGTGCCCGCGCTCCGGTATCGCCCACACCATGGAAGAAGCCAACGCAGTCCTCGAGACCCTCGGCTTCCCGTGCATCATCCGTCCGTCCTTCACCATGGGCGGCACCGGTGGCGGTATCGCCTACAACCGTGAAGAGTTCGAAGAAATCTGCGCCCGTGGTCTGGATCTGTCGCCGACCAAGGAACTGCTGATCGATGAATCGCTGATCGGCTGGAAAGAATATGAAATGGAAGTTGTCCGCGACAAAAAGGACAACTGCATCATCGTCTGCTCCATCGAAAACTTTGACCCGATGGGCGTGCACACCGGTGACTCGATCACCGTTGCTCCGGCACAGACCCTGACCGACAAGGAATACCAGATCCTGCGTAACGCCTCCCTGGCGGTACTGCGCGAGATCGGCGTGGAAACCGGCGGTTCCAACGTTCAGTTCGGTATCTGCCCGAACACTGGCCGCATGGTCGTGATCGAGATGAACCCGCGTGTATCGCGTTCGTCGGCCCTGGCATCGAAAGCGACCGGCTTCCCGATCGCCAAGGTCGCGGCCAAGCTGGCTGTGGGTTACACCCTCGATGAGCTGTCGAACGACATCACCGGCGGTAAGACCCCGGCGTCCTTCGAGCCGTCCATCGACTACGTCGTCACCAAGCTGCCACGTTTCGCCTTCGAGAAATTCGCCAAGGCTGATGCGCGCCTGACTACTCAGATGAAGTCGGTCGGTGAAGTCATGGCCATCGGCCGTACTTTCCAGGAGTCCCTGCAGAAAGCCCTGCGCGGCCTGGAAGTGGGCGTTTGCGGCCTGGACGAGAAGCTCGACCTGAGCAACCCGGAAAGCATGAGCGTGCTCAAGCGCGAGCTGACCGTGCCGGGTGCCGAGCGTATCTGGTACGTGGCTGACGCCTTCCGCGCTGGCATGACTGTCGAAGACATCTTCGGCATGAACATGATCGACCCGTGGTTCCTGGTGCAGATCGAAGATCTGATCAAGGAAGAAGAGAAGGTCAAGACCCTCGGTCTGGCCAGCATCGACCGCGACATGATGTTCCGCCTCAAGCGCAAAGGCTTCTCCGACCAGCGCCTGGCCAAGCTGCTGGGTGTGACCGAGAAGAACCTGCGCACGCATCGCCACAAGCTGGAGATCTTCCCGGTCTACAAGCGCGTTGATACCTGCGCCGCCGAGTTCTCCACCGACACCGCCTACCTGTACTCCACCTACGAGGAGGAGTGCGAAGCCGCCCCGTCGGGTCGCGACAAGATCATGATCCTGGGCGGCGGTCCGAACCGTATCGGCCAGGGTATCGAGTTTGACTACTGCTGCGTACACGCCGCTCTCGCCCTGCGCGAAGACGGGTACGAGACCATCATGGTCAACTGCAACCCGGAAACTGTTTCCACCGACTACGACACCTCTGATCGCCTGTACTTCGAGCCAGTGACCCTGGAAGACGTGCTGGAAATCGTGCGCGTCGAGAAGCCAAAAGGCGTGATCGTCCAGTACGGCGGCCAAACCCCGCTGAAACTGGCGCGTGCCCTTGAAGCGGCCGGCGTGCCGATCATTGGCACCAGCCCAGATGCCATCGACCGTGCGGAAGACCGTGAGCGCTTCCAGCAGATGGTTGAACGCCTGAACCTGCGTCAGCCGCCGAACGCCACCGTGCGCAGCGAAGACGAGGCCATCCGCGCCGCCAGCAAGATCGGCTACCCGCTGGTGGTGCGTCCGTCCTACGTACTGGGCGGTCGGGCGATGGAAATCGTCTACGAAGAAGAAGAACTCAAGCGTTACCTGCGCGACGCGGTGAAGGTGTCCAACGACAGCCCGGTGCTGCTGGACCACTTCCTCAACTGTGCCATCGAAATGGATGTGGATGCGGTCTGCGACGGCACTGACGTCGTGATCGGCGCGATCATGCAGCACATCGAGCAGGCGGGTGTTCACTCCGGTGACTCGGCGTGCTCGCTGCCACCGTACTCGCTGCCGGCGCACATCCAGGACGAGATGCGCGAACAGGTCAAGAAAATGGCCCTGGAACTGGGTGTGGTCGGCTTGATGAACGTACAGTTGGCGCTGCAAGGCGAAGACATCTACGTCATCGAAGTCAACCCGCGCGCTTCGCGTACCGTGCCATTTGTTTCCAAGTGCATCGGTGTGTCCCTGGCCATGATCGCTGCCCGCGTGATGGCCGGTAAGACCCTGAAGGAAATCGGCTTCACCAAGGAAATCATTCCGAACTTCTACAGTGTGAAAGAGGCGGTGTTCCCATTCGCCAAATTCCCTGGTGTGGACCCGATCCTGGGCCCAGAGATGAAGTCCACCGGTGAAGTGATGGGCGTGGGCGATACCTTCGGTGAAGCATTCGCCAAGGCCCAGATGGGTGCCAGCGAAGTGCTGCCGACCGGCGGTACTGCGTTTATCAGCGTGCGTGATGACGACAAGCCACTGGTTGCAGGCGTGGCCCGTGATCTGATCAACTTGGGCTTTGAAGTCGTGGCCACCGCCGGGACCGCCAAGCTGATCGAGGCTGCCGGCCTGAAAGTGCGTCGCGTGAACAAGGTGACGGAAGGCCGTCCGCACGTGGTCGACATGATCAAGAATGACGAAGTCACGCTGATCATCAACACCACCGAAGGTCGCCAGTCGATCGCGGACTCCTATTCCATTCGTCGTAACGCCTTGCAGCACAAGATCTACTGCACCACCACCATTGCTGCTGGCGAAGCCATCTGCGAAGCACTCAAGTTCGGTCCGGAAAAGACCGTGCGTCGCTTGCAGGATCTACACGCAGGATTGAAGGCATGACCAAATACCCAATGACCGTCCAGGGCTTCAAGGCCCTGGAAGAGGAGCACGCCCATTTGACCAAGGTCGTACGTCCAAAGCTGAGCCAGGACATCGGTACGGCCCGCGAACTGGGTGACCTTAAGGAAAACGCCGAATACCATGCTGCTCGCGAGCAGCAAGGTATGGTCGAGGCGCGGATCCGTGACATCGAAGGCCGCCTGCAGAACTCGGTGGTCATCGACGTAACGACCATTCCGAAGACCGGCAAGGTGATTTTCGGCACCACCGTGGAAATCGCCAACGTCGAGACTGACGAAAGCGTGGTCTACCACATCGTCGGGGAAGACGAAGCTGACTTCAAACTCGGCAAGATCTCCGTCGGCTCCCCGCTTGCCCGCGCCTTGATTGCCAAGGAAGAGGGTGACGTGGTGGCGGTCAAGACACCGGGTGGCGTGATCGAGTACGAGATTGTTGAAGTCCGTCACGTCTGAACGGCGGCGCCCGCTTCGTGCGGGCGCCATGCTTTGGCAGCTTGCCCAGATGCTTTGGGTGGGCGGCCTGTGGTTGTTGCACATTGGCGTGTTACCGGCGCTGGGCCTGATTGGCCTGGCACCGTTGCTGATCGATGAGATCGATGGATTACTGAGTGCGCTGCTGGTGGGTTTTGCGGCGGCGTGCGTGACGCTCCAGGCGTTGGTGCTGGTCAAGGCCGAAGGCTTGGGGAGTTTGTGGCGGGATATTCGCGGCCAACTGCTGTTGATGGCGCTGTATGCATGTGCGATGTACTGCATCGTGCATGTGTGGCTGCCGGAAGCGTTGCGCTGGCAGCTATTCAGCTATCTTGTGCTAGGGTTCTCCGGCCTGGTGCTGGTTATACAGCCTGCACCGGGATGGAGTGGCGGGGCGCGCGAAGCACGCCCGTGACCCTTGTTGTCATTTGAAGCGATGAACGTTCGACAGTTGCTTGTTGACGCTGAAGTTCTTGCGATACAGCAGCGCCATCTTGCCGATGACCTGGACCAGGTCCGCTTTGCCAACCTTGCACAGTTCTGCAATGGCGGCCAGGCGCGCTTCGCGATCAAGGATATTGACCTTGATCTTGATCAGTTCGTGATCGTTCAGTGCGCGTTCAAATTCGGCTAACACACCTTCAGTCAAACCGTTATCTGCCACAATCAAAACTGGTTTCAGATGGTGGCCAATGGATTTGTACTGTTTCTTCTGCTCTTGAGTGAGCGGCATAATCTGACCCCTGCGTCTGATCTTGTAAAAAGCGGCGGCCAGTTTACCCGAGCGAGTCCGGGACCGCCCAGTTAATCACGACCCGTTTTATTTTTCGAGGTGGCCCGTGGCCCGTTCCAAAACTAGCCTTAAGTGGCTGCAAGAGCATTTCAACGATCCTTACGTCAAAAAGGCGCAGAAGGACGGCTACCGGTCCCGGGCCAGCTACAAGCTGCTGGAGCTCCAGGACAAGGACAAATTGTTTCGCCCCGGCATGAGCGTGATCGACCTGGGTGCAGCACCCGGTGGCTGGTCCCAGGTGGCCAGTCGTCTGATTGGCGGGCAAGGCCGATTGATCGCTTCCGACATCCTCGAGATGGACAGCATCCCGGATGTAACCTTTGTGCACGGCGACTTCACCCAGGACGCCGTACTGGCCGAGATCCTGGAAGCCGTCGGAAATTCGCAGGTAGACCTTGTGATTTCCGACATGGCCCCCAATATGAGTGGATTACCGGCTGTTGATATGCCGCGAGCCATGTTCCTGTGCGAGTTGGCGCTGGATCTGGCGGGGCGGGTATTGCGTCCGGGTGGTGATTTCCTGGTCAAGGTCTTCCAGGGTGAAGGCTTCGACGAGTACCACAAGAACATCCGCAAGCTGTTCGACAAGGTACAGATGCGTAAACCGGACTCTTCCCGGGACCGGTCTCGCGAGCAATATCTGCTGGCGCGGGGGTTCCGCGGCATTGAAGGCGCTGCCAGTGATGAGCGTCTTTGAAGGTTTGAAGGGAGTCGATAGGTTTTTTTATATCGCTTTCGTCACGAAGCTTTACGAATATTGTGTAGTCAAAGTTTCACAAAGGGTTACAGACGGCGCCTGCCAGAGTTGTAGGTAATGTAGTAAGTTAGGCCGGTGAATATCATGCGAAGCGCGCGCCAGTAGCGGAGCTTGCTTCAGAGGGTAGTTAATTGAACGATATGGCAAAGAATCTGATCCTGTGGTTGATCATCGCGGCTGTCCTGGTGACGGTGATGAACAACTTCTCCAGCCCTAACGAGCCGCAGACCCTCAACTATTCCGACTTCATCCAGCAAGTTAAGGATGGCAAGGTCGAGCGCGTGGCGGTTGATGGCTACGTGATCACCGGCAAACGCAACGATGGCGACAGCTTCAAGACCATTCGTCCGGCCATTCAGGACAACGGTCTGATCGGCGACCTGGTGGATAACCATGTGGTTGTCGAGGGCAAGCAGCCTGAGCAGCAGAGCATCTGGACTCAACTCCTGGTGGCCAGCTTCCCGATCCTGGTGATCATCGCCGTGTTCATGTTCTTCATGCGCCAGATGCAAGGCGGTGCGGGAGGCAAGGGCGGGCCGATGAGCTTCGGCAAGAGCAAGGCGCGCCTGCTTTCCGAAGATCAGGTGAAGACCACCCTGGCTGACGTCGCGGGTTGCGACGAGGCAAAGGAAGAAGTCGGTGAGTTGGTTGAATTCCTGCGCGATCCGGGCAAGTTCCAGCGCCTGGGCGGCCGTATTCCTCGCGGCGTGCTGATGGTCGGTCCTCCGGGTACCGGTAAAACCTTGCTGGCCAAGGCGATTGCCGGTGAAGCCAAGGTGCCTTTCTTCACCATTTCCGGTTCTGACTTCGTCGAAATGTTCGTCGGTGTCGGCGCCAGCCGCGTTCGCGATATGTTCGAGCAGGCCAAGAAACACGCACCGTGCATTATCTTCATCGATGAAATCGACGCTGTTGGTCGCCATCGTGGTGCTGGCATGGGCGGTGGTCACGATGAGCGTGAGCAGACCCTCAACCAGTTGCTGGTCGAGATGGATGGTTTCGAGATGAATGACGGCATCATCGTCATCGCTGCGACCAACCGTCCTGACGTGCTGGACCCTGCGCTGCTGCGTCCAGGCCGCTTCGACCGTCAGGTTGTCGTAGGCTTGCCGGATATCCGTGGTCGCGAGCAAATCCTCAAAGTCCACATGCGCAAAGTGCCAATGGGTGACGATGTCGCTCCAGCAGTGATTGCGCGTGGTACGCCGGGTTTCTCCGGTGCCGACCTGGCCAACCTGGTCAACGAAGCTTCGTTGTTCGCGGCTCGTACAGGCAAGCGCATCGTCGAGATGAAAGAGTTCGAACTGGCGAAAGACAAGATCATGATGGGCGCAGAGCGCAAATCCATGGTCATGTCCGAGAAAGAAAAGCAGAACACCGCTTACCACGAAGCCGGTCACGCCATCGTGGGTCGCGTTGTCCCAGAGCATGACCCGGTCTACAAGGTGTCGATCATTCCTCGGGGTCGGGCGCTGGGTGTCACCATGTTCCTGCCGGAAGAGGATCGTTACAGCCTCTCCAAGCGTGCGCTGATCAGCCAGATCTGCTCACTGTACGGCGGTCGAATTGCTGAAGAGATGACCCTGGGTTTTGATGGCGTAACGACCGGCGCTTCCAATGACATCATGCGTGCCAGTCAGATTGCGCGGAACATGGTGACCAAGTGGGGCTTGTCGGAGAAACTTGGTCCGTTGATGTATGCCGAGGAAGAGGGTGAGGTATTCCTGGGTCGTGGGGGTGGTGGTCAGAGTGCCAGCTTCTCCGGCGAGACAGCCAAGCTGATCGACTCCGAAGTGCGCAGCATCATTGACCAGTGCTATGGCACGGCCAAGCAGATCCTGACCGACAACCGTGACAAGTTGGACGCCATGGCTGACGCGTTGATGAAGTACGAGACTATCGATGCTGACCAGATCGACGACATCATGGCGGGCCGTACGCCGCGTGAGCCGCGTGATTGGGAAGGTGGTTCGGGCACCTCTGGCACTCCGCCTGTCGTGCAGAACGAACGCCCTGAAACCCCGATCGGTGGTCCGGCAGCTGACCACTAAGGTTTGAAATGACTTCTGTGTTGTCCTCCACCCGGTTGCCTTGCGGCAACCGGGTTCTTGATTTGGCCCATACGCACGTGATGGGCATTCTTAATGTCACCCCTGACTCCTTTTCCGACGGCGGCCGCTTCAGCCAGCTCGATGCTGCGTTGCGCCATGCCGAAGCAATGGTGTCGGCGGGGGCGACCCTGATTGATGTCGGCGGTGAGTCGACTCGGCCTGGCGCTCGGGTGGTTTCTCCGTTGGAGGAGTTGGAGCGTGTGGCGCCGATTGTCGAGCGCATTGCTCGCGAGCTGGATGTCATTATCTCGGTCGATACTTCCACCCCGGCAGTCATGCGTGAGACGGCGCGCCTGGGGGCAGGGTTGATCAATGACGTGCGTTCCCTGCGGCGTGACGGCGCCCTGGACGCGGCGGCGGCTACCGGTCTGCCGGTGTGCCTGATGCATATGCTGGGTGAGCCCGGCAATATGCAGGACAACCCGCACTATGATGACCTGGTGGGTGAAGTGAGCAGCTTCCTGGCTGAAAGGGTCGCTCAATGCGCCTCAGTCGGGATTGCGCCTGAAAAGATTATCCTGGATCCAGGGTTTGGCTTCGCCAAGTCCTTGCAGCACAACTTAAGCCTGTTCAAGCATATGGAGTCCCTGCATGCCCTTGGTCGGCCCCTGTTGGTCGGTGTTTCGCGCAAGAGCATGATAGGGATGGCCCTGAATCGTCCGGTAGGTGAGCGGTTGTACGGCGGTCTCGCACTCGCGGCGCTTGCTATGACCAAGGGTGCGCGTATCTTGCGCGTGCATGATGTCGCCGAGACGGTGGATGTGGTGCGCATGATTGCCGCGGTAGAATCAGCCGAATAAGAATGATGGAGCACTTATGACTAAAAAATATTTTGGCACCGACGGTATCCGTGGGCGGGTTGGCGAGTTTCCGATTACTCCGGACTTCATGCTCAAACTGGGGTGGGCGGCAGGTATGGCGTTCCGTAGCATGGGCGCCTGCCGCATCCTGGTGGGTAAGGACACTCGAATTTCCGGGTACATGTTTGAATCCGCGCTGGAAGCTGGTTTGTCCGCCGCGGGCGCTGATGTGATGCTGTTGGGGCCAATGCCGACGCCGGCTATCGCCTACCTCACGCGTACCTTCCACGCGGAAGCCGGGATTGTCATCAGTGCTTCTCACAATCCCCATGATGATAACGGCATCAAGTTTTTCTCGGGTCTGGGCACCAAGCTGCCGGATGAGATCGAGTTGATGATCGAAGAGCTGCTGGACGCACCGATGACGGTGGTTGAGTCCAGCAAGCTGGGCAAGGTGTCGCGTATCAACGACGCCTCTGGCCGCTACATCGAATTCTGCAAGAGCAGCGTGCCAAGCAGCACCAATTTTGCCGGGCTGAAAATTGTTGTCGACTGCGCCCATGGTGCGACCTACAAGGTGGCCCCGAGCGTATTCAAGGAGCTTGGGGCTGATGTGACAGTGCTGTCGGCCCAGCCTAACGGGTTGAACATCAACGACAACTGTGGCTCGACGCATATGGGCCAGCTGCAGGCAGCGGTCCTGGCCGAGCATGCGGACCTGGGTATTGCCTTCGACGGTGACGGCGATCGCGTGCTCATGGTGGATCACACCGGCGCCGTGGTCGACGGGGATGACCTGCTGTTCATCATTGCTCGCGACCTGCATGAGCGTAACAAGCTGCAAGGGGGTGTCGTCGGTACGCTGATGAGTAACCTGGGGTTGGAGTTGGCCCTGGCAGATCTTGGCATTCCGTTCGTGCGTGCCAATGTCGGTGACCGCTATGTGATCGCCGAGTTGCTTGAGCGCAACTGGCAGATCGGTGGGGAAAACTCGGGGCATGTTGTTTGCTTCCAGCACACCACCACCGGTGACGCGATCATTGCTGCGCTGCAGGTGCTATTGGCCCTGCGTCGCCGTGAAGAGAGCCTGGCCCAGGCGCGCCAGGCCCTGCGCAAGTGTCCACAAGTATTGCTCAACGTGCGTTTTGCCGGTGGCGAAAACCCGATCGAGCATCCCGCTGTCAAAGAGGCGTGCGAGCGTGTGACCCTGGCAATGGCGGGGCGTGGCCGGGTGTTGTTGCGCAAGTCCGGCACGGAGCCTCTGGTGCGTGTCATGGTCGAAGGTGACGACGAAACTCAGGTTCGCGGCCATGCCGAAGACCTGGCAAAACTGGTAACTGAAGTTTGCGCCTGAATTCGGCTTGCCAGTGATGATGTGGTTGGGTAACATCTGCGCCCACTTTGACCGACGAGGTACAGCATGCGTCGCACTATGGTAGCTGGTAACTGGAAGATGCACGGTACCCGCGCCAGTGTCGCTGAGCTGATCAATGGCCTTCGTCACTTGGCCTTGCCTAGCGGTGTTGATGTCGCGGTTTTCCCGCCTTGCTTGCATATCACTCAAGTAGTTGATGGCTTGAAAGGCAAGTCGATTCAGGTCGGCGCGCAGAATTCTGCGGTGGAAGCCATGCAAGGTGCGTTGACCGGTGAGATTGCACCGAGTCAATTGGTCGATGCGGGTTGTTCCTATGTGCTTGTCGGGCACTCCGAGCGCCGTCAGATGATGGGCGAGCGTGATGGGACACTCAATCGCAAGTTCGCAGCGGCACAGGCTTGTGGCTTGATTCCAGTGTTGTGCATAGGGGAGACCCTGGAGCAGCGTGAATCGGGCAAGACTCTTGAAGTTGTCTCGCGTCAGCTGGGCAGCATCATCGAGGAGCTGGGTGTTGGTGCATTTGCAAAGGCAGTTATTGCTTACGAGCCGGTCTGGGCCATTGGTACCGGGCTGACTGCTACACCGCAACAGGCGCAGGATGTGCACGCAGCCATCCGCGCGCAGTTGGCGGCAGAGAATTCTGAAGTCGCACAAGGTGTGCGTCTTCTATACGGCGGCAGCGTGAAGGCGGCCAATGCGGTCGAACTGTTCGGCATGCCGGATATCGATGGGGGGCTCATTGGTGGAGCTTCCCTGAATGCAGATGAGTTCGGTGCGATCTGTCGCGCCGCGGGAAACTGAAAAAATGCTGGAAACAGTCGTAGTCGTTTTTCATCTGTTGGCTGCCCTGGGCGTAGTTGCCCTGGTTTTGTTGCAACAGGGTAAAGGTGCGGATGCTGGTGCGTCTTTCGGTGCAGGTGCTTCAAATACTGTGTTCGGAAGCCAAGGTTCCTCTACCTTTCTTAGTAAGTTTACTGCTATACTTGCCGCCGGTTTCTTCATAACCAGCTTGGGGTTAGGTTACTTTGCTAAAGAGAAAGCTCATGTGCTGACTCAGGTAGGTCTCCCAAACCCAGCAGTGTTGGAAGTACCAAAAGCAAAACCGGCTTCTGATGATGTCCCGGTGCTTCAAGAGCAAAAGTCGGCTACTCCAGCGACTGACGTACCTCCAGCTCAAGAGCAGAAGTAAGAAGGGTTGTAAACGCTGTATTGCCGAGGTGGTGGAATTGGTAGACACGCAACCTTGAGGTGGTTGTGCCCATAGGGTGTAGGGGTTCGAGTCCCCTTCTCGGTACCAATTATCAGGAGAGCCCGCTGTTGCGGGCTTTCTTGTAGGTGGAAGGTTACATTGACCCTGTAAGGGATCGGTCGTATACTTCCGCCCCAGCTTTGTCGCGGGGTGGAGCAGTCTGGTAGCTCGTCGGGCTCATAACCCGAAGGTCGTCGGTTCAAATCCGGCCCCCGCAACCAGTTTTAGCGGAGCCCCTTTTAAGGGGCTTTTTGTTAGCTGGACACTTTCAACGCCGCTGTTCGACGGCGTTTCAAGGATGGGCGTTTCGCCCATTTTTTTATTTTGCACAGCATGCACATACATGCACGAGGGGGTTCAGGTGTCGAGCAAGCTAGAAGAGTTGCAGGCCTTGTTGGCCCCGGTGGTCGTGGCCCTAGGCTATGAATGCTGGGGTATTGAGTTTTCGGCTCAAGGTCGCCACTCAATGTTGCGCGTTTATATCGATAAAGAGGGCGGCGTGCTGGTGGACGATTGTGCCATTGTCAGCCGTCAGATCAGCGGTGTCCTGGATGTTGAAGATCCGATCTCCGTTGAATACACCCTCGAAGTTTCCTCGCCAGGCATGGAACGCCCACTGTTCACTATTGATCAGTTTGCAAAATTTGCCGGTGAACAAGTGAAGATCAAGCTGCGATCCCCGTTCGAAGGGCGTCGCAACTTTCAGGGCCTTCTGCGCGGTGTAGAAGAACAGGATGTCGTGGTGCAGGTAGAAGACCATGAGTTCCTGTTGCCGATCGATATGATCGACAAGGCCAACATTATTCCCAGTTTTGACTGAGACGCGGATCCCGCGGATCCAATGGCTTGCGAAAGGCGAGGCGTACGATGAGCAAAGAAGTACTGCTGGTTGTTGAGTCGGTATCCAATGAAAAGGGCGTACCGGCAAACGTGATTTTTGAAGCGCTGGAGCTGGCCCTGGCCACTGCAACCAAAAAGCGTTTTGAAGACGAAGTTGATCTGCGTGTGGAAATCAACCGCCACACCGGTGCCTATGAGACTTTCCGTCGCTGGACGGTCGTCGAAGAAGCCGATCTTGATGATCCGGCCATCGAAACCTGGCCAAGCAAGGTTGCTGAAACGCACCCTGGCGCCAAGGTCGGTGATGTCGTCGAAGAAAAGATCGAATCGATCGAATTCGGCCGTATTGCTGCACAGACCGCCAAGCAGGTCATTGTGCAGAAGGTTCGCGAAGCCGAGCGCGCTCAAGTCGTTGACGCTTATCGCGAGCGCCTGGGTGAAATCATCTCCGGCACCGTGAAAAAAGTTACCCGCGATAACGTGATCGTCGACCTGGGCAACAACGCCGAAGCGTTGCTGGCCCGCGAAGACATCATCTCTCGCGAAACTTTCCGTGTTGGCGTGCGTTTGCGTGCGCTGCTCAAGGAAATCCGCACCGAGAACCGCGGCCCTCAGTTGATCCTGTCGCGTACCGCGCCGGAAATGCTGATCGAGCTGTTCCGTATTGAAGTGCCGGAAATTGCCGAAGGCCTGATCGAAGTCATGGCTGCGTCCCGCGACCCGGGTTCGCGCGCCAAGATCGCGGTTCGCTCCAAGGACAAACGCATCGACCCGCAAGGCGCTTGCATTGGTATGCGCGGTTCGCGCGTCCAGGCAGTGTCGGGCGAATTGGGCGGTGAGCGTGTGGACATCGTCCTGTGGGACGATAACCCGGCGCAGTTCGTGATCAACGCCATGTCGCCGGCTGAAGTGGCGGCAATTATCGTTGACGAAGATGCCCATGCAATGGACATCGCCGTTGGCGCAGACAATCTGGCTCAGGCCATTGGTCGTGGTGGTCAGAACGTGCGTCTGGCCAGCCAACTGACCGGCTGGACCCTGAACGTGATGACCGAATCGGACATCCAGGCTAAGCAGCAAGCTGAAACCGGTGACATCCTGCGCAACTTCATCGACGAGCTGGAAGTCGACGAAGACCTGGCGCAGGTGCTGGTAGATGAAGGCTTCACCAGCCTGGAAGAGATTGCCTACGTACCGTTGGAAGAAATGCTCAACATCGACGGCTTTGACGAAGACACCGTCAACGAGCTTCGCGCTCGGGCCAAGGATCGTTTGTTGACTAAAGCCATCGCTACTGAGGAAAAGCTGGCAGACGCCCATCCGGCCGAAGACCTGCTCTCGCTTGAGGGTATGGACAAGGATTTGGCGATGGAACTGGCGGTGCGCGGCGTAATTACCCGCGAAGACCTGGCCGAGCAGTCTATTGACGATCTGCTCGACATCGACGGCATTGACGATGATCGTGCCGGCAAGTTGATCATGGCCGCCCGAGCCCATTGGTTCGAGTAATTAGGCGCGGCCTGAGGAGAGAAGTGCATGACGCAAGTCACGGTGAAACAACTGGCCGATGAGGTCAAAACACCGGTAGAGCGCCTGTTGCAGCAGATGCGTGAGGCAGGTCTGCCGCACACCGCCGCCGATGAAGGTGTGAGCGATAGTGAGAAGCAGTCTTTGCTGACTCACTTGAAGAGCAGCCACAAGGCGAAAGTGGAAGAACCGCGCAAGATTACATTGCAGCGCAAAACCACCAGCACACTGCGTGTTGCTGGTAGCAAGAGCATCAGCGTTGAAGTACGCAAGAAGAAAGTCTTCGTACAGCGCAGCCCGGAAGAAATCGAAGCCGAGCGCAAACGCGAACTGGAAGAACGTCGCGCAGTAGAAAATGCTGCTCGTCAGAAGGCTGAAGAAGAAGCCAAGCGTCGCGCCGAAGAAGAAGCGCGTCGCCAGCCTGCTGCTGCGCAACCTGCTGCCACTGAAGCAGTCGCCGCGCCAAGCGCGCCGGTAGAAGCTGTGCGTGAGGCCGCTCCGGTTGCCGCCGCACCTGCTCCTGCCGCTGACGCCCGCAAGCGCGACGAACCGCGTCGTCCAGACAAGCCACGTGCCGACGATAACAATCGTCGTGGTGGTGGCGGTGATGGCGAGCGCAAAAACGCTCCGCATCGTGCGTCGGTCAAAGAGAAAGCGCCTGCTCCACGCGTTGCCCCACGTACTACCGACGAAGAAAGCGATGGCTTCCGTCGTGGTGGTCGCGGCAAGGCCAAGCTGAAGAAACGCAACGCCCACGGTTTCCAGAGCCCAACCGGCCCTGTCGTGCGTGAAGTGAAGATCGGCGAGACCATCACTGTGGGCGATCTGGCCCAGCAGATGTCGGTCAAGGCTGCTGAAATCATCAAGTTCATGTTCAAGCTGGGTACTCCGGCCACCATCAACCAGGTACTGGACCAGGAAACTGCCCAACTGGTTGCTGAAGAGCTGGGCCACAAAGTGACCCTGGTCAGCGACACCGCCCTGGAAGATTCCCTGGCCGAGTCCCTGAAGTTTGAAGGCGAGGCTGTTTCCCGTGCGCCGGTCGTGACCGTAATGGGCCACGTTGACCACGGTAAGACATCCCTGCTCGACTACATCCGTCGTGCCAAGGTAGCTGCGGGCGAAGCCGGCGGCATTACCCAGCACATCGGCGCTTACCACGTTGAAACCGACCGTGGCATGGTGACGTTCCTCGATACCCCGGGTCACGCCGCGTTTACCGCAATGCGTGCTCGTGGTGCCAAGGCGACCGACATCGTGATCCTGGTGGTTGCAGCGGACGACGGCGTGATGCCACAAACCATCGAAGCTGTTCAGCACGCGAAAGCGGCTGGCGTGCCGCTGGTGGTTGCCGTGAACAAGATCGACAAGCCGGGCGCTGATCTCGATCGCATCCGTAGCGAACTGTCGGTTCACGGCGTGACTTCCGAAGAGTGGGGTGGCGACACTCCATTCGTACCGGTCTCTGCGAAGATGGGTACCGGCGTTGACGAACTGCTCGAAGCCGTTCTGCTGCAAGCCGAAGTTCTGGAACTGACCGCTACCCCATCGGCTCCTGGCCGTGGTGTCGTGGTTGAGTCCCGCCTCGACAAGGGCCGCGGCCCGGTGGCGACCGTCCTGGTTCAAGACGGTACCCTGCGCCAAGGCGACATGGTGCTGGTCGGTTCGAACTACGGCCGTGTACGTGCCATGCTCGACGAGAACGGCAAGCCAATCAAGGAAGCAGGTCCAGCTATCCCGGTCGAGATCCTCGGCCTGGACGGTACGCCGGACGCTGGCGACGAGATGAGCGTGGTTGCCGACGAGAAGAAAGCCCGTGAAGTGGCTCTGTTCCGTCAAGGCAAGTTCCGCGAAGTCAAGCTGGCCCGTGCTCACGCTGGCAAGCTGGAAAACATCTTCGAGAACATGGGCCAGGAAGAGAAGAAGACGCTTAACATCGTCCTCAAATCTGACGTCCGTGGTTCCCTCGAAGCGTTGAACGGCGCCTTGAACGGCCTGGGTAACGACGAAGTGCAAGTGCGCGTTGTCGGTGGCGGTGTCGGTGGTATCACCGAATCCGACGCCAACCTGGCACTGGCTTCCAACGCTGTACTGTTCGGCTTCAACGTGCGTGCCGATGCTGGCGCTCGCAAGATCGTCGAGCAGGAAGGCCTGGACATGCGTTACTACAACGTCATCTACGACATCATCGAAGACGTCAAGAAGGCCCTTACCGGCATGCTTGGCAGTGACGTCCGGGAGAACATCCTGGGTATCGCCGAAGTACGTGACGTGTTCCGCTCGCCGAAATTCGGCGCGATCGCCGGCTGCATGGTTGTCGAAGGCACCGTGTACCGTAACCGTCCAATCCGCGTACTGCGTGAAGACATCGTTATCTTCGAAGGCGAGCTGGAATCCCTGCGCCGCTTCAAGGATGACGCTTCTGAAGTACGTGCCGGCATGGAATGCGGTATCGGCGTCAAGAGCTACAACGACGTCAAGGTTGGCGACAAGATCGAAGTCTTCGAGAAGGTTCAGGTTGCTCGCAGCCTCTAACTCGCGCACTTCAGGAGCCACACGGCGGGTGGGCATGCAGATGCCCCGCGCAGTGTCCGGACTCTAAACGCAACGCCCGGTCTGGCTTTTGTCAGGCCGGGCGTTTGCCGCTTTCAGACCCCACGGGTTTCACCGTGTGGCAGTAACAGGTAACAAGACATGGCAAAAGAATACAGCCGTACCCAGCGTATCGGCGATCAGATGCAGCGTGAGCTGGCCCAACTGATCCGTCGCGAAGTCAAAGACCCCCGCGTTGGCCTGGTCACCATCACCGCTGTTGAAGTGAGCCGTGACGTTGGTCACGCGAAGATTTTCATCACCGTGATGGGCCAGGACAGCAGCGAAGAAATCGCGCAAAGCATCAAGGTGCTCAACTCGGCAGCAGGTTTCCTGCGCATGCAGTTGGCCCGTGAGATGAAGCTGCGCAGCGTGCCCCAGTTGCACTTCCACTACGACGAAAGCGTCGTGCGTGGTGCGCACCTGTCGGCACTCATCGAGCGCGCCGTGGCTGAAGACAGCCAGCACCCGTCCACACCTGAAGACGCCAAGGAGTAAGCGGTGGCTCAGGTCAAACGTATTCGTCGCAATGTCAGCGGCATCATTCTGCTCGACAAACCCATTGGCTTTACCTCCAATGCTGCGTTGCAGAAGGTTCGCTGGCTGCTCAATGCCGAGAAGGCCGGGCATACCGGCAGCCTCGATCCCCTGGCCACCGGTGTATTGCCGTTGTGCTTTGGCGAGGCCACCAAGTTCTCGCAATACCTGCTCGATTCCGACAAGGGTTATGAAACCCTGATGCAACTGGGCAAGACCACCACCACGGCTGACGCCGAAGGTGATGTTTTGCAGGTTCGCGACGTGACCGTTGGTCGTGCTGATATCGAGGCTGCTTTACCCGCTTTTCGTGGAGAAATCAGTCAGATACCGCCGATGTACTCGGCTCTCAAGCGCGATGGGCAGCCTCTTTACAAGCTGGCACGTGCGGGCGAAGTAGTGGAGCGCGAACCGCGTTCTGTTACTATTGCGCGCTTGGAATTGCTCGCCTGTGAAGGTGACACTGCGCGCCTGGCCGTGGACTGCAGCAAAGGCACCTATATCCGTACCCTGGTGGAAGATATCGGTGAAAAGCTCGGTTGCGGCGCGTACGTTGCTGAGCTGCGACGTACCCAGGCCGGACCTTTCAGCCTGGCCCAGACGGTGACGCTGGAAGAGTTGGAAGCGGTTCACGCCGAAGGCGGCAATGAAGCGGTGGATCGCTTCCTGATGCCATCGGACAGCGGTTTGCTGGATTGGCCATTGCTGCACTTCTCGGAGCACAGCGCGTTCTACTGGCTCAACGGCCAGCCGGTACGTGCCCCGGATGCCCCGAAGTTCGGCATGGTGCGGGTACAGGATCATAACGGTCGCTTTATCGGTATCGGTGAAGTGAGCGAAGACGGGCGCATCGCGCCGCGTCGACTGATTCGGTCAGAATGACCGAAACCAGTTTGTGGTAAAAGCGCAGTAGATTTTACGCAAACTGGAACGAGGGTGGCTGTTAACAGGCACGGTCACTACTCATTTTTAGATACAGGGATTTGTCCCTGGCCTGTTGAGACTGCCCTTTGGGTGGTTTCCTGAAAAAAGGATTGCCTCATGGCTCTCGACGTTCAAGAAAAAGCACAAATCGTAGCTGACTATCAGCAAGCTGTTGGTGACACTGGTTCGCCAGAAGTGCAAGTTGCACTGCTGACCCACAACATCAACAAGCTGCAAGGTCACTTCAAGGCCAACGGTAAAGATCACCACTCCCGTCGTGGTCTGATCCGCATGGTAAACCAGCGCCGTAAGCTGCTGGACTACCTGAAAGGCAAGGATCTGGGTCGTTATCAGGCTCTGATCGGTCGCCTGGGTCTGCGTCGCTAATAAGCGATTGCGCTAGAGGTTGGTTGTCTGCCGTGTGTCAGTGGGATTTCCGCTGGCCCATGGCAGGCTCCCAGCCTCAAGTTTTATCTGGACACACGTTTTACCCTGGACAGCGGTCGGGCCGACTCCCGGCATTGCCCAAGAATTTCGCAAGAAGACAAGTTCCCCAAGAGCCACAAAGAAGGTAGGACACCGTGAACCCGGTTATCAAAAAATTCCAGTTCGGTCAGTCGACCGTTACCCTCGAGACAGGCCGTATCGCCCGTCAAGCCTCCGGCGCAGTGCTGGTCACCGTTGACGATGACGTCACCGTACTGGTGACCGTAGTCGGCGCGAAGACCGCTGACCCGAGCAAGGGCTTCTTCCCTCTGTCCGTTCACTACCAGGAAAAGACTTACGCTGCCGGTAAGATCCCTGGCGGTTTCTTCAAGCGCGAAGGCCGTCCTTCCGAGAAAGAAACCCTGACTTCCCGACTGATCGACCGTCCGATCCGTCCGCTGTTCCCAGAAGGCTTCATGAACGAAGTGCAGGTTGTCTGCACCGTCGTTTCCACCAGCAAGAAAACCGATCCGGACATCGCCGCGATGATCGGTACTTCGGCTGCCCTGGCCATCTCCGGCATTCCTTTCGATGGTCCGATCGGCGCAGCCCGCGTTGCTTTCCACGAGAGCACCGGTTACCTGCTGAACCCGACTTACGAGCAACTGAAAGCATCGAGCCTGGACATGGTCGTTGCCGGTACCTCGGAAGCCGTTCTGATGGTTGAATCGGAAGCCAAAGAGCTGACCGAAGACCAGATGCTGGGCGCCGTGCTGTTCGCCCACGACGAATTCCAGGCTGTCATCAAGGCTGTCACCGAGCTGGCTGCCGAAGCTGCAAAGCCGACCTGGACCTGGGCTGCAGCCCCGGAAGCCACCGAACTGCTGGGCGCTATCCGCTCCGAGTTCGGCGCTGCTATCTCCGACGCCTACACCATCACTGTCAAGGCCGACCGTTACGCTCGCCTGGGCGAGCTGAAGGATCAGGTTGTGGCCAAGCTGTCCGGCGAAGAAGGCCAGCCTTCCGCCAGCGACGTCAAAGCTGCATTCGGTGAAATCGAATACCGCACCGTTCGCGAAAACATCGTAAACGGCAAGCCACGTATCGACGGTCGCGACACGCGCACCGTGCGTCCGCTGAACATCGAAGTCGGCGTTCTGCCGAAGACTCACGGTTCGGCCCTGTTCACCCGTGGTGAAACCCAGGCCCTGGTAGTCGCGACTCTGGGTACTGCCCGTGACGCACAGCTGCTGGACACCCTGGAAGGCGAGAAAAAAGACCCGTTCATGCTGCACTACAACTTCCCTCCGTTCTCGGTGGGCGAGTGTGGTCGCATGGGTGGCGCTGGTCGCCGCGAAATCGGTCACGGCCGTCTGGCCCGTCGTTCGGTCCAGGCCATGCTGCCGGCTGCTGACGTGTTCCCGTACACCATCCGTGTTGTCTCGGAAATCACCGAGTCCAACGGTTCCAGCTCGATGGCTTCCGTGTGCGGTGCTTCCCTGGCACTGATGGACGCTGGTGTGCCGATGAAGGCACCGGTTGCCGGTATCGCCATGGGCCTGGTTAAAGAAGGCGAGAAGTTCGCCATCCTGACCGACATCCTGGGTGACGAAGACCACCTGGGCGACATGGACTTCAAAGTAGCCGGTACCGCCAAAGGTGTGACCGCGCTGCAGATGGACATCAAGATCAAGGGCATCACCGAAGAGATCATGGAAATCGCTCTGGGCCAAGCCCTGGAAGCGCGCCTGAACATCCTCGGCCAGATGAACCAGATCATTGGTCAGTCGCGTACCGAGCTGTCGGAAAATGCTCCGACCATGATCGCGATGAAAATCGACACCGACAAAATCCGTGATGTCATCGGTAAAGGCGGCGCGACCATCCGTGCGATCTGCGAAGAGACCAAGGCTTCGATCGATATCGAAGACGACGGCTCGATCAAGATCTTCGGCGAAACCAAGGAAGCAGCTGAAGCGGCACGTCAGCGCGTTCTGGGCATCACCGCTGAAGCCGAGATCGGCAAGATCTACGTCGGCAAGGTTGAGCGCATCGTCGACTTCGGCGCATTCGTCAACATCCTGCCTGGCAAGGACGGTCTGGTTCACATCTCCATGTTGAGCGATGCTCGCGTCGAGAAAGTGACCGACATCCTGAAAGAAGGCCAGGAAGTGGAAGTGCTGGTACTGGACGTGGACAACCGCGGCCGTATCAAGCTGTCCATCAAGGACGTAGCAGCAGCCAAGGCTTCGGGCGTTTAAATACCCGCAGGCTTTAAGCTGGAAAAAGGACCCTTCGGGGTCCTTTTTTTATGTCCGTGAGAAAATGCCGGTAAATCAGGCGCTTAGTAAATCGAAAAAACCGCAACTTGCATGCAGCATCGGTCAGGTTCATGCAAGTTGCACGATTCCGAAAAAAGCGTGTTTTCGTAACGTATTGTTTTATAAGGGTTTATCTGGATATCGAGACTTGGCACACTGTCTGCAATATCCCTGTTAACGCTGCAGCATCAAGGTTCACACACTGCAGACTTTTAATAAAACAGGAGTTACTCGTATGAAGAAGTTCGCTCTCGCTACTGCTACCGCTCTGACCCTGGCCATGGGTGCTAACGTGGCCTTTGCCCAGACTTCCCAAGCTCCAATGACCATGGCGGCGGGTGAAGCCACCAAGGCAAAAGAAAGCGTTTCGGATACTTGGATCACCACCAAAGTTAAGTCTGATCTGCTGACCGAGAAAGGTATTCCTGGTTCGGACATCAAGGTTGAAACCAACAAAGGTGTGGTTTCCCTCTCGTCGACCGTAGCCATTTCGGATTCGCAAAAAGCGACCGCTGTAGCGATCACCAAGAAAATCAAAGGCGTAACTGCAGTTTCTGCTGATGGCCTGCTGGCTGGCGGCGCTACCAAGGCAGACAACGTCGATAAAACCAAAAGCGCAGCTGCAGGTGCCAAAGAGTCCACCTCGGACACTTGGATCACCACCAAAGTGAAAGCTGACCTGGTAACCGAGAAAGGCATTCCTGGTACCGACATCAAAGTCGAAACCAATAAAGGTGTAGTTTCCCTGTCCTCTTCGGTCGCTGTGACTGAAGCGCAGAAAACTACCGCGGTGAACATCACCAAGAAAATCAAAGGCGTTAAAGCTGTATCGGCCGATGGCCTGAAAGCAGACTAACGCTTACCCATTCGTCTGAACTAGGCGAAGGCGGCAACGAGTGAGCTAGATATCCACTCAATGCACCTCACGAGTTCATGCGACCGGCCACAAGGATGTGGTCATTACAGGCCCCGGCATTCGTGTCGGGGCCTGTTCTATTGTGGGTCGAAACAAAATCCCAGTGCGACAGCGATCAAATATGGCAGCGGGCTTGCCCGCGAGTTCGGTGTGTCAGCCCATAGTGACTGACGCACCGCCTCCGCCAGCTACTCGGCATCCAGGTGCATTGGCGTCACCACCCGGCCATCCTTCTCGGCCTGGCCCAGGTTGGCATCGATGAAGTACACCCGGTCATCTTCCAACTGCCCTTTGTCCACCAGGTAATCCTTGATGGTACTGGCGCGATCCTGGCCGAGCTGGCGCAGCAGCACATCACTGCTGCTCCAGAACTTGATTACACCGTCTTTCAACTTGGCCGTGCGGTCGTCGCGGCTGAGGTCTTTCCACTCGGCTGGCGGCTGCTGCTTCAGGCGCGTGCGGTAGATGCCTTCCAACAGCGGGGCCTTCTCGCTTTCCGGAACCACCAACAACGAAGCCTGGGCCGGGACCTTGTCGCCACGGCGCTGGAGCATCTTGTAGTAGTTGTATTGGTATTCACGCTCCAGACGCTGGGAGGCAAGGAACGGGCCGTCGCTGCTGGCCGCGGCCGTGCCTTCGATTTCCAGGCGCAGGGTAGGGCGTTCCTTGAGAGCCTTGGCCAGCGTATTCAGTGCACCTTCGGCGTCCTTGCTCAATTCGCTGGAGCCGGCGGCGAAGGACACATTACCCAGGTCCTCCGAGCCTCCCCCGGTGATCAGCCCGCCGATGAATTTGAACGGCGCCGTCGCCGCGCGTACCACCAGGTTTCGCAGGGTCTGCCAGACGATCGGCATCACGCTGAATTGCGGGTTGTTCAAATCGCCGGTGACCGGCAGTTCGATCGAGATCTTGCCGTCGCTGTCCTTGAGCAACGCGATGGCCAGGCGAATCGGCAGGTCCACGGCATCGGCGCTGTCGACTTTCTCACCCAACTGCAGTTGCTCGACCACCACCTTGTTTTCGGCCTTCAGTTGGCCTTTGGTGATCACGTAGTGCAAGTCGAGGTTGAGACGGCCCTTGCGGATACGGAAGCCGGCGAACTTGCCCGAGTAAGGCGTCAGGGTGGTCAGCTCGACACGTTTGAAGCTGGTGGCGATATCCAGCGCCGCCATCGGATCAAACGGGTTCACGCTGCCTTTGATGGTGACGGGAGCGTAACGGTCGACCTTGCCCTTGATGTCGACGCTGGCCGGTTTGGCCTGGCGGCTGTCGATGGTGCCGATCTGCCCGTTGAGTTGTTGAATCGCCGTGGCGAAGTTGGGCGTGAGGCTGAAGTCGGCGAAATTGGCCGAGCCGTCGTTGATCGCGATTTGCCCGACATGAATGCCCAGGGGTTTGTCTTTGCTGGCCGGTTTTGCCGCTGACTTGGCGCCACTGTTCGCCGGCTGTGGAATCAGCAGGTCATCCACGTTGGTGGTGCGGTCGTCGTTGATCATGAACCGTGCATACGGTTGCAGCAGGTTGACCTTGTCAATCGACAGGCTCTCACCGTGCTGGTAGTTCACGCCTTCCAGCACCAGGCGCTGCCACTTCACGAAGTCGCGGGTCTTCAGGGTGTCGAGGGTGTGCAACTGGTCGACTTGCGCCCGGCCCGTTACCTGGAGCTTCAGCGGATCGGCGCTCTTGAGGTTGACGTCCAGATTGCTGCCGAGCATGCCGCTACGCAGTTCCAGGCGAATAAACGGGCTGATATAGGACTGCGCCACCCGAAGGTCGATGTCCTGGGTATTCACTTTCAGCTTGGCGCTGATCGGGTTGAGGTTGACCTCGCCGGTTGCCTGGATCTTGCCCTGCTTGCCCAGGCCGGAGTCGACCTTCAAGGTGAAGGGGCTCCGGTTGAGGCTGTCGAAGTTCTGCATGTCGACGTTCAACGGGCCCAGTTCAAGCGCAACGGCGGGTTTGACCTGGCGGTCGGCCAGGTGCACTTGATAGTTGCGCAACTGCACATCCTTGAGCAGCACTTGCCAGGGTTTGCTCGGCGCGGCGGGTCCGGGTTTCGGTGAGTCGGCGGTGGCCGGTGCCGTGGCAGGCTCAGGCGCCTTGGCCGGTTTGCTCGGTTGGCTGGCGAACAGTTTCTGCCAGTCCAGTTGGCCGTCGGCTTCACGGGCGGCCCAGGTTTCCAGTTTGTTGCTGCGGATCTTGCCGATGACGACCTGCTGCTTGGCCAGGTCAACCGTGGTCTCACTGACGTCCAGGCGCTCCAGGCGCACCAGCGGGCGCCCATCCGGCGCGTTGATGGCAAACGGCGCGACGCTTGCTGCGGTGTTGGTCAGGTTCAGCTCGGTCTCTTTGGCCAGGCTGAATCGGTAGTCGGTACTGAAGTTGAGTACGCCGTCTTCGAGCACCAGTGGCAAGGCGTCGCGCACATAAGGCCACCAGGCTTTCATCTTGCCGTCGGTAACCTTCAGGGTCCCTTCGGAAATGATCGGCACCAGGCTGAAATTGCCTTTCCAGTCGATCCGCCCGCCTTCAGGGCCGGCGGCCACCAAGGTCATGTCGGCGTTGTCTTCGGGCAAGGTGCTGAGGTTCTTCAGTTCGAAGTCGAGCGTGTCGTAGAGAAATTCGATAGGTTCGCTGGGGCGCAGGTCCTGAAAGTGCACATAGCCGCCCGCCAGCTTGATGCTGTCGATACGCAATGGAAACGGCTTGGCATTTGGATCGGCCGGGCTAGGCTCGCTGGGCGGCAGCTTGAACAGCTGCGCCAGGTTCAACTGGCCGGACTTGTCGAACAGCAGTTCGGTCTTGGGCTTGTCCAATTGCACATCGGCCAGGTGCAGCGCGCGAGTCCGCAGGCTGTCGATCTGCAGGTTGGCGTAGAGACGCTCGAAACCCACTTGCTCCTTGCCCGGCTCGCCGATTTTCAGGCCCCATGCCGTCACTTCCAGGCTGAACGGGTTGAGCTCGATGCGCTCGATCCGGGCCGGCACCGTGGCGTAATGGGCCAGTTGTTGGTTGGCAATGCGAAGGGCGATGCCCGGCAGAATCAGAAAGCCCAGCAAGCTGTACAGGGCAAGGGCGGTCAACAGGGCGCCAGCGGCGCGAATCAATCCTTTGGGCATGGGTGACGCCATCTATGTCGAACAAGAGTGCCTTGGAGTATGGCACGGGATTTCGGTTCCGAAGTACGGGGCTTCTTGGGAAAAGTACTACAGCTGCAGGATCAGGGTCTTCAACGGCGGCTGTTGGTCTTGCGAGGGAAAGTCCGCGCCAGGTGTCATGATCTGCCAGTCGCGTACCGGCCGCCCGGCTTTCTCGGCGCAGCGCAGCACCTGGTCGCGCCAGTCGTCCATGCTGACTTTTGCGAGGTTGTTGCAGCAGATCAGCACGCCGTTGTCGGCGGTGGCGAGCAGCGCCGGCTTGAGCAGGCTCTGGTAGTCGCGCAGCAGGTCGACAGTGCCGAATGCGCTCTTGGCCCAGGCCGGTGGGTCGAGCAATACCAGGTCATATTGACGTGGCTCCAGGCGCGGGTAACTCGGCAGCTTCTGCCCACGACGTTGGGTAATCGGCAAGCCGGCCAACTGGCGAATCGCCGGGAAATAATCCGACTGCACAAACTCCATGGTCGGCAATTGTGGGTTGAGCAGGCCGTTCTCACTGCCGACCGCCAGGTTGCCTTCGGCGAAGTCCAGGTTGCACACCTCGCTGGCGCCGCCGGCTGCGGCACTCAAGCCGACGCCACAGGTGTAGGCAAACAGGTTCAGCACGCTTTTGCCCGCGCTGTGCGCCTTGACCCAGCCACGAGTGTTGCGCAGGTCGAGGAACAGCAACGGGTCCTGCCCGGCATGCCGCCCGCGCACGCGGTAATTGAGACCCCACTCGTGGCCGATCATGTCTTCCAGCGCAGCGGGTTCGGCGCGGTACACCGTGTCTTCGCGGTCGATTCGCGAGTTGCCACGGGAGCGGTCGTTGTACACCAGCAGCAGTTCCAGGCCCAGGTGCTGGTTGATCTGTTGATGCAGCGCCAGCAGGTCGCTGGTTTCCAGGCTCTGGTGGAAGCTCTGCACCAGCAGTTGCGGGCCGTAGCGGTCGACGGTCAGGCCGCCCGCGCCTTCCTGGCTGCCATGGAACAACCGATAGCAATCGGTGCCTTGGGCATGCAGCTCGTTGATCAGGTCTTGGCGTTGATCGAGGGCGGCGCGCAGCGCCTGATTCAAGGAAGACATGGAGCGCGCCTTGCTGGGGAAATGAGGGCGCGGAGTTTAACAGTTATGCGCCACGGCCTACATCAACCCCATCCGCCGATGGGCGCGTTGCACCGAACCATTGCGCATCGCCCAGCGCAGCAACGGCGCACTGCGCTTGACCCCGGCGCGGATCATCTGGCGCTGCAGCGGGCTCTGCTGTTGGTCGAGCATGGCGCTTGCCCAGTCCGGCAGCAGATCAATGCCGGCCTGCATCATCAAGGCACCGAAAGGCTTGGCCAGGTGACTGGGCGCAGGCGCATTGAGCAGCAGGCGCAGCACTTCGTGGCTGCGTTCGTCGCACAGCAGTTGAGGACGAATACGCGCCATGTAATCCGCCACTTCCTGCCGCGAACGCGGCACATGCCGCGCGCCCAGTCGCTCGGCGACCAAGGCAATCTCGCTGTAGTAACGGTCCTGATCCCGACCCGACAGGTGCGGGTTACGATAGCGCAGGTGGGCCGCGAGGAAATTGCTCACCTCGGCCACGTGCACCCAGGTCAGCAGCTCCGGATCGCTGGCGGCATAAGGACGCCCGTCCGGCGCATGGCCGACCACCTGCAGGTGAATGGTGCGGACTTTTTCGATCAGCCATTCGGCATCCTTGCGCGAGCCGAAGGTGGTCCCGGAGATGAACTGCGAAGTCCGCCGCAGCCGCCCGAGCATGTCCTGGCGGAAGTTCGAGTGATCCCACACGCCCGCCAGGGCCAGCGGGTGCAAGGCTTGCAGCATCAAGGCGCTGATACCGCCGATCAGCATGCTGCTGAAGTCGCCATGCACCTGCCAACTGACCGAGTCCGGCCCGAACAGGCCTGGGTCGCCCTTGGGGTTTTCCAGGTCCAGCTGGCCCAGTGACAAGCCCGTCAGGCTCATCAACTGGGTTTCGATACGGCTGCGCAGAAATTCCATGGTGTCCTATCGGTTCAGGCGTTTGTCGATCAGGCCGTCGACAACACTCGGGTCGGCCAGGGTGGAAGTATCACCGAGGCTGTCGAGTTCGTTACAGGCGATCTTGCGCAGGATCCTGCGCATGATCTTGCCCGAGCGAGTCTTCGGCAAAGCGGGCGCCCATTGGATCAGTTCCGGCTTGGCAAAGCTGCCAATTTCCTTGCTGACCAGCTCCAGCAGGTGCTTTTTCAATGTGTCATCGGGCTCGACGCCATTCATCGGGGTGACGAAGGCATAAATGCCCTGGCCCTTGACGTCATGGGGGTAGCCGACCACGGCCGCTTCGGCCACCTGGTCATGCAGCACCAGGGCGCTCTCCACTTCGGCGGTGCCGATACGGTGGCCGGACACGTTGATCACATCGTCGATGCGCCCGGTGATCCAGTAGTCGCCGTCTTCGTCGCGCCGGGCGCCGTCACCGGTGAAGTAGTAGCCGGGGTAGGGTTTGAAGTAGGTGTCGATCATGCGCTGCGGATCGCCATACACACTGCGGATCTGCCCCGGCCAACTGGCCTTGATCGCCAGCACGCCGCTGCCGGCGCCGCTGATCACCTTGCCATGCTCGTCCAGCAGCACGGGCTGTACGCCAAACATCGGCTGGGTCGCACAACCCGGCTTGATCCGCCGGGCGCTGACCAGCGGGCTGAGCATGATGCCGCCGGTTTCGGTCTGCCACCAGGTATCGACAATCGGACAGCGCTGTTCGCCGACCGCGTTGAAATACCAGTCCCACGCCTCCGGGTTGATCGGCTCACCGACGCTGCCCAGCAGGCGCAGGCTGGCGCGGGAGGTGCTCTGCAAGGGGCCATGGCCTTCACGCATCAAGGCGCGCAGGGCGGTGGGCGCCGTGTAGAAGATGTTGACCTGGTGCTTGTCGATCACCTGCCAGAAGCGCGAGCTGTCCGGGTAGCTCGGTACGCCCTCGAACATCAGCGAGGTGGCGCCATTGGCCAGCGGGCCATACACGATATAGCTGTGGCCAGTGACCCAGCCGACATCGGCGGTGCACCAGAACACCTCGCCGTCGCGGTAATCGAGCACGTACTTGAAGGTCATCGCCGCCTGCAGCAGGTAACCGCCGGTGGTGTGCAGCACGCCCTTGGGCTTGCCGGTGCTGCCGGAGGTGTAGAGGATGAACAGCGGGTCTTCGGCGTCCATGGGCTCGGGTGGGCAATCGTCGCTCGCGGCTTCAAGGGATTGCCGATACTTCAGGTCGCGGCCTTCGCTCCAGTTCACAGTTGCGCCGGTGCGCTCGACCACCAGCACCGTACTGACGTCCGGGCAACTGGCCAGGGCCTTGTCGACATTCTGTTTCAGTGCCACCGGCTTGCCGCCGCGCACGCCTTCATCGGCGGTGATCACGGTGCGACAGTCGGCATCGAGGATGCGGTCGCGCAAGGCATCCGGCGAGAACCCCCCAAACACCACCGAGTGCACTGCGCCAATGCGCGTGCAGGCGAGCATGGCGTAGGCCGCCTCCGGGATCATCGGCATGTAGATGCACACCCGGTCACCTTTCTTCACGCCCCGGCTTTTCAGCACGTTGGCGAGGCGGCAGACGTTTTGGTGCAGTTGGCGGTAGGTGATTTTGGACGCGTTTGTCGGATCATCGCCTTCCCAGATGAAGGCCGGCTGATCGGCGCGTTGCGCCAGGTGACGGTCAATGCAGTTGTAGCTGACGTTCAGCGTGCCGCCGGCGAACCAATGGGCGGTACCGGTGTGGATGTCCGACTGCTGGACGGTGTGCCACGGAGTTATCCAGTCGAGAAAGGCCATGGCCTGTTCAGCCCAGAAAGTATCCGGCTGGTCGATGGATTGGCGATAGAGGCGCTGATAGTCCTCTTGGCTGAGTTGCGCAGCCCGGCGGACGGCATCGGCGGTGGGGAATTGGCTGAGGTCGAACATGAGCGGTCCTTATTCTTGTTTTAGCGACAAGA
>NZ_JANLOH010000055.1:0-114419 GCF_025466155.1 Pseudomonas sp. 13B_2.1_Bac1 | reverse complement strand
ACTGAAGCAAGTCGCTGTCGAATCTCGCGTAACTCTTTGTTTACCAATGAGTTTTCCGTTTCGACTGCGCCGGAAGTGGGGCGAATTATAGACAGATATAATTCGCCGTCAACACTTAATTTCAGGTTTATTCGGATTTGAGCGTAATACGCGCAAATGCCTTCTTCCCGGCCTGGCAGACGTGGGTAGCGCCCAGCGCGTATATAAAGGTGCGATCGACAACCTCACCATCTATACGCACACCACCGGAGCCCAGGAGGTCACGCGCAACCGCCGAGTTCTTGACCAGGCCTGCCTTATTAAGCACGGCAGCAATCGGCATCGCCTCAGCGGCAGACAGCTCAATCTCCGGCAGATCATCCGGCAGCTCGCCATCCTTCATGCGATTGCCCGCCGCGCGATGCGCACTGGCCGCAGCCTCTTCACCATGGAAGCGCGCAACGATCTCTTCAGCCAGCTTGATCTTGACGTCACGCGGATTGGCGCCCGCCTCGACATCGGCGCGCAGGGCATTGATCTCATCCATGGAGCGGAAGCTCAACAGCTCAAAGTAGCGCCACATCAGCGCGTCGGGAATGGAAACCAGCTTGCCGTACATCACGCCCGGCGCTTCCTGAATGCCGACATAGTTGCCCAGGGATTTGGACATCTTCTTGACGCCATCCAGCCCTTCCAGCAACGGCATGGTCAGAATGCACTGAGCCTCCTGCCCATAAGCACGCTGCAGCTCACGCCCCATCAACAGGTTGAACTTCTGGTCAGTGCCGCCCAACTCAACGTCGGCACGCAACGCTACCGAGTCATAGCCCTGAACCAGCGGATAAAGGAACTCATGAATGGCGATCGGCTGATTTGTCGAGTAACGCTTGTCGAAGTCATCGCGCTCAAGCATGCGCGCCACAGTGTACTGGGAGGTTAGGCGAATGAAATCCGCCGGCCCCATCTGATCCATCCAGGTGGAGTTGAACGCCACCTCGGTTTTCGCCGGATCGAGAATCTTGAACACCTGAGTCTTGTAGGTCTCGGCATTATCGAGAACCTGCTCGCGCGTCAGCGGCGGACGCGTTGCACTCTTGCCGCTCGGATCACCGATCATCCCGGTGAAGTCACCTATAAGGAAGATGACCTGGTGCCCCAGCTCCTGGAACTGGCGCAGCTTATTAATAAGCACGGTATGACCCAGGTGCAGATCCGGCGCCGTCGGATCAAAGCCAGCCTTGATACGCAGGGGTTGGCCACGCTTGAGCTTTTCGATCAGCTCGGCCTCGACCAACAGTTCTTCCGCACCACGTTTTATCAGCGCTAGCTGCTCTTCAACCGACTTCATAACAGACCCGCAAGGCTCAGATTCAAAAGGGAACCAACCATACAAGATCAGGGACTAATTACAAGTTTTGCCCTGCGCACGGACACCGTTCAGCAAGCCCAGCGTTCGCGAGCTTGCGCCACAGATGATTTGGTTATATTTTATACAGTTATTTCATCTTCATCATGTCATTCATCTTTTCCATTTCATCTTCAAAGTCAAAATTACTTATGACCACAGAACCGTCTAAAGCGCCGCCGCTTTACCCGAAGACCCACCTGCTCGCAGCAAGTGGTATCGCCGCCCTTCTCAGCCTGGCACTCCTGGTATTCCCTTCCAGTGACGTAGAAGCCAAACGAACATCCCTGAGCCTTGACCTGGAAAGCCCGGTTGAACAACTCACACAAGATCAAGACGCTTCCGACGCACAACAAGCCACAAATGCGCCAACCGAATCGCCGTTCGCACAGATAGAAAGCAGCCCCGAAGACACCCAGCAGGCAACCCAGGACCAGCCTGTACCGACTGCCGACGCGGCCAAGAACCCTCTGCACCGCGAAGTGATCGTGGCCAAGGGCGACACCCTGTCGACCCTGTTCGGTAAAGTCGGCCTCCCTGCCACTACCGTTAACGAGGTACTGGCCAGCGACAAACAAGCCAAGCAATTCACCCAGCTCAAACATGGCCAAAAGCTTGAATTTGAATTCACTCCCGATGGCCAGCTGAACAACCTGCACAGCAATGTCAGCGACCTTGAAAGCATCACCCTGACCAAGGGCGCCAAAGGCTTCGCCTTCAACCGCATTACCACCAAGCCGGTGATGCGCTCCGCCTACGTCCACGGCGTGATCAACAGTTCGCTGTCACAATCCGCCGCGCGCGCCGGCTTGTCCCATAGCATGACCATGGACATGGCCAGCGTGTTTGGCTACGACATCGACTTCGCTCAGGACATCCGCCAGGGCGACGAATTCGACGTGATCTACGAGCAGAAAGTCGCCAACGGCAAAGTGGTCGGTACCGGCAATATTCTCTCCGCGCGCTTCACCAACCGCGGCAAGACCTACACCGCAGTGCGCTACACCAACAAGCAAGGCAACAGCAGCTACTACACCGCCGATGGCAATAGCATGCGCAAGGCCTTCATCCGCACCCCGGTAGACTTCGCTCGTATTAGCTCGCGTTTCTCCATGGGTCGCAAGCATCCAATTCTGAACAAAATTCGCGCTCACAAGGGCGTGGACTATGCAGCCCCGCGCGGCACGCCTATCAAGGCAGCCGGTGACGGCAAGGTGCTGCTGGCCGGACGTCGCGGCGGTTACGGCAATACCGTGATCATCCAGCACGGCAATACCTACCGCACGCTGTATGGCCACATGCAGGGCTTCGCCAAGGGCGTGTCGACCGGCAGCAATGTCAAGCAAGGCCAGGTGATCGGCTACATCGGCACCACCGGCCTGTCGACCGGCCCGCACTTGCACTACGAGTTCCAGGTAAATGGCGTGCACGTCGATCCACTGGGCCAGAAACTGCCAATGGCCGACCCGATCGCCAAGGCCGAGCGCGCACGCTTCCTGCAACAAAGCCAGCCGCTGATGGCGCGCATGGACCAGGAGCGCTCCACCCTGCTCGCCTCGGCGAAGCGCTAAGCCATGCCACGCTATATAGGTGTGATGTCCGGGACCAGCCTTGATGGCCTGGACATAGCCCTGATCGAACAAGACCCGGCGATCAAACTGATCGCCACGCACTACATCCCCATGCCCAGCGCCCTGCGCACCGAGCTGCTGGGTCTTTGCGCCAGCGGCCCGGATGAGATAGCGCGCTCAGCCATCGCCCAGCAGCACTGGGTGGAACTCGCCGCGCAAGGCATCCACGCCTTGCTCGAGCAGCAAAACCTCAAGCCCCAGGACATCCGCGCGATTGGCAGCCATGGCCAGACCATCCGCCACGAACCCGCTCGGGGTTTTACGGTGCAGATTGGCAACCCTGCTCTACTCACAGAGCTGACAGGCATCACGGTTGTCAGTGACTTTCGCAGCCGCGATGTGGCTGCCGGCGGCCAGGGCGCGCCATTGGTGCCCGCGTTTCATGAGGCATTGTTTGGTGAACGCACCGGCAACCGTGCCGTATTGAATGTGGGAGGCTTCAGCAATCTCAGCCTGATCGAGACCGGCAAGCCTGTCGCCGGTTTCGACTGCGGCCCGGGCAACGTCTTGTTGGACGCCTGGATTCACCTGCAGCGCGGCGAACACTTTGATCGCGGCGGCCAGTGGTCTGCCAGCGGCAAGGTAGAACCCCAGTTGCTCAACGTGCTGCTGGCCGATCCCTTCTTCCAGACCCAAGGCCCGAAAAGCACCGGGCGCGAAGTGTTCAACCTCGAGTGGCTGCAACGACACCTCGCACGCTTGCCCGTGTTCGAGCCCCAAAATGTCCAGGCTACCCTGCTGGAACTGACGGCCCAGACCATCGTGGAGTCCTTGCAGGCTGCACAGGCCCAGACAGAGACCCTGCTGGTCTGTGGCGGCGGCGCCCACAATGGCACACTGATAAAGCGGCTGGCCGCCCTGCTCCCTGCGACCCAGGTCAGCAGTACTGCCACTTACGGTGTAGACCCCGACTGGGTCGAAGCGATGGCCTTCGCCTGGCTGGCCCATTGCTGCCTGGCAGGCATTGCCGCCAACCGCCCGAGCGTCACCGGTGCACGCGGACTGCGGGTACTGGGTGCCATTTACCCCGCGTAACAATACCCAGACAGCAAAACGCCGCTTGGCCGATCAAAGCCAAGCGGCGTTTTTGTATCCGTTGCAGACCAGGACGTCGATCAGATCGAGAACGAAGACCCGCAACCACAGGTAGTGGTAGCGTTAGGGTTCTTGATCACGAAACGCGACCCCTCCAGACCTTCCTGGTAATCCACCTCGGCACCTGCCAGGTATTGGAAGCTCATCGGATCCACGACCAGGCTCACGCCCTCGCGCTCGACGATGGTGTCGTCATCGGCCACATCTTCATCGAAGGTAAAACCGTACTGAAACCCTGAACAACCGCCGCCCGTAACGAATACGCGCAGCTTCAAGCGATCATTACCCTCTTCATCGACCAGGCTCTTCACCTTGTGCGCAGCACCGTGGGTGAATTGCAAAGCCGTGGGGGTGAAGGATTCAACGCTCATGCTGATAATCTCCCGGCGTAGCGCCGCCATATGCGTAATGGCCGGCATTATCCGCTTCTCCTAGAAAAGCGGTCAACTATTATGGGAGCAGTGGCAAGCTTCAAGCCATGAGCTTCAAGCTTGCCACCTACACCTTGAAGCTGTTTTTAAGGCAGCATGCCCGCGTGGGACAAGCCCAGCTTCTCATCCAGGCCAAACAGGATGTTCATGTTCTGCACCGCCTGGCCCGACGCACCCTTGACCAAGTTGTCGATCACCGACAGCACCACGACCAGGTCGCCATCCTGAGGACGATGCACGGCAATCCGGCACACGTTGGCGCCGCGCACGCTGCGGGTTTCCGGGTGGCTGCCGGCTGGCATTACGTCGACGAACGGTTCATTGGCGTAGCGCTTTTCAAACAATGCCTGCAGATCCACCGACCGATCGACCACGGTTGCGTACAGTGTGGAGTGGATGCCACGGATCATCGGCGTCAGATGCGGCACGAAAGTCAGGCCCACCTCCTTACCTGCGGCGCGGCGCAGCCCTTGGCGGATTTCCGGCAGATGGCGATGCCCTTTTACCGCGTACGCCTTCATGCTTTCGGACGTCTCGGAGTACAGCGAACCCACAGCCGCACCACGACCGGCGCCACTCACACCCGACTTGCAGTCCGCGATCAGGCGCGAAGCATCCGCCAGGCCCGCTTCCAGCAATGGCAGAAAACCCAACTGCGTGGCGGTCGGATAGCAACCCGGCACCGCGATCAGGCGCGCTTGCTTGATCTGCTCACGATTGACTTCCGGCAGGCCGTAGACCGCTTCTTCCAGCAATTGCGGCGCACCGTGGGGCTGGCCGTACCACTTGGCCCACTCATCGGCGTCCTGCAGGCGAAAGTCCGCCGACAAGTCGATCACCTTGGTGCCCGCAGCCAGCAGTTCGCCAGCCAACGCGTGAGCAACACCGTGAGGAGTGGCGAAGAACACCACATCGCAGGCGCCCAGTGTCTTGATGTCCGGGACGCTGAACGCCAGGCCGTCATAGTGGCCACGCAGGTTCGGGTACATATCGGCCACGGCCAGTCCGGCCTCGGATCGGGAAGTGATGACCACCACCTCAGCTTGCGGATGCTGAGCCAACAGACGCAGCAATTCGACACCGGTGTAACCCGTGCCGCCGACGATACCGACCTTGACCATAAACCTGCCCTCAACGAACCCACTGGAAAGCCGTCGATAATAGGGGCCGTATCGTCCTGCGACAACCGTCAACGTGACGTACGGGCGCATGAGCCACTACTATCTTCAGTTACCGTGAACCTGGGAATAACTAGAAATGCTCTATCTATGGATCAAAGCCTTCCACATCGTCAGCATCGTCTGCTGGTTTGCCGGGTTGTTCTACCTGCCACGCCTGTTTGTCTACCACGCCCAAAGCGAAGACACCGTCAGCAAGGAACGCTTCAGCATCATGGAGCGCAAGCTCTACCGCGGCATCATGGGCCCGGCGATGGTCGCCAGCCTGGTATTCGGCATCTGGCTGATTGCGCTCAACCCTGCGATCTTTAAATCCGGCGCCTGGATCCACGCCAAGCTCACCCTGGTGGTGTTGCTGATCGGCTACCACCACATGTGCGGCGCGCAGGTAAAACGCTTCGCCCGTGGCGAAAACACCCGCAGCCATGTCTTTTATCGCTGGTTCAATGAAGTGCCCGTTCTGATATTGCTGGCTATCGTAATTTTGGTCGTGGTCAAACCGTTCTAATTTCAATTACTCGGGGTACCTCCAATGTCGCTGCCCGCTTTGCTTGAACAACGTCTGCGCCTGCCGGTCGTCGCTGCGCCGATGTTTCTGATTTCCAACCCGCAACTGGTCCTGGCGTGCTGTCGCAACGGCGTGGTCGGCAGCTTTCCGGCGCTCAATCAGCGCGAGAGCAGCGGCTTCAAGGCTTGGCTGGAGGAAATCGAAGCGGGCCTGGCGCAGTTGGACAATCCCGCGCCGTATGCCGTCAACCTGATCGTGCATAACAGCAATCCACGGCTTGAGGCTGACCTGGCGATCTGCGTCGAGCACAAGGTGCCCATCGTCATCACCAGCCTCGGTGCAGTGAAGGAGCTGGTGGATGCCGTCCACAGCTACGGCGGATTGGTGTTCCACGATGTCACGACCCGGCGCCATGCCGAAAAGGCCGCTGAAGCCGGCGTGGATGGCTTGATTGCCGTAGCCGCCGGAGCCGGTGGTCATGCAGGCACCTGGAGCCCATTCGCACTGATCGCCGAGATTCGCCAGTTCTTCGACAAGACCCTGCTGCTGGCCGGCTGCCTCAACCATGGACATGAAATCCTCGCGGCCCAGTTGCTGGGCGCAGACCTGGCGTATTTCGGCACGCGCTTTATCGGCACCACCGAAAGCCACGCCCCGGATGCCTATAAAGAGATGCTGCTCACATCGCGCGCCGCCGACATCGTGCACACTCCCGCTGTCTCCGGCGTGCCTGCCAGCTTCATGCGCCAGAGCCTGGAAAACGCCGGTTTCGACCTGGCTGCGCTGCAAGGCAAGGGCGAAGTCAACTTCGGCTCCAAGCTCAAGCCGTTGAGCGACGAAGCGAAAGCCTGGAAGACGGTATGGTCTGCCGGCCAGGGTGTCGGCGAGATTGACGATTTGCCCAGCGTCGATGAACTCGTTGCCCGCCTGGATGCCGAATACCGCAAGGCGCGCGAGCAGGCGGCACAACTGCGCTGGCCACGCTGAACCCATCGCAAGGCCTGCCGATCCGGCAAGCCTGCACCACCTCCCTGAACAAGTGACAAGGAAGCCCGCATGAGCGACAACCGTTTCAAGATTGTGTTTGATGGAGCCTTGCTCCCGGGTGTCGAAAGCACCACGGCCAAACTGAACCTGGCCGAGCTGTTCAAGAGTGAAGTCGAAGCCATCGAGAAACTCTTCACTGGCCGCCCGGTTGCACTCAAACGCGATCTATCCCGTCCGGATGCCGAAACCTACCTCACTGCGCTGAAAAACGCCGGGGTGGATGCGCGCATCGAACCCGAACAACCAGTGGCCTTCAGCCTCGCCGAAACCCACGAGACGGAGTCGTCCAACACCGATTACTCGCGCCCGGCGGCCTCACCTTACGCCCCGCCACGCGCCACCGTGGGCGATGACCTGCCGGAATACGCCACCCTCAAGGTCTTTACCATCCACGGGCGCATTGGCCGTCTGCGGTATCTGGCCTGGACGCTGGTACTGACTCTCGCACTGCTGGTGGCTGGCGGCATTATCAGCACCGTCAGTTTCGCGGTAGCCACGGCCTCGCCAGTATTGGGCACCCTCATTGGCGTGGTGCTCGGCCTGGCATTGTTCGTTGCGCTGGTGTGGGTCAGCGTGCAAATCGGTGTGCAGCGCCTGCACGACCTGGGATGGTCCGGCTGGCTGTACTTTCTCAACCTTGTACCTCTGGTGAACAGCGTCTTCCCGATCCTGCTGCTGGTATTGCCAGGTAATGCGGGCGCCAACCAATACGGCGCGCCGCCCCCGCGCAACTCCACGGCGGTAAAAGTCCTCGCCACGTTGTGGCTGGCGTTTATCCCGGTGGTGCTGGCCATCGTCGTCACGCTGGGCATGAACGGTTACCTGGACCAGCTCGAAGCCAACATGGACAGCAGCTACGAAAGCAGCTCCATCACCTCCGATGACGACGCCGATCAAGCCGCCACTGTCGAGGAAGACGACGCGCAAAGTGCTGACGAAGCGGCCGAACCTGTAGACTCTCCAGAACAGTAAAGAAACGCCCGCCGCCTGTGATGCCTCCGTCACAGGCCGGGGGCGTTGCGATGGAGAAAGGCATGACCCGTTACGCTCTGATCACCGGTGCCTCCAGCGGCATCGGCCTGGCCTTGGCCGAAGCCCTTGCCCGTCGCGGCCGCAGCTTGATTCTGGTGGCCCGCCAGCGTGATCAGTTGGAAAGCATTGCAATCGAATTGACTCAACGCTTTGGCGTCGAAGTGCTGTTTCGCGCCTGCGACCTGGGCGAGCCACTGCGCTTGTCCGGGTTCCTGCTGGAGCTGGAAGAAGGCGAGCGGCAGATCGATTTGCTGGTGAACTGCGCCGGCATCGGCACCAGCGGGCCATTCCTGGCCCAGGACTGGATGACCGAGCAGGATCTGATCGAAGTCAACATCCTGGCCCTGACCCGCATGTGTCACGCCCTTGGCAATGCCATGGCGCTGCATGGCGGCGGGCAGATCCTCAACGTTGCCTCGGTCGCAGCGTTCCAGCCCGGCCCGTGGATGAGCAGCTATTACGCCAGCAAGGCCTATGTACTGCACTTCTCCGAAGGACTGCGTGAAGAACTCAAGACCTGTGGCATCAAGGTCTCGGTGCTCTGCCCGGGCCCGACGCGTACCGCGTTCTACGGCACCGCGCAAATGGACACGGCCAAGCTCGAGGGCAGCGACAAGCTGATGAGCCCGGAAGAAGTGGCGCTTTACACCGTGCGTGCGCTGGAAAAGAACAAAGCCATCATCATTCCCGGCCGACGCAACCGCTGGATCGCCTTCAGCCCGCGTTTCAGCCCGCGCTGGCTCACCCGCAAGATTGCCGGGGCCATCAACAAGGCCTATTGCCCGCGCTGATTGCCTGAGTACACTCACCCTGCACTTTCATAATGGAGAAACAGCTGTGGATACTCTGTTCACCAAGATCATCAACAGAGAAATACCCGCGGATATCATCTACGAAGATGATCAAGTCCTTGCTTTCAAGGACATCCACCCGGCAGCCCCCGTGCATTTCCTGGTGATCCCGAAGAAACATATTCCCACCCTCAACGACCTGACTGAGGAAGACAAAGCCCTGGCTGGCCATATTCTGTTCACGGCCCAGCGCCTGGCGGTGGAACAAGGCTGCGAAGAAGGCTTCCGGGTGGTGATGAACTGCAACCCGAAAGGCGGACAGACCGTTTATCACATCCATATGCATGTGCTGGGTCAGCGCCAGATGAACTGGCCGCCGGGCTGATTCCGCGTTGGAGCTTGCGACTGCTTCGTAGCCGAACGGCAGCAAGCTCCCTCGCCACAAGGGCAAATTGACTCAGCGCAAACGCTTCCCCCTCTCTTGCGGTAAACTGGCCGCCGAGATTCTTCCCGGAGGTCAGCATGACTACCCAACGTCACTACTCGCCGATTGATCGCCTGTTGCTGCAAGCCGACATGGCCATGCGCACGCTGCTGCCTTTCAGCGGCCAACCGTATCGCCCGTCGCCCGCCATCGTGCAGCCCGATGCACAGATGAGTGAGACCGATACCCGCCATGTCGCTGGCCTGATGCGTATCAACCATACCGGTGAAGTCTGTGCCCAGGCGCTGTATCAAGGCCAGGCCTTGACCGCCAAGCTGCCGCAGGTGCGTGCAGCCATGGAGCATGCGGCCGAGGAAGAAATCGACCACCTGGCCTGGTGCGAGCAACGCATCCGCCAGTTGGGGAGCCACCCCAGCGTGCTGAACCCGCTGTTTTATGGCTTGTCGTTTGGCATCGGCGCCGCCGCAGGGCTGATCAGCGATAAGGTCAGCCTGGGTTTTGTCGCAGCAACCGAACATCAGGTGTGCAAGCACCTGGATGAGCACCTTGAGCAACTGCCGACCGAAGACGAAAAGTCGCGGGCGATTCTCGAACAAATGCGCATCGACGAAGAGCACCACGCCGAAAGCGCGCTGGATGCCGGCGGCTTTCGCTTCCCGGCTCCAGTGCGGTTTGGCATGAGCGTGCTGGCCAAGGTCATGACCAAAAGCACGTATCGGATCTGACTGCAGCAAGCCTGAATCGCAAAAAAAGGGCGCTTTCAAAGCGCCCTTTCTTTTTGCCAGCAGATTGTGCGATCAACCCAGCTCGATGATTTCGTAATCATGGGTGATGGCCACACCGGCCGCGCCCAGCATGATCGACGCCGAGCAGTACTTCTCTGCCGACAGCTCGATGGCCCGCTTGACCTGGGCTTCCTTCAGCGCCCGACCCTTCACCACAAAGTGCATGTGGATCTTGGTGAACACCTTGGGATCTTCAGTGGCGCGCTCGGCTTCCAGGAAGGCTTCGCAGCTTTCCACGGCCTGGCGGGACTTCTTCAGGATACTGACCACATCGAAATTGCTGCAACCGCCTACACCCAGCAGGAGCATTTCCATCGGGCGTACGCCCAGGTTACGGCCACCCGCTTCCGGCGGGCCGTCCATGACCACCACATGGCCACTGCCCGACTCACCGAGGAACATGGCTTCGCCCGCCCATTGGATGCGTGCCTTCATCGCCCAGACTCCACTGCTAAAAAAGGGTCGCCAGCTTAGCACAGGGGCTGATCACGGCAGTGTTTCCCATGAAAGCGATCAATAGCAGGGTTTCCCGGCTAATTTGGCTAATCGAGACAGAATGTGTCTGGTAAGCTGGCGCCAACTCAATGGCGCATTGCCATCCTTTGTACAGCGTGTATCAATGCCGATACCGCTGGTATAAAAACAAATCCATCTACACCGTGCAGTCTTTTCGGGATACAACCATGGTTGCTCTTACTCCCATACCCAAGATCAAGAATCTCGACAAGCTGCTGATGCACTGCCAGCGCCGGCGCTATCCGGCCAAGCACAACATCATCTGCGCCGGCGAGCGTTCCGAAACGCTGTTCTTCATTATCAAAGGCTCGGTCACCATCCTGATCGAGGATGAAGACGGCCGTGAAATGATCATCGCCTACCTGAACACCGGGGATTTCTTTGGGGAGCTGGGGCTGTTTGAACAGGCCGGCAAGGAGCAGGAGCGCAGTGCCTGGGTGCGCGCCAAGGTCGAATGCGAAGTGGCCGAGATCAGTTACGCCAAATTTCGCGAACTGGCCCAGCACGATCCCGACATTCTCTACGCCCTCAGCGGTCAAATCGCCCAGCGTCTGCGCGACACCACGCGCAAGGTCGGCGACCTGGCATTCTTTGATGTCACCGGCCGCGTGGCGCGCTGCCTGTTGGAGTTGTGCAAGCAGCCCGACGCCATGACCCATCCCGACGGCATGCAGATCAAAGTCACGCGCCAGGAAATCGGGCGCATTGTCGGCTGTTCACGGGAGATGGTCGGACGGGTGCTCAAGGACCTCGAAGAGCGCAACCTGGTGCACGTCAAAGGCAAGACGATGGTGGTGTTCGGTACCCGTTAACCCGGCAGGAAGCTGGCCAACATTCGACGGTACAACGTGTCGAGCCGGCTGATGGCGTCCGGCGCGGCGAAGGCTTCGTGCAGGGCGATATGGCTGTCGGCACGCACCCGCTGCTCAAGGCCACACGCCTGGTTGAAGCGATTGACCGCCGCGATCAACTCATCGCGGTCGTTTTCCAGCAACAGCGCACCGTGCACCAACCCCACCGGACGACCGCCGACTTGCCGCCAGCGCTGGGCAGTGCCGACCATCTTGCGACCGTTGAGGTTGACGTTATAGCGACCATCACAAAACGCCCCGTCGATTTCACCGACCGAGGCGTCACCGCCCAACTCGATCAACAGATCGCAGATCGGCTGGCATAAACGCTGGTAACCGGTTTCGATGCGGCCTTGGTCGCCTTCGCTGCGTGGGGGTGCGTAGACCAGGGCAATATTCACCGTGGCACTCGACTGCGGCACCGGCTCGCCGCCGGTTTCGCGCAGTAATAATGGCCAACCGGCGTCCGCCGAGACCTGGCTGGCGGTTTCGAACGCCGGCAGCCGACTCAACCGGCGGGGCATTACCAGGGCTTGGTCGCTGGGTTGCCAGAACAATAGGCCGAATTCCTGCTCACCCGCGCAAACGGCCGCCAGGAGGTCTTGCTCGGCGGCAAGACCTGCTTGGACAGTCATCGACATTGGCTTGGTCATCGAACACCTACCTCTCTGGATCAGCACAGAATCAAATGTGGGAGCTGGCTTGCCTGCGATGCAGGCACCTCGGTGTATCTATATCACCAAGGTGCGCTATCGCAGGCAAGCCAGCTCCCACAAAAGCCAGCCCCCCACACTTACCGACGTTGAAAGTCAGTCGAGGGTCGAACCACTCACCGCCACGCCACGCTCCGGGAAGAACAGGCGCTGCAACTCCGCCCCCGGGTTCTCGGCGCGCATGAAGGTCTCGCCCACCAGGAACGAGTACACCCCACTGATTTCCATCAGTTCCACATCGGCACGGTTGACGATGCCACTCTCGGTAATCACCAGACGGTCGCGCGGAATCCGCGGCAGCAGGTCGAGGGTGTTTTCCAGGCTGACTTCGAAGGTGTGCAGATTACGGTTGTTGACGCCCACCAGCGGGGTGTCGAGGGTTTTCAGCGCACGTTCCAGCTCATCACCGTCGTGTACTTCGACCAGCACATCCAGGCCGACACTCTTGGCCACGGCCGCCAGCTCCGCCATCTTCACATCATCCAGCGCGGAGACGATCAGCAACACGCAGTCGGCGCCCAAGGCGCGGGCTTCGACGATCTGGTAGGGGTCGACCATGAAATCCTTGCGGATCACCGGCAACTTGCACGCCGCGCGAGCCTGCTGCAGGAACAGGTCGCTGCCTTGGAAGTAATCGATATCGGTGAGCACGGAGAGGCACGTCGCCCCGCCCTTCTCGTAGCTCTTGGCAATGTCTTCAGGAACGAAGATCTCGCGAATCACACCCTTGCTGGGCGAAGCCTTCTTGATTTCAGCAATGACGGCAGGCTGTTTTTCCTTGGCCTGCTTGATCAGCGCATTGGCAAAACCACGCGGTGCGTCAGCGATTTTCGCCTGGCTTTCCAGCTCGGCGAGGCTGACGCGAGCACGGCGCTCGGCGACTTCTTCGGCCTTGCGGGCCAGGATCTTTTCCAGAACGGTCGGCACACTCATCCTTCATTCTCCATCTTGAATACTGCGGTGAATGCTCCCAGTTCTTCGAGCTTCTCGCGAGCCAGACCAGTGTGCAGCGCATCGTGGGCCAAGGCGACACCTTCCTTAAGACTATAGGCGTGGTCGGCTGCGTAAAGTGCCGCGCCAGCATTCAGAACAATCATTTCCGCCGCTTTTTGACCGTTCTCGGTCTTGCGACGCCCGAGGGCATCGCGAATCAGTTCCAGCGAGGCCGCCGGGCTTTCCACCGCCAGGCCGTGCAGGCTCTGGCTTTTCATGCCCAAGTCTTCAGGCTCGACCCAGTATTCGGTGACCTGGTCGTCCTTCAACTCCGCCACGAAGGTCGGTGCTGCCAGGCTGAATTCGTCCAGGCCGTCCTTGGAATGCACCACCAGCACATGCTTGCTGCCCAGGCGTTGCAATACTTCCGCCAGCGGCCGGCAAAGGGCCTGGCTGAACACGCCGACCACCTGGTGCTTCACACCGGCCGGATTCGTAAGCGGGCCGAGCATGTTGAACAGGGTGCGCAGGCCGAGATCCTTGCGCGGACCGGCGGCGTGCTTCATCGCGCCATGGTGGGACTGGGCAAACATGAAGCCGATGCCGACGTTGTCGATGCAGCGCGCCACTTGTACCGGGGTCAGGTTGAGGTAGATGCCGGCCGCTTCCAGCAGGTCGGCACTGCCGCTCTTGCCGGACACCGCACGGTTGCCGTGCTTGGCCACGGTGCAACCCGCCGCCGCGACCACAAAGGAGGACGCAGTCGACACGTTGAAAATATTCGCACCGTCGCCGCCGGTGCCGACCACGTCGACCACGCCATCGAGGGTCTTGAGCTCAACCTTGTCCGCCAGCTCGCGCATGACCGACACGGCGCCGACGATCTCGTCGATGCTCTCGCTCTTCATGCGCATGGCCATCATGAACGCGCCGATCTGCGCGTCGGTGCATTGACCGGTCATGATCTCGCGCATCACATCGCTCATTTCAGCGGTGCTCAGGTCCAGGTGGCCGACGATACGGCTCAGGGCAGTCTTGATATCCATGGAAAGTCCTTAGCGCGTGCCGCCGCTCTGCTTGAGAAAGTTGGCGAACAGCTCGTAGCCCTGCTCGGTCAGGATCGATTCGGGGTGAAATTGCACCCCTTCGATATTCAGTGTCTTGTGGCGCAGGCCCATGATCTCGTCGACCGAACCGTCTTCCAGTTGGGTCCAGGCGGTGAGTTCCAGGCATTCCGGCAGGGTCTCGCGCTTGACCACCAGCGAATGGTAGCGGGTCACGGTCACCGGCAGGTTGAGGCCGTGAAACACGCCCACATCATTATGGAACACCGGGCTGGTCTTGCCGTGCATCACCTGGCGCGCGCGCACCACATCACCGCCAAAGGCCTGGCCGATGGACTGGTGGCCCAGGCACACACCCAGGATCGGCAGCTTGCCGGCGAAATATTGGATTGCTTCCAGGGAAATACCCGCCTCGGTCGGCGTGCACGGGCCCGGCGAAACCACGATACGCTCCGGGTTCAGGGCAGCGATCTCGGCCACGCTCAGTTCGTCGTTGCGCACTACCTTGACCTCGGCACCCAGCTCGCCCAGGTACTGCACAACGTTGTAGGTAAAGGAGTCGTAGTTATCAATCATCAGCAACATGGGGGAAACCTCAGGAATTGGGGGTCTGTTCAGCCAGCGCAACGGCGCGGAACATCGCGCGGCGCTTGTTCAGGGTTTCTTCCCATTCGAGGGCCGGCACCGAGTCGGCGACGATCCCGCCGCCGGCCTGCACGTGCAGTTCCCCGTCCTTGATCACCGCCGTACGGATCGCAATGGCGGTGTCCATGTTGCCGTTCCAGGCGAAATAACCCACGGCGCCGCCGTAGACACCGCGCTTGACCGGTTCCAGCTCGTCGATGATCTCCATCGCGCGGATCTTCGGCGCACCCGACAAGGTGCCCGCCGGCAGAATCGCGCGCAGCGCGTCCATCGCGGTCAAGCCGGCTTTCAGCTCACCGGTGACGTTGGAAACAATGTGCATCACATTCGAGTAACGCTCGATGACCATCTTCTCGGTGAGTTTCACCGAACCGATTTCCGACACGCGCCCGGTGTCGTTGCGGCCCAGGTCGATCAGCATCAGGTGCTCGGCGATTTCCTTGTCGTCACTGAGCAGGTCTTCTTCCAGCGCCAGGTCGGCTTCTTCGGTCGCGCCACGCGGGCGTGTGCCGGCGATCGGGCGCACGGTGATCAGGTTGTCTTCGACCCGCACCAGCACTTCCGGCGAACTGCCCACCACGTGGAAGTCGCCAAAGTTGAAGAAGTACATGTACGGCGTCGGGTTGAAGCAGCGCAGCGCGCGATACAGGTCGATCGGCGCAGCCTTGAAGTCGATGGACATGCGCTGCGACGGCACGACTTGCATGCAGTCACCGGCGAGGATGTATTCCTTGATCGTATCGACCGCGCGCTCGTAGTCATCCTGAGTAAAGCTTGAACGAAAAATCGGGTCGGCTGCCGGTGGACGGCTGAGGTCCAGGCCGCGACGCGGGGTGATCGGCTGGCGCAGTTTCTCCAGCAGGGCTTCGAGGCTGGCCTGGCCCTGCTCGAAGGCGTCGGCCTTGGACGGGTCGGCGAGCACGATCGCGTGCATCTTGCCGGCGAGGTTGTCGAACACCACCACCGCATCCGAGACCATCAACAGAATGTCCGGCACCCCCAGCGGATCCGGGTTCGGGCATTTGCCCAGGCGTTTTTCCACGTAGCGCACGCAGTCGTAGCCGAAATACCCCACCAGGCCGCCGTTGAAACGCGGCAGGCCAGGGATGGTCGGCACGTTGTAGCGCGCCTTGAAGGTTTCGACGAACGCCAGCGGGTCTTCCACGTCATGGCTTTCGATCTCGACGCCATCATGGGTGATGCTCACGTGATGGTCGTGCACCCGCAGTACGGTGCGGCACGGCAGGCCGATGATCGAGTAACGGCCCCACTTCTCGCCACCCTGTACCGATTCGAGCAGGTAGGAGTTGGGCTCGTCGGCCAGTTTCAGGTAGATCGACAGCGGCGTATCGAAGTCGGCCAGGGTTTCGCAGGCCAGGGGAATGCGGTTATAGCCGGCAGCGGCCAAACGCAGGAATTCTTCGCGGGTCATGATGTGCCTCGTGGCATGAGGGTCTAACAGTCAGGTATGCAAACGTGCCGCAGCGCGGCCAGGATCAGTCAGGCGCGCCAACGCCAGCGGGCCAGGGCCTTGATGACTTTCATCCAGAGTTTGCGAGTGACCACCACGATGGAATTTCCAGAAGGGGACGGATCGATGTCGGGCAACGTTATCTCAGCGCCCGCTCCCAAGCAACCGGGGATTAACAGTCGCAGGTCATCAATCACCAGCGCCGGCGACTCTTCGGCAATCGGCCGGCCATGGTTGTAGCCGTAACTGAGCGCCACACACTGCACGCCAGCGGCCTTTGCCGCCAGCACATCACTGCGCGAATCGCCGACAAACAACGACTGGGAGGCCGGGATATTGGCCATTTTCATCACGAAAAACAGCGCTGCCGGGTCGGGCTTCTTCTGCGGCAAGGTATCGCCACCGATGATCCAGCGGAAATACCGGCCGATTTTCATCTGGTCCAACAGCGGCGCGACGAAACGCTCCGGCTTGTTGGTGATCAGGGCCATTTCCACGCCCTGCTTGCTCAGCCATTTGAGCGTGTCGCGCACGCCGGGGTAGACCACGGTCAGTTCGTGGCCGCTTTCATAGGCGGCATTGAACAGTTCCAGGGCGTGCTCGGCCTCGACATCGTCGACGCCTTCGGCATCGATGTGATTGGCCAAGGCCCGACGCACCAGCAGCTGCACGCCGTTGCCGACCCACTCGCGCACCGATTCGATCCCCGCCGGCTTGCGCCCAAGCTTGAGCAGCATCTCGTCCACCGCCGCTGCCAGGTCAGGCACCGAATCGATCAACGTACCGTCCAGATCGAACATCACCAGCCGTGGCAGCTTGCCGGGAAACAGCTGCTCGAAGCCGCTCATGGACGCGCCAGCGCCAGTTCTGCACGCATCTTGTCGATGACTTCCTGGTAATCGGGGGCGTTGAAGATCGCCGAGCCGGCCACAAAGGTATCGGCGCCTGCTGCTGCGATTTCACGGATATTGTTGACGTTGACCCCGCCGTCGATTTCCAGGCGGATATCGCGGCCCGAGGCATCGATCAGCGCGCGGGCTTCGCGCAGTTTGTTCAGGGTGCCGGGGATGAACTTCTGCCCGCCGAAGCCTGGGTTGACGCTCATCAGCAAGACCATGTCGACCTTGTCCATCACGTATTCAAGCACGCTCAATGGGGTCGCCGGGTTAAACACCAGGCCCGCCTTGCAGCCGCCTTCGCGGATCAGTTGCAGGGTGCGGTCGACGTGCAGCGTGGCTTCCGGGTGGAACGTGATGTAGGTGGCGCCGGCCTCGATGAAGTCGCCGACGATGCGGTCCACCGGGCTGACCATCAGGTGCGCGTCGATCGGCGCGGTGACGCCGTACTTGCGCAGCGCCGCGCAGACCATTGGGCCGATGGTCAGGTTGGGCACGTAGTGGTTGTCCATGACATCGAAGTGCACGAAGTCGGCACCGGCGGCCAACACTTTGTCCACTTCCTCACCCAGGCGGGCGAAGTCGGCGGAGAGAATCGATGGAGCAATGACGAAGGGCTGCATGACGCACCTTTTTTGAGCTAAATCACGATGGCGCGCATTGTATACCTCATGCTTTGCCCTGCGCACCGTGACCTGGCTCAACGGCTAGTACGCAGCCCGATAGATTTTCTCGATATCCGCCGCGCTGAGCTTGCGCGGATTGTTGCGCATCAGGCGCTCGATACCGGCCGCTTCGGTGGCCATGGACGCGATAGCCTCCTCGGGCACGCCAAAGCTGCGCAGGCCTGCCGGGATCTCCACGGCAGCGCACAAGCGTGTCATCGCCTCGACTGCCTGGTCGGCCGCATCGTTGACGCTGAGCCCGCTCACATTCACGCCCATGGCCTGGGCAATGTCCTGCATGCGCTCGACACAGGCCAGCTTGTTCCAGTGCATCACATACGGCAGCAACAGGGCGTTGCTCACGCCGTGGGCGATATTGAAGCGCCCGCCCAGCGGGTACGCCAATGCGTGCACCGCGCCGACCCCGGCGTTACCGAACGCCATGCCGGCCATCAGGCTCGCGGTGGCCATGTCATCGCGGGCCTGCAGGTTGGCCGGGTTGGCGTAGGCCTTGGGCAGCGCCGTGGCAATCAGCTTGATCGCGCCAATGGCCAGGGCATCGGTGATCGGCGAGGCGTTCAGCGACAAATAGGACTCGATGGCATGCACCAGCGCATCCACACCACTGGCCGCGGTGACACTGCGCGGGCAGGTCAAGGTCATGTGCGGGCTGATCAACGCGACATCCGGCAGCAGGTAATCGCTGACGATGCCTTTCTTCAACTGCGCGACCTTGTCGGAGAGGATCGCCACATTGGTCACCTCGGAGCCGGTGCCGGCAGTGGTGGGGATCGCGATCAGCGGCGGGCCCTTGCGCGGCACCTGGTCGACGCCGAACAAATCCGCCAGCGCGCCGTGATAACCGGCATAGGCCGCGACACTCTTGGCGATGTCGATGGCGCTGCCACCGCCCACGCCGATCAGGCCATCGTGCCCGCCTTCGCGGTACACGCGCATGCAGTCCTCGACGATGGCGATTTCCGGGTCGGGCAGTACGCGGTCGAAAATTTCGTAAGTGCGCTCACCAAGGTGTTCGAGCGCCAGCGCCACGGTGCCGGACTTGACCAGTGCGGCATCGGTGACGATCAGCGGGTTGTCCACATCCAGGCGTGTGAGTTCGGCAGCCAGTTGTTCGATGGCGCCAGCGCCGGTCAGCAGTTTGTGGGCGATCTTGAATGAGGAAGTACTCATGTGCGCGGCCTCTTATTCGGAAATGGGCTGGCACTAGAGTAGCTGAGGGAAATAGGTTGTCAGCCATTCAGCAACTGAATGGTCTGAATGAACACAAAACCAATGTGTGTGGGCTTGCTCGCGAAAGCGGTGTGTCAGTCAACAGACCTTTTACTGATCCACCGCTTTCGCGAGCAAGCCCGCTCCCACATTTTGATCTCCGCTTGGGTTTAGACCTGCGCGGTGCGCAGTTTTTCGCTGCGGCCACGCAGCCATTCCAGCGTCAGCAACAGCAACACCGAGAAGGCAATCAACAAGGTCGCTGCCGCAGCAATGGTCGGGCTGAGGTTCTCGCGGATGCCGCTGAACATCTGGCGCGGCAGGGTCGCTTGCTCGGGGCCGGCGAGGAACAGCGTCACCACCACCTCATCGAACGACGTGGCGAAAGCGAACAGCGCGCCGGAGATCACCCCCGGTGCAATCAACGGCAGGGTCACCCGGCGAAACGCGGTCAATGGCGACGCGCCCAGGCTGGCAGCCGCCCGCACCAGATTATGGTTGAACCCCTGCAACGTCGCCGACACGGTGATGATGACAAACGGCACGCCGAGCACGGCGTGCACCACAATCAGCGAGAAGAAGCTGTTGCCCAGGCCCAGCGGCGCAAAGAACAGGTAACTGGCCACGCCAATGATCACCACCGGTACCACCATCGGCGAAATCACCAAGGCCATGACCAAGGCTTTGCCGGGGAAATTCCCGCGCGTCAGGCCAATCGCCGCCAGCGTGCCGAACACCATGGCGAGCACCGTGGCCGCCGGGGCGACGATGATGCTGTTCTTCAAGGCACGCATCCATTCGGCCGAGGCGAAGAAGTCCTGGTACCAGTGCAGCGAAAAACCCTGCAGCGGGTACACCAGGAAACTGCCGCTGTTGAACGACAGCGGGATGATCACCAGCACGGGCAGGATCAGGAACAGCAGGATCAGGCCGCAGAGAATCCGCAAGCTGTAGAACCACACCCGCTCGACGGGCGACATATAAGGGCTCAGCATCGCAAGGTCTCCTCAGCTCAGGCGCAGGCGACTGGCGCCCACCAGCCGGTTATAGATCAGGTACAGCACCACGGTCGCGAGCAGCAGCAAGCCGCCCAGCGCCGTCGCCATGCCCCAGTTGATGCTCGTGTTGGTGTAGAAGGCCACGAAGTAGCTGACCATCTGGTCGTTCGGGCTGCCGAGCAGCGCCGGCGTGATGTAGTAACCAATCGCCAGGATGAACACCAGCAGGCAGCCGGCGCCTACCCCGGCGTAGGTCTGCGGGAAGTACACGCGCCAGAAGCTCGCGAATGGGTGACAACCCAGGGAAATTGCCGCACGCATATAGGTGGGCGAGATGCCCTTCATCACGCTGTAGATCGGCAGGATCATGAACGGCAGCAGGATGTGCACCATCGAGATGTAGACGCCGGTGCGGTTGAACACCAGCTCCACCGGTTTGTCGACCAGGCCCAGGCCCATCAACGCGCTATTGATCAGGCCACCGGACTGCAGCAACACGATCCACGCCGCCACCCGCACCAGGATCGAGGTCCAGAACGGCAGCAGCACGAGGATCATCAGCAGGTTGCTTTTGCGCGCCGGCAGGTTGGCTAACAGGTAGGCCACGGGATAGGCCAGCAGCAGGCACACGAAGGTGATCACCAGGCCCATCCAGAAGGTGCGGGCGAAGATGTCCAGGTAGATCGCCTGGTCCGGCGTGGCCGGGGCGACTTCGCCGAGGTCGTCGATGCGATGATCGACGGCCGCCAGCAGGTAATACGGTGTGAGGCTGCTGGTATTGCGCCGGATCGCCTGCCAGTACGCCGGGTCGCCCCAGCGTTCATCGAGGCTTTCCAGCGCTTCTTTATAGGAAGCGGGTGCGTCGCTGAACGGCAGCGCCCGCGCGGTTTTGGTCAGCAGGCTGCGATAGCCGGCCAGTTCCATGTTCAAGCGTTTGGACAGGTCGCCCAGGGTCTGGTTTTTACGCGCTTCGCCCAGGTCCTCGCTGAGGGCCTGATACACCGGCTCGCCCGGCAAACCCCGGCCATCCCAGGTCTTCACCGCGACCACGGTGCGCGGCAAACCGCCCACCACTTCCGGGTTGCCGACGCTTTTGTAAAGCAGCGCAACAATCGGCACCAGGAACACCAGCAGCAAAAACAGCACCAGCGGCGCAATCAAGGCCTGCGCCTTCCAGCGATTGAGCCGCTCGGCACGCGCCAGGCGCTGCTTGAGGGTGGGGCTGGGAATGGCGATAACCATGGCAAACTCCGGAACTTGAAAATGAATGCGCTCTGCCCAACACAGCAGATCTCATGTGGGTGCGGGCTTGTGTGGGAGCGGGCTGGCTCGCGAATGCGGTGTGACAGTCAGCCCATGAGGAGACTGATCCACCGTATTCGCAAGCAAGCCCACTCCCACACTTACCGGTTCGCACATGGTTTCAGCGGTGTTGCAGGTTATTTGGCAGCCCAGGAATTGAAGCGCTGCTCCAACTGCTCGCCGTTATCCGCCCAGAAACTCACATCGATCTGCACCTGGTTGGCGATGTTCTCTGGCGTGGTCGGCATATCCTTCAGCACATCCTTGGCCAGCAACGGTACGGCTTGGGTATTGGCCGGGCCGTAGGCGATGTTTTCCGAATAGGTTTTCTGCTGCTGCGGCTGCACCGAGAAGGCGATGAATTTCTTCGCCGCTTCCGCGCGATCCTTGGCCAGGCCCTTTGGAATGGCCCAGGCATCGAAGTCGTAGATGCCGCCGTTCCACACTACTTTCAGGTTGCTCTCTTTCTGCACGGCAGCGATGCGACCGTTGTAGGCCGAGCTCATCACCACGTCACCCGAGGCGAGGTACTGCGGCGGCTGTGCACCGGCTTCCCACCACTGGATCGACGGCTTGAGTTCGTCGAGTTTCTTGAACGCACGGTCCTGGCCATCCTTGCCGGCCAGCACTTTGTAGACGTCCTTCGGTGCAACCCCATCAGCCATCAAGGCGAATTCCAGGGTGTACTTGGCGCCCTTGCGCAGGCCGCGCTTGCCCGGGAATTTCTTGGTGTCCCAGAAATCTGCCCAACTGGTCGGCGCAGAAGCCAGCTTGTCGGCGTTGTAGGCCAACACGGTGGACCACACGAAGAAGCCCACGCCGCACGGCTGGATCGCGCCCTTCACGTAGTCGCCCGCGTTGCCGAACAGTTTCGGGTCCAGCGGCTCGAACATGTCTTCGTCGCACCCACGCGACAGTTCCGGGGATTCGACTTCCACCAGGTCCCAGGACACGCTCTTGGTGTCAACCATGGCCTTGACCTTGGCCATTTCGCCGTTGTACTCGCCAGCGACGATCTTGCCGTTGCCGGCGCTTTCCCACGGTGCATAGAAGGCCTTGACCTGAGCCGCCTTGTTCGCGCCGCCGAAGGACACGACCGTCAGGTCCGGGCCTGCCATGGCCTGTGTCGCGCCCATCAATCCAATCGCCAGGGCCGAATATTTAAGGGATCTCAACATTGTTGTTCTCTCCACGTGCAGGGTTGGTGAAGCCATGGGGCGATCAATTCGCCTCTAGAAGTGGGTCGAGTGCGCGAACGTGCTCGACTTGCCAGCCAATCGGTACCACGTCGCCAACCGCCAACGCTGGGTCCAGCTCGGCGATCGGTTGTTTCACAAAAAAATCGGTCTTGCCGCAGACTTCCAGGCGCACACGCACGTGGTCGCCCAGGTAGATGAACTCCGCCACCCGTCCGGAGAAACGGTTGCTGCAGCTCTCGCTGGAACCATTCAGGCTGACGCGCTCAGGGCGTACCGACAGGGTCACCGGGCCGCCGACCTGGCCGACGTTCACCGCCAGCGCCTCAACCTTCTCGCCGCGCGCCAGCTCCACCACGCAACGGTCGCCGGTATGGCTGTGCAGGCGCCCGTTGAGGCGATTGTTCTCGCCAATGAAGTTGGCGACGAAGGTGTTCTTCGGTTCTTCATAAAGGGTGCGCGGCGCGGCAATCTGCTGGATCTCGCCCTGGTGGAACACCGCTACCCGGTCAGACATGGTCAAGGCTTCGCCCTGGTCGTGGGTCACATACACCACGGTCACGCCGAGACGCTGGTGCAGGTGCTTGATCTCCATCTGCATGTGTTCACGCAGTTGTTTGTCGAGGGCGCCGAGGGGTTCGTCCATCAGCACCAGTTGCGGCTCGAACACCAGCGCCCGGGCCAATGCCACGCGCTGTTGCTGGCCGCCGGAGAGTTGAGCCGGGTAGCGCTGGGCGAAGGCGTCGAGCTGGACCATATTCAGCACGCGCTTGACCCGCTCGCTGATGTCGGTCTTGCTCAAGCCGCGCACCGACAGCGGGAACGCGAGGTTCTCGGCGACGGTCATGTGCGGGAACAACGCGTAGTTCTGGAACACCATGCCGATATCACGCTTGTGCGGCGGCACGTTGTTGATGGAGCGGCCGGCCAGTTGGATTTCGCCGGCAGTCGGTGTTTCAAAGCCGGCGAGCATCATCAGGCTGGTGGTCTTGCCCGACCCGGACGGCCCGAGCAGGGTGAGGAACTCGCCCTTGCGAATCTCCAGGTTGAGGTCCTTGACGATCAGGTTCTCGCCGTCGTAGCTCTTCTGCACGCCACGAAAGCTGACCAGCACATCATTTGAATCCACCTCGCTCATACCCGCACCTTTGTGTTTTGGACTGCCGTGGCACAAGCGTAGTCCAGCCGCGAGACCCCGGAAATCGGGGGCCAGGAGAGAATCGCATCAGCCGGATGGAAGGTTGGGGGTAGGGATCGCCCTACACGAATGGCGGGGACAGGACAGTGCTGCGACAAGATGCGAGCTGCAAGCGGCAAGAATGGGCATCTACCTGCGAAACACCTGTCGCAAACAGACACGCCCCTTCCCTGTAGAAGCCCGGCTTGCCGGCGATGCGTACGAAAAATCGTCTTCGCCGGCAAGGAATAGACGTCACCCCGCGTCCTACAAAAGCTTGTGCTCCATGGCGTACTTCACCAGTTCCGCCAATGAAGTGATATTGAGCTTCTGCATCAGCCGCGCCTTGTGGGTGCTGATGGTCTTGCTGCTCAGCGCCAGCTGCTGTGCGATGTCATTGACATTGGCGCCCTGGGCCAGGCGCTCGAACACCGAGAACTCCCGCTCCGACAGCAGCGAATGCAGCGGACGGGCGTCCGTCAGGCCGACCTCAAAAACCATGCGATCCGCCAGGTCCGGGTCGATGTAGCGCCCACCGGCCGCCACCTTGCGGATCGCCGTGAGCAACAGCGCCGGGTCGCTGTCCTTGGTTGCGTAACCGGCAGCGCCGACCTTCAGGGCGCGGGCGGCCATCTGTGCTTCATCGTGCATGGACAGCACCAGGATCGCCGGCGGATTGCTCAACGCGCGTATCCGCGCAATCGCCTCCAAACCGTTGACGCCAGGCATCGAGATATCCAGCAACACCACCTCGCAGGGCACATGGCGCAAGGTCTCGAGCAACTGCTCGCCATTGCTCGCCTCGCCCACGACCTGCAGGTCTTTGGCCAGGCCGATCAATTGCTTGATGCCTTCTCGAACGATGGTGTGGTCTTCGGCTACCAGTACGCGAATCACAAGGCCTTCCTCTTAGGGTTATGCATCCAACGGCACCGTGACACTCAGGGTCGTGCCCTCCCCCAGCTCGCTGTCCAGGCTCAGTTGCCCGCACATGATCAACACCCGCTCGCGCATGCCCACCAGGCCAAACGACACGGGACGCCCCTTGGCCTGGACGAAACCGACGCCGTCATCACTGATGGTCAGCCGCAGGTGGGGACCTTCCACCACCAGCGTCAGCTCGACAGTATGCGCCTGGGCATGGCGCATCACATTGGTCAGCGCTTCCTGCAGGATCCGGAACAGGCCAATGGCCTTGGCATCACTCAGGGTCGGCAAGTTCTCCGGCACTTGCACCAGGCAGGGGATTTGCGTGCGCGCTTCAAAGCGCCGCGCCTGCCACTCGATGGCCGAGGCGATCCCGGCATCCAGGATCGGCGGGCGCAGCGCCGTCGCCACGTCCCGCACCAGTTGGAAAAGCTGTGCAATCAGGCGCTTCATGCTGTTCAGGCGCTCATGCAGGCCTGGGTCCAACTGTGCATAGGCCAATTCGCACATGGAGGTTTCCAGCTTGAGCACCGTGAGCATTTGCCCCAGCTCGTCGTGGACTTCGCGGGCGATGCGCGCTTTTTCTTCCTCGCGCACCGTTTCCAGGTGGGCCGACAACTCGCGCAACTGCGCTTCACTTTGCAACAGGGCGGCCAGGGTACGGCGCAGTTCAGTGACATCGTTGAGGTAGACCACCAGGTATTCAGCTTCGGCAAACCGCAGAAAACTCAGGGACACGTTCGCCGGCAGGATGCTGCCGTCGGCGCGCCGGCAATCGGTGGCGAAGTTCTGTGGCCCGTCTTCACTGGCCCGCGCACGCTTCCACAGGTTGAGCCAACGGTCCATGTCCAGGGAAGGATCGAGGTCGGCCAGCGGCCGCTCGATCAGGGCGCCGGCGTTATAGCCGAGCATGTTTTCGGCCGCGCGGTTGGCGTAGCGCACGTGGCTGTCCCAGTTGACCCACAGGATGCCAACGGTGCTTTGGTCGATGGAGAACTGCGTCAAGCGCAAGGCTTCAGCACCGGCGGCGCGGGCCGCGCTTTCTTCGCGGGCGGCCAGCAGGCCTTGCTCAAGCACGCGTTGCTGGCGGCGCTGCCAGAACACAATGGCCAGGCTGGCGAGCAGGAGCAGCCCCAAAAACAGGCTGAGGTTTTGCCACAGGCCCGGGGATTCCGTCATGCGTGGGTATTTGGGCTGCAGCCAGCGGTTGTGCAGTTGGTCCAGGTCACGGGCGGGGATGGCGCGCAAAGCGCTTTGCATGATGCCGGCCAGCTCCGGCCAATCCCGGCGCGTGGCCACTCGCAGCAACTGCGGCAGGCCGATATCGCCCACCACCGCCAGCCCGGCGAACTCGGCCTCGCCGGACAAGCGGCTCAACTGCGCTTCATCCACTACGGCATACCGGGCCTGTTGGCTGACGAGCAACTGCAGGGCCTGGCGCTCCATGGGCACACCTTGCAGATTGAGGCCGGGATACGTACCGCGCAGGTAATCGGCCACGGCACTGGGCATGCGCACCGCGACACGCGATTGCTCGTCGAGCTTTTCCAGTTCGACCGCCCCGCCACCGTCACGGACGCCCACGATGTGTTGCGGCACGCGCATATAGGGATCGGTGAACAGCCACAGGCGCAAACCGGCCGGGGTCTGTTGCAGGCCGGGGGCGATGTCCACTTCGCCATCGCCGAGGGCCGCCTCCAACTGCTCCTGGCTGGGGAAGTTGCGCCAGGTCAGTTCGATATTCAGCGCCTTGGCCAGCCATTGCATCAGCTCGACATTGGCCCCGGACAACCGCTGCAGGCGGCGGTCGTATTGTGCGTACGGCGCCTGCAACACCAGGCCCACCCGCAACTCCGGGTGCCGGGCCAGCCATTCGCGTTGGGCCGCATTCAGCTGCGCTTGTGGGGCCGCGGGCGCAGGGGCGGCGTTCGCCATCAAGGCAAAGCATAAACAGCCGATAACCAGCAGACAGCGAAAACCCATGATCCACGTCTCACATCACTGACAAATACTGACCAACCCATTAGGCTGCTGGAATCACTTCTGGCCGGGAATTAACGATGCCCTTTCTCCACCGTTCGGCACTGCCAGCATTGTGCCTGTCGCTTCTCTTTACCAGTGCCTTTTCCGTACAGGCGGCCGATGCACCCGCGCCCGCGGCGGAAAAACCGGTCGAACGCCTGCCCTTGCCCGAGCGCAGCCAGGAAGAAGCCAGTGCCCTTGAGCGAAAAATCCCGCAACAGGAACAGCAACAGTTGCAGGCCGGCAGCGACTCATTCCTCGCCCTGTGGAAACCGGCCAACAGCGCCGAACCCGAAGGCGTGGTGATTATCGTACCGGGCGCCGGCGAAAATGCTGACTGGCCGCAAGCAATCGGCCCGTTGCGGCGCAAGTTTCCGGATGCCGGATGGGGCAGTCTCAGCCTGTCGTTGCCGGACACCAGCATGGACACGCTGCCGCCGCGCGTCATGGAGGCGTCCAAGGCCACTGTCGACACCAGCAGCAAAGACGCGAGCACCGCCGACAAACCCATCGAACAGGCCGCCAGTGCCGAAGCCGAAGGCACTGACCCGGCCGTGGTACCCGGCGCCGACGAGCAAGACAAGACCGACGCCTCACGCATCTTCGCGCGCATCGATGCCGCCGTGGCCTTCGCCCAGGCCCAGGGCGCACGCAGTGTGGCGCTGGTCGGTCATGGCACCGGGGCCTGGTGGGCCGCGCGTTACTTGAGCGAGAAGCAGCCGTCCCAGGTACAGAAATTTGTCATGGTCGCGGCGCAGACGCCCACCGGTCGCCAACCGGACGTCGAGCAGTTGGCTCCCGGCCTGAAACTGCCGACCGCCGATGTCTTCTATCAAGACACCGCCCAGGCACGCAAAAACGCCCTGGCCCGTGCGCAGGCGGCCAAGCGCTTGAAGAATGAAGGGTATAAGCAAGTGACATTGAAGACCCTGCCCGGCAACAGCGCGGCCGAGCAGGAGCAGTTGTATCGGCGGATTCGCGGCTGGCTGAGCCCGCAGGCAAGCAGCGACTAACCCCGACTTTCAGGAAAGCCGCAGACCTCCTGTGGGAGCAGGCTTGCTCGCTCTCACAATAGGGTTGTCACACTCACATCGCGTGACTTAACGGAAATCCCGGCGCTCGCGAATCAACGCATAGGCGCTGTGCAATTCGCGGGTGCGCTCGGTGGCCTCACGCACTTGCGCGGGGGTTGCGCCACTGCCGGCAATCTTGTCCGGGTGGTGGCGACTGAGCAGGCGGCGGTAGGCGCGCTTGATCACCGACGGCTCGCTGGTGGAGGTCACGCCAAGCAAACGCAGCGCGTCCTGATAACTGCCACCGCGATTGACCAACGGCTTGCGCTCCGGCGTGTAGTCCGCGGCCAGTGCCTGCAGTTGCTGCGGCGTCCAGCCCAGCCACTTGCCCCACAGGTCGATCAGGTCACGCTCGGCGTCATCCGCCCGGCCGTCCGCCCAGACCATCCGCCAGCACGCACGCAACACACCTTCGGCCGCATGCGGCTGAGCCTTGAGCACACGCAGGTAGGTGCGCACACGGTCAGACCCGGATTTGCCGCGATTGAACGCCGCGATCGCCCGGCGCTGGGCCGAGTCGGTCATGTCCAGCGAACGCATCTCCTGGCGCGCCTGCTGGATATGCCCGTCCACCACGCGACCATTGCTCTTGGCCAGGCGCCCCAGCAGCACGAACAATAATTCATCATTGCGCAACGCCGGGCGCCCGCCCAGGCGCTCACGCAACTGTGCCCAGCTTTGCAGTTGCAGGCGGCGGTCCAGCGCCTGCCCCAACAGCGCACCCAACAAGGCCCCCGGAATGCTGGCAATGGCAAAGCCAGCCCCGGCGCCGATCAGCGTCCCTGGCCACAACATGCTACTGCCCCGCTGTCAGCAGGGTTTCGACTTGCGCCAGGCGCTCCAGCGTGCCGACATCAATCCAGCGTCCCTCCATGTGTTCCCCCGTCACCAAACCTTTGGCCATCGCCGCGCGCAGCAGCGGCGCCAGCTTGAAGGCACCGGCACTGCAACCCGCGAACAATTTCGGGTCGAGCACTGAAATGCCACTGAAGGTCAGGTTATCGGCACCGGACGCCGCATCATGAAGCACGCCTTGATCAAGGTAGAAATCACCGCCCGAGGGGTGATGCGCCGGGTTGTCGACCATCACCAGATGCGCCAGGCCCTGCAGCGGTTGGCGCAGCCGGGTGAAGTCGTAGTCGGTCCAGATATCCCCATTGACCACCAGGAAGGGCTCATCCCCCAGCAGCGGCAAAGCCTGGAAAATCCCGCCGCCGGTTTCCAGCGGCTCGCCTTCCGGGGAGTAGCGGATGCGCAAGCCAAATTGTGCGCCGTCGCCCAGGTAGCTTTCGATCTGCTGGCCCAGCCAGGCATGGTTGATCACGATATCGGTGAAGCCGGCCTTGGCCAGCGCCTCCAGGTGATACTCGATCAGGCGCTTGCCACCGGCCTGCACCAGCGGCTTGGGCGTGTGCAAGGTGAGCGGGCGCATGCGCTCGCCTTTGCCCGCCGCCAGGATCATCGCCTTCATACGCTGGCCTCGGCGGGCTGGCGCAGGCTGGTCAGCAACTCAGCCAGTTCGCTCAACTCGGCACGTTCGGCTAGCACTGCTTCTATATAAGCAAAGAAGCGCGGCACGTCGGCCAGGTAGCGGGGCTTGCCGTCGCGATGGCAAATGCGCGCGAAGATGCCGATAACCTTGAGGTGACGCTGGACGCCCATCAGGTCGCTGGCGCGCAGGAACTCGTCGAAATCCGCCTGCACCGCAATGCCGGCCTGCCCCGCGCGCTGCCAATAGCCGCGTTGCCATTCCCGTACGCGGGCCTGGGGCCAACTGAGGAAAGCATCCTTGAACAGGCAGGTGATGTCGTAGGTGACCGGGCCGTAGACCGCGTCCTGGAAATCCAGCACGCCGGGGTTCGGCTCGCTGATCATCAGGTTGCGTGGCATATAGTCGCGGTGCACCAACACTTTGGGCTGCGCCAGGGCGCTGTCGATCAGCCGATCACTGACACGCTGCCAGAGCGCTTGCTGCTGTGTATCGAACTCGATACCCAGGTGCCTGCGCACGTACCACTCCGGAAACAATTCCAGCTCGCGGCGCAGCAAGGCGACATCGTAGCTGGGCAACGGCGCATCCATCGGCAACTGCTGAAAGGCCAGCAATGCATCGATGGCATCGGCGAACAATCGATCGGCGTTTTGCTCGTCAATGACGTCCAGGTAGGTTTTTCTGCCCAGGTCATTGAGTAAAAGAAAGCCTCGCGACAAATCTTCTGCATAAATTTTTGGAACATTTATGCCGGACTTCGCGAGCAAATGAGCGATATCGACGAAAGGTTTGCAGTTTTCCTGGGGGGGTGGAGCGTCCATCACGACGAACGTGCGACCACCCCCTTCCCACCGGAAATACCGCCTGAAACTCGCGTCGCTGCTGGCCGCGGTCAATGTGGCCGGGGGTACGGCACCCCAGCTTTGAGCGTTGAAAAGGATCGGCAACTGCTCATCCAGCCAGACTTCCAGCTGTTGTAAACGTAGATCTTGCTCGGGCATTACAAGGGTCTCCGACGGCGCTAGCCGTCAAGCGGGTCATGCTTTATTATCACGCATCTTTTTCAGACCATCGAGAGGCGTGCGGCCCACACCGCGGGCAGATGGCACGCAGGAAGCCCGGACTAATAAGATGGCATTGAAATCCCCCGCGTTTCGTAGAAAATTTCCGTTGCTGGTAACCGGCAGTCTGCTGGCCATGCAACCCTTCGCCACCTCATTCGTGGTCGCCGCGGAACAGTATGACTGCTCAGTCTCTGCTTCGGGTGCCTGGGATTGCGCGCCGAAAACCGCCGCTGCCCCTCTACCACCGCGCCCGGTGCATGACGGCGCTGCCGTCAGCTCGGCCAACAGTACGGCTCAGGCCGATACCGGTGGCAAAGCCGATGCCGAGCCTAAGACCGCACTGGTTACCGAAGCCAAGGGCCGTGGCCTGCGTTCGCGCAGCGCCGACTACAGCCACCTGGACTGGGTACCGCGCGACAAGCTGACCGCAGCCCAGTTGGCCGAAACCGGTCCTTACTGCGGCGGTGCTTACATCGAGCCGATTCGTCCTGGCATGAACGACAAGACGAACAAGAGCGATGCACCCACCTTCATCGGTGCCAAGGCCTCTCGCTACGAGCAGGAACAACAGGTCGCAACCCTGGCCGGTGACGTCGTCATGCGCCAGGGCAGCATGCAGCTGGAGTCCGAGGAAGCCAGCCTGTACCAGGCTGAAAACCGCGGCGAGCTGAACGGCAATGTGCGCATGCGCGACAACGGTGCCCTGATCGTCGGCGACCACGCCGAGGTCCAGCTGGACACCGGCGCGGCGCAGATCGACAACGCCGAGTACGTGCTGCACAAGTCGCGCATCCGCGGCAACGCGCTGTACGCCAAGCGTGCCGAAAACGCGATCATCCGTCTCAAGGACGGTACGTACACCACGTGCGAGCCAGACAGCAACGCCTGGCAGCTCAAGGGCAACAACATCACGTTGAACCCGGCCACCGGTTTCGGTACGGCTACCAACGCGACGTTGCGGGTCAAGAACATTCCGATCCTGTACACCCCGTACATCTATTTCCCGATCGACGACCGTCGTCAATCCGGCTTCCTGCCACCAAGCTTCAGCAGCGGCAGCGAAACCGGCTTTACCTTGGTAACGCCGTACTACTTCAACCTGGCGCCCAACTATGACGCCACGTTGTACCCGCAATACATGACCAAGCGCGGCCTGATGATGGAAGGCGAGTTCCGCTACCTCACCAAGTCCAGCGAAGGCCAGGTCGGCGGCGCGTACCTGAACGACGACAACGACGAACGCAAGCGCCAGACCGATTACGAAAAAACCCGCTACATGCTCAACTGGCAACACAAGGGCGGGCTGGATTCGCGTGTACTGACCCAGGTCGACTACACCACGATCAGCGACCCTTACTACTTCCAGGACCTCAAGTCCTACCAGGAAGGTGTCGAGAGCCAGGACTACGTCAACCAGCAGGGTTCCGTCACTTATCGCGGCGACACCTTCCAGGCACGTCTGAACCTGCAGGCCTACCAGCTGGCCACGATTTCCCAGGTCACCCCGTATGACCGCCTGCCGCAGATCACCTTCAACGGTACCCTGCCGTACCATCCAGGTGGCTTGAACTTCAGCTACGAGACCGAAGCCGTCCGCTTCGACCGCGACCTGGAAAACGGTAGCTTCACCAACGAAAACGGCGAGATTGAACCGCGCCTGGACACCTATGTTCGTGGCCTGACCCGTGCAAACGGTACTCGCCTGAACGTAGCGCCAGCTGTCGAATACCCGATGAACTGGACCTACGGCTTCGTGACGCCGAAGCTCAAGTACGTCTACACCAAGTACGACCTGGACCTGGACAACATCGGCAAGAACCAGATCGTTGCTGATCAGGCTGCAGCCACCGCTGCCAACCCGTACGCGGGCGGCACCTTCAAGAGCTCCCAGGACCGTGCGCTTCCGGTGGCCAGCATCGACAGCGGCCTGTACTTCGATCGCAACACCAACTGGTTCGGCAAAGACTATCGCCAGACCCTTGAGCCGCGTGCGTTCTACCTATACGTACCGAACAAGGACCAGAGCGATATCCCGGTGTTTGACACCAGCGAGTACTCGTTCAGCTACGCGTCGCTGTTCCGCGACAACCGCTTCAGCGGCTCCGACCGTATCGGCGACGAGAACAAGCTGTCCCTGGGCTTGACCAGCCGCTGGATCGAAGACAACGGCTTCGAGCGTCAGCGCGTATCCGTGGGCCAGGCGCTGTACTTCAAGGATCGTGAAGTGCAACTGCCGGGCATCCTGGCTTCCGACCGTGCCGATGCACAGTCCGATGTCTCGCCAATCGCCCTGGACTACGAGTTCCGCTTCAACCGCGACTGGCGCGCCACTGCCGACTACAACTGGGACACCGAGAATCACAGTCCTCGTTCCGGCAGCGCGATGCTCCACTACCAGCCGGAAGACAACCCGAACAAGATCATCAATGTCGGCTATCGCTATCGTAACGACCAGGTCGTCTACAACCAGCTGACCGGCAAATGGCAGTTCGGTGGTGACTATGGCCAGCCAGGCGATCCGAACTTCGTGAAGGATTACTACAAAATCCAGCAACACGACTTCTCGATGATGTGGCCGATCATTCCACAGTGGAACCTGATCACCCGCTGGCAGTATGACTACGCTCGCAACCGTACCCTGGAAGCCTTCGGTGGTTTCGAGTACGACAACTGCTGCTGGAAACTGCGCTTGATCAACCGTTACTGGGTTTCCAACGACGAATACAGCCAGATCGCCCCGCTTAACGAAAAGGGTGACCACGGGCTCTTCCTGCAAATCGTCCTCAAAGGACTCGGCGGCCTGACCGGCGCCAAGGTAGAGAGCTTCCTCGACAAAGGCATTGAAGGTTATCGTGAACGTGAAGACCAAGCTTTCTGATTGTCTGCGCCCGCTAGTGCTGGGCGCGCTGTTCCTGGGTACCGCATCGGCTCACGCTGCGGTTCAAGAACTGGATAAAGTAGTGGCCATCGTCGATAACGACGTGATCATGCAGAGCCAACTGGACCAGCGCGTCAAGGAAGTCCAGCAAACCATCGCCAAGCGTGGCGGTGGCGTGCCGCCTACCAGCGTCCTGGACCAGCAGGTGCTTGAGCGCCTGATCGTCGAGAACCTGCAACTGCAGATCGGCGACCGTTCCGGCATCCGTATTTCGGATGAAGAACTGAACCAGGCCGTGGGCACCATTGCCCAGCGCAACAACATGAGCATTGACCAGTTCCGCGCGGCCCTGGCCCACGATGGTTTGTCCTATGAGGACGCCCGTGACCAGATCCGTCGTGAAATGATCATCAGCCGTGTGCGCCAGCGTCGTGTGGCCGAACGCGTTCAGGTGTCCGAGCAGGAAGTGAAGAACTTCCTGGCGTCTGACCTGGGCAAGATGCAGCTGTCCGAAGAGCTGCACCTGGCCAACATCCTGATCGCCACGCCTGACAGCGCCACATCCGAGCAGTTGAATGCCGCCGCGGCCAAGACCCAGGCTATCTATGATCGCCTGAAGGCCGGTGCCGACTTCGCCCAAATGGCGATCGCCCAGTCGGGCAGCGACAACGCCCTCGAAGGCGGTGATATGGGCTGGCGTAAAGCTGCTCAATTGCCACCTCCGTTCGACCGCGAGCTGAGCGCGATGGAAGTCGGTGGCATCACCCAGCCTGCACGCACGCCGGGTGGCTTCATCATCCTCAAGCTCCTGGAAAAACGTGGCGGCGAGACCTCGCTGAAAGACGAAGTGCATGTTCGTCATATCCTGGTCAAACCAAGTGAAATCCGCAGCGAAGCGCAAACCAAGGAACTGGCCCAGAAGATCTATGACCGCATCGAAAGCGGTGAAGACTTCGCCACCCTGGCCAAGAGCTTCTCGGAAGACCCGGGTTCTGCCCTCAACGGCGGCGACTTGAACTGGATCGACCCGAAGGCCCTGGTGCCGGAGTTCCAGCAGGTGATGGCCGAAACGCCACAAGGCGTGCTGTCCAAGCCGTTCAAGACCCAATATGGCTGGCACGTACTGGAAGTCCTTGGCCGTCGCGCCACCGACAACACCAGTCAGGCCCGCGAGCAACAAGCACTGAACGTACTGCGTAACCGCAAATACGACGAAGAGCTGCAAACCTGGCTGCGTCAGATCCGTGACGAAGCTTATGTAGAGAACAAGCTGCCAGGCGCCGAGCAAACAGGCACCGACCAGGCAGCCCAGTGAAACCCCAGCGTTTCGCGGTGACACCCGGCGAGCCGGCCGGCATTGGTCCAGACCTGTGCCTGCTGCTCGCCTCGCAACCCCAGCCACACCCCCTGATTGCCATTACCAGCCGTGACCTGCTCCTTGAGCGGGCCGCGCAGCTGGGTGTGGCTGTCAATCTGCTGGACGTGGCGCCGGGCAACTGGCCTGACCTGCCTGCTCCTGCCGGCAGCCTGTACGTGTGGGACACCCCGCTTGCAGCCAAGGTTGTGGCCGGGCAGCTGAACAAGGCCAATGCGGCCTTTGTCCTGCAAACCCTGACACGTGCTGGCCAGGGCTGCATCGACGGCGACTTCGCCGGCATGATCACCGCGCCGGTGCACAAGGGCGTGATCAACGAATCCGGTATCGCCTTTTCCGGCCACACCGAATTCCTTGCCGAGCTGACGCACACCGAACAAGTCGTGATGATGCTGGCCACGCGCGGCCTGCGGGTCGCCCTGGTGACCACGCACCTGCCACTGCGCGAGATCGCCGACGCCATCACCGTTGAACGTGTCGAACGCGTAACACGCATCCTGCACGCCGACCTGCAACATAAATTCGGCATTGCCCAACCGCGCATCCTGGTCTGCGGGCTCAACCCCCACGCCGGCGAAGGCGGCCATTTGGGCCATGAAGAAATCGACATCATCGAACCAACCCTGGAGCGTCTGCGCCAAGAAGGCATGGACCTGCGCGGCCCGTTGCCTGCAGACACTCTGTTTACCCCCAAATATCTGGAGCACTGCGATGCAGTGCTGGCGATGTACCATGACCAGGGGCTGCCCGTGCTGAAATACAAAGGCTTCGGCGCCGCAGTCAACGTGACACTGGGCCTGCCGATCATCCGCACCTCCGTCGACCATGGCACCGCCCTGGACCTGGCAGGCAGCGGCAAGATCGATACCGGCAGCCTACACGTGGCCCTGGAAACCGCCTATCAGATGGCCGAGACCCGTATATGACTGAGCATTACCAACACCGGGCGCGCAAGCGCTTCGGGCAAAACTTCCTGCACGACGCTGGCGTGATCGACCGCATCCTGCGCTCCATCCATGCCAAGCCCGAAGACCGCCTGCTGGAAATCGGCCCGGGCCAGGGCGCACTGACCCAAGGCCTGTTGGCCAGCGGCGGCCAACTGGACGTGGTGGAGCTGGACAAGGACCTGATCCCGATCCTCAACCAGCAGTTCGCCGGCAAGTCCAACTTCAATCTGCACCAGGGCGACGCACTGAAGTTCGACTTCAACACCCTCAATGCCGCGCCCAACAGCCTGCGCGTAGTCGGCAACCTGCCGTACAACATCTCCACACCGCTGATTTTCCACCTGCTGAACAACGCCGGGATCATCCGCGACATGCACTTCATGCTGCAAAAAGAAGTGGTCGAACGCCTGGCTGCAGGGCCTGGTGGTGGTGATTGGGGCCGCCTGTCGATCATGGTCCAGTACCACTGCCGCGTGGAACATCTGTTCAACGTCGGCCCAGGTGCGTTCAATCCACCGCCGAAGGTTGACTCAGCCATCGTGCGCCTGGTGCCGCACGCCGTGCTGCCGCACCCGGCCAAGGATCACAAGCTGCTCGAGCGCGTGGTGCGCGAAGCGTTCAACCAACGCCGCAAGACCCTGCGCAACACGCTCAAGGCGCTGCTGAGCAACGCCGAAATCGAAGCCGCCGGCGTCGACGGTAGCCTGCGCCCCGAGCAACTGGATCTGGCGGCGTTCGTGCGCCTGGCGGACCAGCTTGCCATTCAGCCCGCCCCCGCCGTCGAATAACCCCGTAGCAGCCGGCTTGCCGGCGATGGCGCACTCAACCTCGCTATCGCCAACATGCCGGCTCTGACAAGGGCGTGCCCACTGGCCAGACGGCATGTCTGGCCTAGTGCCCACCTATTGGCCTAGACTGATCCGCATCTGCTGTCCTCCGCTTTTGCTTTTAAGGCCTCTTGCATGTCCGATCCTCGCTACCAGATCGACGTCAGCGTCGTCACCCGCTTCCTGGCGGACCAATCGCAACCTGAACAGAACCGCTTCGCCTTTGCCTACACCATCACGGTGAAAAACAACGGGCTGGTGCCGGCCAAGCTGCTGTCACGCCACTGGGTGATCACCGACGGTGACGGCCAGGTCGAGGAAGTGCGCGGCGCCGGGGTGGTCGGCCAGCAACCGTTGATCGACATTGGCGCCAGCCACACCTACAGCAGCGGCACGGTGATGACCTCCAAGGTCGGCACCATGCAAGGCTCCTATCAGATGAAAGCCACCGACGGCCAACTGTTCGACGCCGTTATTGCGCCCTTTCGCCTCGCCGTGCCGGGAGCCCTGCACTGATGGCGACGTACGCGGTCGGTGACCTGCAAGGCTGCCTGGAGCCCCTCAAGTGCCTGCTCGAACGCGTCGCCTTCGACCCGTCGCACGATCGCCTGTGGCTGGTGGGTGACCTGGTCAATCGTGGCCCGCAATCGCTGGAGACGCTGCGCTACCTCTATAGCCTGCGCGACTCGCTGGTGTGCGTACTCGGCAACCACGATCTGCACTTGCTGGCGGCCGGCAATAACATCGAACGCCTGAAAAAGGGCGACACCCTGCGCGAAATCCTCGAAGCCCCGGATCGGGCCGAATTGCTCGACTGGCTGCGTCGGCAAAAACTCATGCATTACGACGAAGGCCGCAACATGGCCATGGTGCATGCTGGCATCCCGCCGCAGTGGACGTTGAAGAAAGCCCTCAAGTGCGCCGCCGAAGTCGAGACCGCGCTGGCTGATGACACCCTCTACACCACCTACCTCGACGGCATGTACGGCAATGAGCCAGTGAAGTGGGACAACGACCTTACCGGCGTGACCCGCCTGCGGGTCATCACCAACTACTTCACCCGCATGCGCTTCTGCACCGCCGAGGGCAAGCTGGACCTCAAGAGCAAGGAAGGCGCCGACACCGCGCTGCCCGGCTACAAGCCCTGGTTCGCCCATAAAGAGCGCAAGACCCGCGACACGCAGATCGTCTTCGGTCACTGGGCGGCCCTTGAGGGTAAATGCGACGAGCCCGGCGTGTTCGCCCTCGACACCGGCTGTGTGTGGGGCGGCACCATGACCCTGATGAACATCGACACCGGTGAGCGCCACGGCTGCCAGTGTCAATCCACCCTTCCCGTTACACTGCCGGCTGCCGCCAAGCGCTAGACGCAGCCGCCATGCCCAAGGAGCCCGCCATGAGCGAATTCAAACGTATCCCTCCCGAACAAGCCCAGGCCCTGCGCGAGCAAGGTGCCGTGGTGGTCGACATCCGTGACCAGCCGACGTATGTGGCAGGTCACATCACCGGTGCCCAGCACCTGGACAACGTCAACATCGCCGATTTCATCCGTGCCGCCGACCTCGACGCGCCGCTGATCGTGGCCTGCTACCACGGCAACTCCAGCCAGAGCGCGGCCGCCTATCTGGTCAGCCAGGGCTTCTCTGACGTCTACAGCCTGGACGGTGGCTTTGAGCTGTGGCGTACGACGTATCCTGCAGAAATTGCTTCAGGGGATTCGCAATAATTTTTTTCACACCCCGCTACCCCGCGTGACGCTTGGGCTCGCGCCGCTTCTGACGAACGGCGCAGCCAAACTAATTGCGCATCGCGCCTTGACCTCTCCGATTCCGAACTATCCTTAAGCGCAGGCCATCCGAATCAGGGGAGAGCCGGTACACCGGCGTGCGGGTCATCGGTAGCGTTTCAGGGTGTTCTGGGGGGAAAACGGCCATTGGCGTTCGTCAATGACTGCCAGCATCGACTGATTGATCCGGCGTCGGCTCCACGTATCGAGCGAGGTGACGACGTCATGAGTATTTTCAGCCACTTCCAACAACGCTTCGCATCCACACAGCAGGAAGAACTCACGCTTCAAGAGTATCTCGAGCTGTGCAAACAGGATCGCAGCACCTACGCGTCTGCCGCCGAGCGCCTGCTCTTGGCGATAGGCGAGCCGGAGCTGGTGGAAACCGCCAACAATTCGCGCCTGTCGCGAATATTCTCCAACAAGGTGATCCGCCGCTATCCGGCATTTGAAGACTTCCACGGCATGGAGGAATGCATAGACCAGATCGTCTCCTACTTCCGCCACGCCGCCCAAGGCCTGGAGGAGAAGAAACAGATCCTCTACCTGCTCGGCCCCGTCGGCGGCGGTAAATCGTCCCTGGCCGAAAAACTCAAACAACTGATCGAGAAGGTGCCCTTTTACGCCATCAAGGGCTCACCGGTCTTCGAGTCGCCCCTGGGCCTGTTCAACGCCACGGAAGATGGCGCGATCCTCGAAGAAGACTTCGGCATCCCACGCCGCTACCTCAACACCATCATGTCGCCCTGGGCCACCAAGCGCCTGGCCGAGTTCGGCGGCGACATCAGCCAGTTCCGCGTCGTGAAACTCTACCCATCGATCCTCAACCAGATCGGCGTGGCCAAGACCGAACCTGGCGACGAGAACAACCAGGACATCTCGGCGCTGGTCGGCAAGGTCGATATCCGCAAACTGGAAGAATTCCCACAGAACGACGCCGACGCCTATAGCTACTCGGGCGCACTGTGCCGGGCCAACCAGGGCCTGATGGAGTTCGTGGAGATGTTCAAGGCGCCGATCAAGGTGCTGCACCCATTGCTCACCGCCACCCAGGAAGGCAACTACAACAGTACTGAAGGCCTCGGCGCGATTCCGTTTACCGGGATCCTGCTGGCCCACTCCAACGAATCGGAATGGCACACCTTCCGCAACAACAAGAACAACGAGGCCTTCATCGACCGGATCTATATCGTCAAGGTGCCGTACTGCCTGCGCGTCAGCGATGAGATCAAGATCTACGACAAGCTGCTGTTCAACAGCTCCCTGGCCAAGGCGCATTGCGCACCCGACACCCTGAAGATGCTCGCCCAGTTCACCGTGCTGTCGCGCCTCAAGGAGCCGGAGAACTCGAATATCTATTCGAAGATGCGCGTATACGACGGCGAAAACCTCAAGGACACCGATCCCAAGGCCAAGTCGATCCAGGAATACCGCGACACGGCAGGTGTGGATGAGGGCATGAACGGCCTGTCGACACGTTTCGCGTTCAAGATCCTGTCCAAGGTCTTCAACTTCGACCCCCATGAGATTGCCGCCAACCCGGTGCACTTGCTGTATGTGCTGGAGCAGCAGATCGAACAGGAACAATTCCAGGCCGAAACCCGCGAGCGCTACCTGCGCTTCCTCAAGGAATACCTGGCACCGCGCTACATCGAGTTCATTGGCAAGGAAATCCAGACGGCTTACCTGGAGTCCTACAGCGAATACGGCCAGAACATTTTCGACCGCTACGTGCTGTACGCCGACTTCTGGATCCAGGACCAGGAATACCGCGATCCGGAAACCGGCGAAATCCTCAACCGCGTGGCCCTCAACGAGGAACTGGAAAAAATCGAAAAACCCGCCGGCATCAGCAATCCGAAGGATTTCCGCAACGAGATCGTCAACTTCGTGTTGCGCGCCCGCGCCAACAACAACGGCAAGAACCCCACCTGGCTCAGCTACGAGAAGCTGCGGGTGGTCATCGAGAAGAAAATGTTCTCCAACACCGAGGATCTGCTGCCGGTCATCAGCTTCAATGCCAAGGCCAGCAAGGAGGATCAGCAAAAACACAACGACTTCGTCACACGAATGGTCGAGCGTGGCTACACCGACAAACAGGTACGGCTGCTCTCCGAGTGGTACCTGCGAGTTCGTAAATCGCAGTAAGGCAGCGGCAGGCGTGCGCTGCCAGGTCTTTGGCCTGGCAGCTGACCGCTTGTCTCTAAGCTTCCAGCTCGCGGCTTGAAGCTTGTAACGTGAAGCTGCCCGGAGGGCTCCCCATGAGCTATGTGATCGACCGACGCCTCAATGGCAAGAACAAGAGCACGGTAAACCGCCAGCGTTTCCTGCGGCGTTACCGTGACCACATCAAAAAGGCCGTTGAAGAGGCCGTCAGCCGCCGCTCCATCACCGACATGGAGCATGGCGAACAGATCAGCATTCCCGGAAGGGACATCGACGAACCAGTACTTCACCATGGCCGGGGCGGCAAACAGACCGTCGTGCATCCCGGCAACAAGGAATTCACCACCGGCGAACATATCCAGCGCCCCCAAGGCGGTGGCGGCGGCAAGGGCCCGGGCAAGGCCGGCAATTCCGGCGAAGGCATGGATGAGTTCGTGTTCCAGATCACCCAGGAAGAGTTCCTCGAGTTCATGTTCGAGGACCTGGAGCTGCCCAACCTGGTCAAGCGCAACCTGACCGGCACCGATACCTACAAGACCGTACGCGCCGGGATCAGCAACGAGGGCAACCCGTCCCGGATCAACATCATTCGTACCCTGCGCTCGGCCCACGCCCGGCGTATCGCCCTGTCCGGCAGCAGCCGCGCCAAACTGAAGGAAGCCAAGGAAGAACTGGCACGCTTGAAACGCGAAGAACCGGACAACTTCGGCGATATTCAGGAAATGGAAGCGGAAATCGAAAAACTCAGTGCGCGTATCCATCGCGTGCCGTTTCTCGACACCTTTGACCTCAAGTACAACCTGCTGGTCAAGCAGCCCAACCCCAGTTCCAAGGCCGTGATGTTCTGCCTGATGGACGTGTCCGGCTCCATGACCCAGGCCACCAAGGACATCGCCAAGCGGTTCTTCATCCTGCTGTACCTGTTCCTGAAGCGGAACTACGACAAGATCGACGTAGTGTTTATCCGTCATCACACCAGCGCCCGGGAAGTCGACGAGGAGGAGTTCTTCTACTCACGGGAAACCGGCGGCACCATCGTCTCCAGCGCCCTGAAGCTGATGCAGGAGATCATGGCCGAACGCTACCCGGCCAACGAGTGGAACATCTACGCCGCCCAGGCTTCCGACGGCGACAACTGGAACGACGATTCACCGATCTGCCGCGACATCCTGATCAACCAGATCATGCCGTTCGTGCAGTACTACACGTACGTCGAGATCACCCCCCGTGAGCACCAGGCCCTGTGGTTCGAATACGAGCGCATCGGCGAAGCCTTTGCCGATACATTCGCGCAACAGCAACTGGTCTCGGCCGGCGATATCTACCCGGTCTTCCGTGAACTCTTCCAGCGCAGGTTAGTGACATGACCGCCAAAAAAGAGCATAAGCGCCAACCCATTTCCACGGGGTCTGAATGGACCTTCGAACTGATCCAGGCCTATGACCGGGAAATCAGCCGCATCGCGGCGGGTTATGCCCTGGATACCTACCCCAACCAGATCGAAGTGATCACCGCCGAACAGATGATGGATGCCTACGCCTCTGTCGGCATGCCCCTGGGTTACCACCATTGGTCCTACGGCAAACACTTCCTCAGCACCGAGAAGTCCTACACCCGCGGGCAGATGGGCCTTGCCTACGAGATCGTGATCAACTCCGACCCGTGCATCGCCTACCTGATGGAAGAAAACACCATCTGCATGCAGGCGTTGGTGGTGGCACACGCCTGCTACGGCCACAACAGCTTCTTCAAGGGCAACTACCTGTTCCGCACGTGGACCGACGCCAGCTCGATCATCGATTACCTGGTATTTGCCAAGCAGTACATCATGCAGTGTGAGGAACGCCACGGCATCGACGCGGTGGAAGACCTGCTCGACTCCTGCCACGCCCTGATGAACTACGGTGTTGACCGCTACAAACGCCCTTATCCGATTTCCGCCGAGGAAGAACGCCTGCGCCAGAAGGAGCGCGAGGAGCATCTGCAGAAGCAGATCAATGACCTGTGGCGCACCATTCCTAAAAAGGCCGGCAAAAACAACGACAAGGACAATGCACGCTTTCCCGCCGAACCTCAGGAAAACATCCTGTACTTCCTGGAAAAACACGCGCCGCTGCTGGAGCCATGGCAACGGGAAATCGTGCGTATCGTGCGCAAGATCGCCCAGTATTTTTATCCACAGCGCCAGACCCAGGTAATGAACGAAGGCTGGGCGACGTTCTGGCACTACACCTTGATGAACGACCTGTACGACGAAGGCCTGGTCACTGACGGCTTCATGATGGAGTTCCTCACGTCCCACACCAGCGTGGTGTTCCAGCCGGGCTTTGACAGCCCGTACTACAGCGGCATCAACCCGTATGCCCTGGGGTTTGCCATGTACCGCGACATCCGGCGCATGTGCGAACACCCCACCGAGGAGGATCGCCGCTGGTTCCCGGAGATCGCCGGCAGTGACTGGCTCTCGACGATCAAGTTCGCCATGAGCAGCTTCAAGGACGAGAGTTTCATCCTGCAGTACCTGTCGCCTCAGGTTATTCGCGATCTCAAGCTGTTCAGTATTCTGGATGACGACCTCAAGGATGACCTGGTGGTGCCAGCTATCCATGACGAACCCGGGTATCGCGTCATCCGCGAAACCCTGGCGGCGCAGTACAACCTGGGCAACCGTGAACCCAACGTGCAGATCTACAGCATCGACGTACGTGGCGACCGCTCGCTGACCCTGCGTCATCAGCAGCACGACCGCAAACCGCTGGGTGAATCCACCGAGGAAGTGCTCAAGCACCTGCACCGGCTGTGGGGGTTCGACATCCACCTGGAGACCCTGCAGGGCGATCAGGTGATGAAGACCCACCACGTGCCGCCGCGCAGCGATCACAACGACAACGACTACGGCCGCCTGGACCTGGCCGTCGTTCATCTCTGAAACAGCAAAGCCTCCATTGGTCAGGCACAGGCGGTATCCTGTGCCGCTAATGGAGGCTTTTTCATGAAAATCTACAAAGTCGGCGGCGCCGTACGGGACCGCCTGCTGGGCATCGAGGTCACCGATATCGACCGTGTCGTCGTCGGTGCAACGACCGAAGAGATGCTCGCCAAGGGCTACAAGCCGGTGGGTGCTGACTTCCCGGTATTCCTGGACCCGAAAAACGGCGATGAATACGCCCTGGCCCGCACTGAACGCAAGAGCGGCAGGGGGTATGGTGGTTTTGTATTCCACGCCAGCCCCGAGGTCACGCTGGAAGAAGACCTGATCCGCCGCGACCTGACCATCAACGCCATGGCCGAAGACGACGACGGCAGCCTGACCGACCCTTACCACGGCCAGCGCGACCTTGAAGCGCGCGTCTTGCGCCACGTTTCCCCCGCGTTCGCCGAAGATCCCCTGCGTGTCCTGCGTGTTGCCCGCTTTGCCGCGCGCTATGCACACCTGGGCTTCACCGTCGCACCCGAGACGCTGGAACTGATGCGCCAGCTCAGCGAATCCGGTGAACTGGAGGCCCTCACGCCAGAGCGCAGCTGGAAAGAAATCTCCCGCGCACTGATGGAAGATCAGCCACAGGTCTTTATCCAGGTCCTACGCGACTGCAACGCGCTGAAAACATTGATGCCGGAAGTGGATGCACTGTTCGGCGTGCCACAGCCCGCAGCCCATCATCCCGAGATCGACACCGGCGTACACACCTTGAGCGTGCTGCAGCAGGCTGCCTTGCACCAACAGCCGCTGACCGTGCGCTGGGCCTGCCTGCTGCATGACCTGGGCAAGGGATTAACGCCTGTGGATAAGTTGCCACAACATATTGCCCACGAACACCGGGGCTTGAAGCTGATCAAGGCGGTCAACGAGCGCTTCAAGGTGCCCCGGGACTGCCAGGAATTGGCCCTGCTGGTCGGCCAGTATCACACCCATGGCCATCGCGCCCTGGAGCTCAAAGCCTCGACACTCCTGGATTTGCTGCAGAGTTTCGATGTCTACCGGCGGCCGCAGCGCTTTGAAGAGTTTGTCGTGAGTTGTGAGATGGACGCGCGAGGCCGTAAAGGCCTGGAGCAAAGAAGTTATCCACAGGCGGATTATTTGCGCGGCGCGGCCAAGGTCGCGCGTGAAGTGGCAGTCGCGCCCTTGCTGGAGAAGGGTTTCAAAGGCCAGGAGTTGGGCGAGGCACTCAAGCGCGAACGGCTCAAGGCATTAAAAATCTACAAGGAACACCACGCCCTGTAGCAGTCCGGCTTGCCGGCGATCGCGTATCCGGGGTCGCTATCGCCGGCAGGCCGGACTCCTACAGGAGTGTGCTCGGCGTCAGTTGCTGGCCTTGCCACTCAAACGCGACCGGGGCCAGCACCTGGTCAATTTGCGCATCGCGCCACAGCTCAGCCAGGGTCTTGCCGACCTCAGGGTGCACACGCTCCGGCGCCATCAACGACAGCGGCCACAGCACAAACGCATTCTTCAGGATCTCCGCACGCGGCAGGATCAAACCATCGAAATTGCCCACCAGTTCGCCATACAGCAGCACGTCGATGTCCAGCGGCAGGCCCTTGCGGTCTGGCGCATAGCGACCGTTATCGGCCTCGATGAACTTGAGCCGACGGTCCAGCTCCATCAACGGCAGGTCGGTATAGCCCGACACCACCAGGTTGAAGAACGGCCCGCTCTTGATGCCCACCGGCTGGCTTTCGAACACCGCCGAGCAGCGCATATCCGTCAAAAAGCTCGCCAGGGCGTCCAGGCCTGCATGCAAACGCGGCTCGCGCTCGATATTGCTACCGAGACCAAGGTAAACCTGAGTTAGCGACATCCGCGCTCGATCTCCACGCCCACGCCCTTGGCAGCCGGCACGGCTCCCGGCTTGGTCAACTTGAGGTGCAGCCAGGGAATCTGGAATTCACTCATCAGCACTTCGGCCAGGCGCTCAGCGAAGGTTTCCACCAGTTGGTACTGGGACTGCTCGGCAAAGGCCTGGATACGCGCGGACACGCTGGCGTAATCCAGGGCCAGGGTCAGGTCGTCACCCGCAGCCGCCGGGCGATTGTCCCAGGCAAAACTCAGGTCCAGGCGCAGACATTGGCGAATGCCACGCTCCCAGTCGTAGGCCCCGATCACGGTGTCGACTTCCAGGCCTTCGATAAACACTCTGTCCAAGCACTCTTCTCCGCAGCACGACAAGGGCGCGATGCCCCGTTAGAATCAGGGCGTCCTCGCCCGGAATAGTTAGCATGTTTTGGTCACTGGCGATTCTCGCCTACCTGCTCGGCTCGCTGTCCTTTGCCATTTTGCTCAGCCGCCTGACGGGAAATCCCGACCCGCGAATGAGTGGCTCAGGCAATGCCGGCGCCACCAATATGTTGCGCCTGGCGGGCAAGAAACTTGCCGTCCTGACGTTGCTCGGCGACGTCTGCAAGGGCCTCTTGCCCGTACTGATCGCCAATGCTGCCGGCCTGTCCCTGCAGCAGCAGGCCTGGGTGGGCGTGTGCGCCGTCCTGGGCCATCTGTTTCCGTTGTACTTCCGCTTTCGCGGCGGCAAAGGGGTCGCGACGGCAGCCGGCATGCTGCTGGGAATTTACCCGCCGGCAGCGTTGCTGGCCGTGCTGGCCTGGCTGCTGACGTTCTACCTGACCCGCACCAGCTCACTGGCCGCATTGATCGCCACCCCGCTCACCCTGCCGTTGCTGGCCTGGCAGGAACCGGCAGCGCTGCTGCCGATGAGCGTGTTGACGCTGCTGATCGTCTGGCGCCACCGGGGCAATTTACGCGACCTGTTTGCCGGGCGCGAACGGCATTTTTAAATACCCCCCGATGCGCCCGGCCCACGCTGCACCTCACAGCGGTGACAACTGCTCCATCGGCCAACGTGCCTGCACGCTGATCGCCAGGCTTTCATGTTGCCCGGCCTGCAGGCGCTGGCAACCGGCATAGGCGATCATCGCGCCGTTGTCGGTGCAGAACTCCGGCCGCGCGTAGAACACATCACCCTTCATGTCGCCGAGCATTTTTTCCAGCGAAGCGCGCAAGGCCTTGTTGGCGCTGACGCCGCCTGCGATCACCAGGCGCTTCATGCCAGCCTGTTTCAGGGCACGCTTGCACTTGATGGTCAAAGTCTCCACCACGGCCTGCTGGAACGCCAGCGCGATGTCGCAACGGGCTTGCTCACTGTCGCCCCCGGCGCTGACGCTCTGCTGCCAGGTGTTCAGCGCCGAGGTTTTCAAGCCGCTGAAGCTGAACATCAAACCCGGCCGATCGCACATCGGGCGCGGGAAGGTGTAGCGGCCCGGCACGCCCTTTTCCGCGAGCCGGGCGATTTCCGGACCACCGGGATAATTGAGCCCCATCATCTTCGCGGTCTTGTCGAATGCTTCACCGGCAGCGTCATCCAGCGACTCGCCCAACAACGTGTATTGGCCGATTCCGTCGACCTGGACCAGCTGCGTATGACCGCCGGAAACCAACAAAGCGACGAACGGGAACTGCGGCGGTGTTTTTTCCAGCATCGGCGCCAATAAATGGCCTTCCATGTGGTGCACACCCAGGGCCGGAATCCCCCAGGCGAAGGCCAGCGCCTGGGCGCAAGAGGCCCCAACCAGCAGGGCTCCGACCAATCCGGGGCCGGCGGTGTAGGCAATGGCGTCGATCTCGGTCGGCACGCAACCGGCTTCGTCCAGCACCTGGCGAATCAACGGCAGCATGCGCTTGACGTGATCACGGCTGGCGAGCTCGGGCACCACGCCGCCATAAGCGCGGTGCAGGTCGATCTGACTGAACAGCGCATCGGCCAGGAGCCCGCGTTCACTGTCGTAAAGTGCGACACCGGTTTCGTCGCAGGAGGTTTCAAGTCCCAGTACTAGCATGGGTTTGCGCCTTGTAGAGGCTGAATTCGAAGGCGCGCATAATAGTCGCCACTCCCCCTCCCGACTAGCGGTTTTCGATCAGAGGCTTTGCATTCCGGGCAATGAGGGGTTAACATCCGCAACCCTTAAAAACCGACGACCTCAGCCGCGAATTTTTTGCGACGAGAACGTTGATCCCGGTAATGAAAGAAGGTAGCTCTGGATGCCAGCCGTCAAAGTAAAAGAGAACGAACCCTTCGACGTAGCTCTGCGTCGTTTCAAGCGCTCCTGCGAAAAAGCCGGTGTTCTGGCTGAAGTTCGTAGCCGCGAATTTTACGAGAAGCCAACTTCTGAGCGTAAGCGTAAAGCAGCAGCCGCTGTTAAGCGTCACGCCAAGAAAGTTCAGCGCGAGCAGCGCCGCGCCGTTCGTCTGTACTAATACACAGACGTTCGTAGCAAGCTTCTGCCAAGCCCGGCCCTCAGCCGGGCTGTTGGCATTTGCGGATATCGCTTGATGCTTCACCGTCGACGCCGCACACGCGACCGAGACACTGCTTCACACGTCAGGACTGGCTCTTCTGCCAGCGGTGCACGTCTCTTCTGACGAGCCTAACAAGGCTACTGACGAGCACACTTATTCCATAAACAGGCGATCAACTGGATCGACTGTGCCCATCAAGGCGTTTCCGAGGCCCACCATTGGCCAATACCGGGCGTCAGGGCAACATTTCCACACCGAAGACTGATTAGAAACTAACGTCAGTGAATATTCGGCAGATACACTTCCGTACACCCCATGCAGACGCTAGATGCTCGAGCACTCGATACGCGCGCTTGAACACTTCACGGGCCCTCATTTACACGCAGTGATGACGAGAACGCCATGGCCGGGCTGATTCCCCAGAGCTTTATTGACGACCTTCTGAACCGCACCGACATCGTCGATGTTGTCAGCTCGCGCGTGCAAATGAAGAAGGCCGGCAAGAACTACACCGCCTGCTGCCCGTTCCACAAAGAAAAGACCCCCTCGTTCAGCGTCAGCCCTGACAAGCAGTTCTACTACTGCTTCGGCTGCGGCGCCGGCGGCAACGCCCTCGGCTTCATCATGGACCACGACAACCTGGACTTCCCCCAGGCCGTCGAGGAACTGGCCAAAGCCGCCGGCATGGAAATCCCCCGCGAGGAAAGTGGCCGTGCGCACAAACCGCGCCAGCCTACCGATTCGCCGCTGTACCCGCTGCTGACGGCCGCTGCCGACTTCTATCGTCAGGCGCTTAAAAGCCATCCGCAGCGCAAGGCCGCCGTCGACTACCTCAAGGGTCGCGGACTCACCGGTGAAATTGCCCGTGACTTCGGCCTCGGTTTCGCCCCGCCGGGCTGGGACAACCTCTACAAACACCTGAGCAGCGACACCCTGCAGCAAAAAGCCATGATCGATGCCGGCCTGCTGGTGGAAAACGCCGAGACCGGCAAGCGCTATGACCGTTTCCGCGACCGCGTGATGTTTCCGATCCGCGACAGTCGGGGCCGCATCATCGCCTTCGGCGGCCGCGTGCTGGGTGACGACAAGCCCAAATACCTGAACTCCCCGGAAACCCCGGTGTTTCACAAGGGTCAGGAGCTGTACGGGCTGTTCGAGGCGCGCAAGAACAACCGCAACCTCGATGAAATCATTGTGGTTGAAGGCTACATGGACGTGATCGCGCTGGCTCAGCAAGGCCTGCGCAATGCGGTGGCCACCCTTGGCACCGCTACCAGCGAAGAACACATGAAGCGCCTGTTTCGCGTGGTGCCCAGCGTATTGTTCTGCTTCGACGGCGACCAGGCCGGCCGCAACGCCGCCTGGCGCGCCCTCGAAGCCACGCTGTCGAGCCTGCAGGACGGGCGCCGCGCTCGCTTTCTGTTTTTGCCCGAAGGCGAAGACCCGGACACCCTGGTCCGCTCCGAAGGCACCGACGCGTTCCGCGCGCGCATCAACCAACATGCACAGCCGCTGGCCGACTACTTCTTCCAGCAACTGACCGAAGAAGCCGATCCACGCTCGCTTGAAGGCAAGGCCCACATGGCCACCCTCGCTGCGCCGCTGATCGACAAAGTCCCGGGCGCCAACCTGAAATCGCTGATGCGCATGCGCCTGCTCGAAATCACCGGACTGAGCGGTGAAGCCGTCAGCCAGCTGGTGCACAACGCCCCGCAAGACGCGCCGCCTGCCTACGACCCAGGCATGGATTACGACGCCATGCCGGACTATTCGGATTTCCATCAACCGCAGGAGGCCTACGCGCCACAGCAGGAATGGACGCCGAAAAAACCCGGCGCCGGCGGCAAGAAATGGGACAAGAAGCCCTGGAGCAAGAATGGCAAGCGCGGTGATCGCGACGAAGCCTACGCCCCGCGCACGCCGGTTGCCGTAGAGGCACCGACGTTGATTGCCCTGCGCACGCTTATCCACCACCCGCAACTGGCGGGCAAGGTTGAAAGTGCCGAACATTTTGCCAACGAGAGCAATACTTACGCCCAGGTGCTGATCGCCCTGATCGAAGCCGTGCAGAAAAATCCTAAGCTAAACTCTATTCAGCTGATGGCTCGTTGGCATGGAACCGAACAAGGCCGCTTGTTGAAAGCCCTCGCGGAAAAGGAGTGGCTAATTGACGGCGATAACCTTGAACAACAGTTTTTAGACACCATTACTAGGTTATCCGCGGGTCAGCACACGCAGACCCTCGATGAACTGATCAAGAGAGCAAGGCAGCCGGGATTGTCGGCTGAAGAGCAAATTCAGATAGCAAAACAGATGCGCGACCTCTTAAAACAGAATGTTTCCGCATCAAACCCGACCTCAGCTGGCGTGTGAGGTCATAGCTCGGGTATAATCCTCGGCTTGTTTTTTGCCCGCCAAGACCTTCAGTGGATAGGGTGTTATGTCCGGAAAAGCGCAACAGCAGTCTCGTATCAAAGAGTTGATCACCCTTGGTCGTGAGCAGAAGTATCTGACTTACGCAGAGGTCAACGATCACCTGCCTGAGGATATTTCAGATCCAGAGCAGGTGGAAGACATCATCCGCATGATTAACGACATGGGGATCCCCGTACACGAGAGTGCTCCGGATGCGGACGCCCTTATGTTGGCCGACGCCGATACCGACGAGGCAGCCGCTGAAGAAGCCGCTGCCGCGCTGGCCGCGGTGGAGACCGACATCGGTCGCACGACTGACCCTGTGCGCATGTATATGCGTGAAATGGGTACCGTCGAGTTGCTGACACGTGAAGGCGAAATCGAAATCGCCAAGCGTATCGAAGAGGGTATCCGTGAAGTGATGGGCGCAATCGCGCACTTCCCAGGCACGGTTGACCACATTCTCTCCGAATACACTCGCGTCACCACCGAAGGTGGCCGCCTGTCCGACGTCCTCAGCGGTTATATCGATCCGGACGACGGCATTGCGCCGCCTGCCGCCGAAGTACCACCGCCTGTCGATGCCAAGGCCGCGAAAGCCGACGACGATTCCGAAGACGACGACGCTGAAGCCAGCGGCGATGACGAAGATGAAGTCGAAAGCGGTCCGGACCCGATCATTGCTGCCCAGCGTTTCGGTGCGGTTTCCGATCAAATGGAAATCACCCGCAAGGCCCTGAAAAAGCACGGTCGCGCCAACAAGCAGGCAATTGCCGAGCTGCTGGCCCTGGCTGAGCTGTTCATGCCGATCAAGCTGGTACCGAAGCAATTCGAAGGCCTGGTTGAGCGTGTTCGCAGCGCCCTTGAGCGTCTGCGTGCACAAGAACGCGCAATCATGCAGCTGTGTGTGCGTGACGCACGCATGCCGCGTGCCGACTTCCTGCGCCAGTTCCCGGGCAACGAAGTTGACGAAAGCTGGACCGACGCACTGGCCAAGGGCAAGGCGAAATACGCCGAAGCCATTGGTCGCCTGCAGCCCGACATCATCCGTTGCCAGCAGAAGCTGACCGCGCTTGAGACCGAAACCGGTCTGACGATTGCCGAGATCAAGGACATCAACCGTCGCATGTCGATCGGTGAGGCCAAGGCCCGCCGCGCGAAGAAAGAGATGGTTGAAGCGAACTTGCGTCTGGTGATCTCCATTGCCAAGAAGTACACCAACCGTGGCCTGCAATTCCTCGATCTGATCCAGGAAGGCAACATCGGCTTGATGAAGGCTGTGGACAAGTTCGAATACCGTCGCGGCTACAAGTTCTCGACCTATGCCACCTGGTGGATCCGTCAGGCGATCACTCGCTCGATCGCCGACCAGGCCCGCACCATCCGTATTCCGGTGCACATGATCGAGACGATCAACAAGCTCAACCGTATTTCCCGGCAGATGTTGCAGGAAATGGGTCGCGAACCGACCCCGGAAGAGCTGGGCGAACGCATGGAAATGCCTGAGGACAAGATCCGCAAGGTATTGAAGATCGCTAAAGAGCCGATCTCCATGGAAACCCCGATCGGTGATGACGAAGACTCCCATCTGGGTGACTTCATCGAAGACTCGACCATGCAGTCGCCAATCGATGTCGCCACCGTTGAGAGCCTTAAAGAAGCGACTCGCGACGTACTGTCCGGCCTCACTGCCCGTGAAGCCAAGGTACTGCGCATGCGTTTCGGCATCGACATGAATACCGACCACACCCTTGAGGAAGTCGGTAAGCAGTTTGACGTGACCCGTGAGCGGATCCGTCAGATCGAAGCCAAGGCGCTGCGCAAGTTGCGCCACCCGACGCGAAGCGAGCATCTGCGCTCCTTCCTCGACGAGTGATACCAGAACCCCCGGCCCAGGCCGGGGGTTTTGTTTTGTATCGATTTAACTCGACAGATTAACTGCCCCCGCACCACCCCTCCCCCGCAATGCCCGTCTACACTCGAAACATTCCCCGTGCCATAACGAGACCGTTATGCCCAGATTGCCGACTGTGTTACTGCTGTCGCTGCTGACCTGGACCGCAACGGCTGGCGCGTTGACTCTTACTGATGATGAGCGTGGCTGGCTGGCGGACCATCAGGAGCTGCGCCTGGGGGTGGACGCGTCGTGGCCACCTTTTGAATACCGCGACGAAAACGGCCGCTACCAAGGCCTGGCGGCAGATTACGTGCGCCTGATCCAGGACCGCCTCGGCGTGCGGGTCAAGCTGATCGAGCCACTCAACTGGAGCGCGGTGCTGGAGCAGGCTCGCAACAACCAGCTCGACCTGCTGCCAGGCATCATGTCCACGCCGGAGCGCCAGGGCTACATGGCGTTCACGCGCCCGTACCTGGACTTCCCTATCGTCATCCTGGCCCATGAAGGCGGCGCCACTCCCCGCACCCTGAAGGACCTCTACGGCCTGAAGATTGCCGTGGTCGAGAACTACGCTCCCCATGAGCTGCTGCGCACTCACCATCCCGACCTCAACCTGGTGGCCATGCCAAACGTCAGCTCGACGCTGCAGGCGCTGGCCACCGATGAGGTGGATGCGGTGGTCGGCGACCTGGCCTCCAGCGTCTGGAGCCTGCGCCAGCTCAAACTGGATGGTTTGTACGTCAGCGGCGAAACTCCCTATCGCTACCAACTGGCGATGGGCGTGCCACGAGACAACAAAATGCTGGTGGGCATCCTGGACAAGGTCCTGGCCGACCTCAGCCCGCAGGAAACCGACGCGATCCAGCAACACTGGGTCGGCAGCTTTACCGATCACCGCACATTCTGGACCGATCTGCTGATGTACGGCCTGCCTGCGGTGCTGCTGCTGAGCACCGTCCTGGCCATTGTGATTCGGATCAATCGCCGGCTCAGCTCGGAAATTTCCCGCCGTGTCGCCCTCGAACAGGAACTGCGCAGCAGCGAATATCACTATCGCGGGCTGGTGGAGAGCCTGTCCGCCATTGCCTGGGAAGCCAGCGTCACCGACTTCACCTATAGCTACGTCTCACCGCATGCCGAGGAATTGCTCGGCTATCCCCGCGCGCATTGGCTGATTCCGGGCTTCTGGCGCAACATCATCCACCCGGCCGACCTGACGCGGACCGAAGCCTATTGCTACCGCGAAACCCGCGCCAGCCGCGATCACAGTGTCGATTACCGGGTGATCACTGCCGACGGTCGCTGCCTGTGGGTGCGCGACATTGTCAGCCTGATCGAACACGGCCACGAACCGGTACTGCGCGGCTTGATGATCGACATCAGCGAAGCCAAGCGCACCGAGGAGGCGCTGCAACTGTCCGAGCAGAAATTTGCCTCCGTGTTCCAGCAGTGCCCGGACATTCTGGTGATCGCGCGGCTGTCCGATGGCTGCCTGCTGGAGGTCAACAAAGCGTTCGAAGACCAGGTTGGCCTGACGGCCGAGGAAGTGCTCGGCAAAACTGCGACGTCCCTGAATATCTGGGGCATCCCGGGCATCGGCCCTGACCTGCTGAAACGTGTGCAAACCACCAGTATCCGCAACCTCGAAATGCCTTTCCGGCGCAGTAACGGCCAGGCGTTCACCGGGCTGATTTCGGCCGAGCCGTTCCAGCTCGACACCACCGAAGCCTTGGTGGTGGTGGTGCGCGACATCACCCAACTCAAGGAAACCCAGCAACAACTGCAAACCTCCGAGGAGAAGTTCGCCAAGGCCTTCCACGCCTCCCCTGACGGCTTGCTGCTGAGCCGGCAACGCGATGGACTGCTGATTGAAGTGAACGATGGTTTCAGCCGCATCACCGGCTTCAACAGTGCCACCTCCCTCGACCAGTCCACCCTGGACCTGGGCATCTGGGTCGACCTCAACGAGCGCAAGCACATGCTGGAGTTGATGCACCGCGATGGTTTTGTGCGTGACTTCATCTGCCATATCCGCCGCAGCGACGGGCAGATCCGGCTATGTGAAGTGTCCAGCCGCCCACTGCCGATTGCCGGTGAAGATTGCATGCTGACCATCGCCCGCGACATTACCGAACGCCAGCTGATGCAGGAAAAACTGCAACAGGCCGCGACGGTGTTTGAAAGCACCGCCGAAGGCGTCTTGATCACCGACACTCGGCAGAACATCAGCGCCGTCAACCGCGCCTTCAGCGAAATCACCGGATACAGCGAGGCCGAAGCCCTCGGCAATACACCGCGCCTGCTCGCCTCAGGCCTGCATGACAGCGCGTTTTACGCCGCGATGTGGCACCAATTGACTGCCCAGGGGCACTGGCAGGGCGAGATTTCCAACCGACGCAAGAACGGCGAGCTGTACCCCAGCTGGCTGACCATCAGCGCGGTGCGCAACCGCGACCAGATGATCACGCACTTCGTCGCCGTCTTTGCCGATATCTCCAGCCTCAAACTGGCCCAGGCCCGTCTCGACTACCAGGCGCACCACGATCCACTGACCGGCCTGCCCAACCGCACCCTGTTCGAGAGCCGCTTGCAGGCCGCCCTCAATGGCCATCAGGAAACCGGCAAACAGGGTGCCGTGCTGTTTCTCGACCTGGACCGCTTCAAACATATCAACGACAGCCTGGGCCATCCGATCGGCGACCTGCTGCTCAAAGACATCGCGGTGCGCCTCAAGGAGCAACTGCGCGACATCGACACCGTTGCGCGCCTGGGCGGTGATGAATTCATCATCCTGCTCCCCGGCCTGCAACACGCCAGCGACGCCCAGTACCTGGCGAACAAGCTGCTGGCCTGCTTCACGCCGCCCTTCCAGGCCGGCGAACACGAGTTTTTCATAAGCGCCAGCATTGGCACCAGCCTCTATCCCCAGGACGGCACCGACGTCGCCACCTTGGTCAAAAACGCCGACGCGGCGATGTACCGTTCCAAGGCCAAGGGCCGTAACCGCGTCGAAAGCTACACCCGCGACCTTACCGCCCAGGCCAACGAGCGCGTGGCGCTGGAACATGAACTGCGCCGCGCCATCGAGCGCGACGAGCTGAGCCTGTATTACCAACCCAAACTCAGCCTGGAAACCCACGAACTGATCGGCGCCGAAGCACTCATTCGCTGGCGTCACCCCACCTTTGGCGACGTACCGCCCGAACACTTCATTGCCCTGGCCGAAGAGAACGGCATGATCCTGCAGATTGGCGACTGGGTGCTGGAGCAGGCCTGCCGGCAAATGCATGCCTGGCAATCCGCCTTCGATGATTTCGGCCCGCTGTCGGTCAACCTCGCCGGCGCGCAACTGCGTCACCCCGGCCTGCTGGGGCGCATCGAACAGTTGTTGCATGACTACCGCCTCGACCCCGGCTGCCTGCAATTGGAGATCACCGAAAACTTCATCATGAGCCAGGCCGAAGAAGCGCTGGAAGTCCTGCACCAGCTCAAACGCCTGGGCGTACAGCTGGCAATCGATGACTTCGGCACCGGCTACTCATCCCTCAGCTACCTCAAGCGCCTGCCGCTGGACTTCCTGAAAATCGACCAATCCTTCGTCCGCGGCCTGCCCGACGACCCGCACGACGCCGCGATCGTGCGCGCCATCATTGCCTTGGGCCATAGCATGCAATTCACCATCATCGCCGAAGGTGTGGAGAACCCTGCGCAACAGGCATTCCTCGCCGCCGAGGGCTGTGAACAGATGCAAGGCTACATCGTCAGCCTGCCCCTGCCGCCGGAGCTTTTTGCAGCGACGTTTCTTCGTATGGACCTTGAGGACTTTTCGGATAGCACAGTGGAGAAACCATCGTTATAATCCGCGACCTGTTTAGGGCCTATAGCTCAGTTGGTCAGAGCAGAGGACTCATAATCCTTTGGTCCACGGTTCAAGTCCGTGTGGGCCCACCAAACAAGAAAGCCGCGCATTGCGCGGCTTTCGTCGTTTCTGGCGCCTGCAAATTCGGGGCGCTGCTGCGCTCGACCTCGGCAATGAAAGATTTGTTAATTGTTCGCGCCAGCTGCGACGCAGACCATGGCCGGCGTTCAATATCGACTTCAGTACGAGGAAACCGGCTCCATGCCTCACGCCCCACGTTCGCCGCACGCGCTCATCCGCCCCCTGTTCAACCTGGGCAGCGCCCTCGTCATCAGCCTTGCGACCTTCAGCTGCGCCCATGCAGCAACGCCCGCCCCGGCCACGATCAAGGCGTTCAAACTGTGTACGGGCGCGGACAATGCGTCGCACGTCCTGGTCGGCAGCATTGACCAGAACATGCGCAATGACGTCACCGCCATTCACTTCAAGCAAAGCCCGGCGCATGCCGCTTACGGTTGGCATAACGACCCGGAGCCGCAATACGTGATGACGCTATCCGGCACCCTGGCGTTCGCTACGCGGGGTGGCGAGACGTTCACGTTGCATCCCGGTGAAGTGCTGGTCGCCGAAGACAACACCGGCTCAGGCCATCGCTGGAACCTCATCGACGACCAGCCTTGGCGGCGTGGCTACGTGGTGTTGAAGCCCGGCGCAGTCGATTCGTTTGTGCCCGACGACCCCGCCGCGGCGAAGGTGTGCAAGGCGCCCGCCGCGAGCTGAGCGCAGCCTGGAACCGAACGTGCGGTTCCAGGACGCAAGCCTGTAACATGCCACTCCATTGCCGTCCGCTCTGGAGCTTTGCCCTTGCCCGTCCTCGATGAAATCGATCGTCAACTGATCGCCGCCCTGCAGATCAACGCGCGTGAAAGCGTGGCCATGCTCGCTCGGCAGCTGGGCATCGCGCGTACCACGGTGACGTCGCGCCTGGCACGGCTGGAGAAAACCCAGGTGATCACCGGTTACGGCGTGCGCCTGGGACAGCGTGTCGTGGATGGCGGTTTGCAGGCCTATGTCGGGATCACTGTACAGGCGCGCTCGGGCAAGGAGGTGCTGCGCAAGTTGAGTGCCATGGCCCAGGTGCAGCAGCTGTGTGCAGTGAGTGGTGAGTTCGATTACGTTGCCTGGCTGCGCACCGATTCGCCGGAGCAACTGGACCAACTGCTGGACCAGATCGGCAGTGTCGACGGTGTGGAAAAAACCACCACCTCGATCATCCTCAGTAACAAATTGGACCGCGGCCAACCAATTTGACCAGCAACCTCGTCATATTGACTGAAACCAATTCATTCCGACGACACATTGCGTCTTATTAACGAGCGCAACGCTCCCTAAACTGGCTGCCATCTTTTCCTATACTCAGCGGGTCACGTCCTGCCGAGTCGTCAGCAAGGGTCAGCCATGAGCATTCCGTCCAGCACCATCAGCAAGACCAATCGCCACCCCGCAGACGGCAAGAAACCCATCACCATCTTCGGCCCGGACTTTCCGTTTGCCTTCGATGACTGGATCGAACACCCGGCCGGGCTGGGCAGCATTCCCGCCGCCAACCATGGCGCCGAAGTGGCGATCGTCGGGGCCGGGATCGCCGGCCTGGTCGCCGCCTACGAGCTGATGAAACTGGGCCTCAAGCCGGTGGTGTACGAAGCCTCGAAGATGGGCGGCCGCCTGCGTTCCCAGGCCTTCGAAGGCGCCGAAGGCATCATCGCCGAGCTGGGCGGCATGCGCTTCCCGGTGTCGTCCACCGCGTTTTATCACTATGTCGACAAGCTGGGCCTGGAGACCAAACCCTTCCCCAACCCGCTGACGCCGGCGTCCGGCAGCACGGTGATCGACCTCGAAGGCCAGACCCATTACGCCCAAAAGCTCTCCGACTTGCCGGTGCTGTTCCAGGAAGTCGCCGATGCGTGGGCGGATGCCCTGGAAGCCGGCTCGCAGTTCGGCGATATCCAGCAGGCGATCCGCGACCGTGACGTGCCACGCCTCAAAGCGCTGTGGAACAAGCTGGTGCCACTGTGGGACGACCGCACTTTCTACGACTTCGTCGCCACCTCCAAGGCGTTCGCCAAGCTCTCGTTCCTGCACCGCGAAGTGTTCGGCCAGGTCGGTTTCGGCACCGGCGGCTGGGACTCTGACTTCCCCAACTCGATGCTGGAAATCTTCCGCGTGGTCATGACCAACTGCGACGACCACCAGCACCTGGTGGTCGGCGGCGTGGCCCAGGTGCCGATGGGCATCTGGCGTCACGTACCGGAGCGCTGCGCCCACTGGCCGGCCGGCACCAGCCTCAGCTCGTTGCACCGCGGCGCGCCGCGCGCCGGGGTCAAGCGCATCGCCCACGCTGCCGATGGCCGCTTTGCCGTCACCGACAACTACGGCGACACGCGCGAATACGCCGCCGTGCTTACCACCTGCCAAAGCTGGCTGCTGACCACCCAGATCGAGTGCGATGAAACCCTGTTCTCGCAAAAAATGTGGATGGCCCTCGACCGCACGCGCTACATGCAGTCGTCGAAAACCTTCGTGATGGTCGACCGCCCGTTCTGGAAAGACAAAGACCCGGAAACCGGCCGCGACCTCATGAGCATGACCCTCACCGATCGCCTGACCCGTGGCACCTATCTGTTCGACAACGGCGACGACAAACCCGGCGTGATCTGCCTGTCATACTCATGGATGAGCGACGCGTTGAAAATGCTGCCGCAGCCCATCGATAAACGCGTGAAGCTGGCTCTCGACGCGCTGAAAAAGATCTACCCGAACGTCGACATCAAGGCACGTATCATCGGCGATCCGATCACCGTATCCTGGGAAGCCGACCCGCACTTTCTCGGGGCCTTCAAGGGCGCGCTGCCGGGTCACTATCGCTACAACCAGCGGATGTATGCGCACTTCATGCAGAAGGACATGCCCGCTGAACAACGTGGGATTTTTATCGCCGGCGATGACGTGTCCTGGACCCCAGCCTGGGTCGAGGGCGCGGTGCAGACCTCGCTGAACGCGGTGTGGGGCATCATGACCCACTTTGGCGGCAGCACTCACCCCGAGAATCCAGGGCCGGGTGATGTATTCGACGAGATCGGGCCGATCGCCCTGGCGGACTAAGGAGTTGAGGATGCGTGTCGCCCTGTACCAATGCCCGCCGTTGCCGCTGGATGTGGCCGGCAACCTCAAGCGTCTGCACCAGCTGGCGCATGAAGCTTCGGATGCCGATGTGCTGGTGCTGCCGGAGATGTTTCTCAGCGGCTACAACATCGGCGCCGAGGCGGTGGGCGCCCTGGCCGAAGCGCAGGATGGGCCATCGGCTCAAGCAGTTGCCGAAATGGCGCAAAGCGCTGGCCTGGCGATTCTGTACGGCTACCCGGAACGCGCCGAAGACGGACAGATCTACAACGCCGTGCAATTGATCGACGCCCACGGCCAGCGCTTGTGCAACTACCGCAAGACCCACCTGTTTGGCGACCTGGACCACTCGATGTTCAGTGCCGGCGGCGATGATTGGCCGCTGGTGGAGCTCAACGGCTGGAAGCTCGGCGTCCTGATCTGCTACGACCTGGAGTTCCCGGAAAATACCCGCCGGCTGGCTCTCGCCGGAGCCGAGCTGATCCTGGTACCCACGGCCAATATGGTGCCGTTCGACTTTGTTGCCGACGTGACGGTGCGGGCACGCGCCTTCGAGAACCAGTGCTACGTGGCCTACGCCAATTACTGTGGGCATGAAGGCGAGATTCAGTACTGTGGGCAAAGCAGCATCGCCGCGCCGGACGGCCAGCGCATCGCCCAGGCCGGCCTGGATGAAGCCTTGATTGTCGGCACGCTGGATCACCAATCGATCCGCGACGCGCGCGCCGCCAATCACTACCTGCAAGACCGCCGCCCCGAACTGTACGGCGCACTGCACAAGCCCTGATCCTGCGGGTTTGCTAGCATAGGCACCTCTCTTGTTTCGGAAGTGCCCATGCCTGCGCCGGCCCACCCCCATCGCCAACACCTGACCCTGGCCAACGGCCTGCGGGTTTCCCTGCACCATGCGCCGCGCTTGAAGCGCAGTGCGGCGGTCTTGCGGGTGGCTGCCGGCAGCCATGATGTGCCGCTGGCGTGGCCGGGGCTGGCGCATTTTCTGGAGCACCTGTTGTTTCTCGGTACTGAGCGTTTTCCCACGGGCGAAGGCTTGATGGCCTACGTGCAACGCCAGGGTGGCCAAATCAATGCCAGTACGCGCGAGCGCACCACGGAGTTCTTCTTCGAGTTGCCGGTGGCGAGCTTGGCGCAGGGTTTGGAGCGGCTGGCAGACATGCTGACTCACCCGCGCCTGACGGTCGAAGACCAGTTGCGTGAGCGCGAAGTCCTGCACGCAGAGTATGTCGCCTGGTCCCAGGATGCCCAGGCGCAACAGCAGGTCGCGTTGCTGGCAGGCCTGGCGGCGGATCATCCGTTGCGGGGTTTTCATGCAGGTAACCGCGACAGCCTGCCGGTGGAGCGTGAGGCTTTTCAGCAAGCGTTGCGGGCATTCCACCAAGGGTTCTATCGCAGCGGGCAGATGACGTTGAGCCTTGCCGGCCCCCAATCGCTGGCAGACTTGCAAGCCTTGGCGCAGCAGTTCAGCGCAGCCCTGACCTCGGGGCCTTTGCAGCCCCAAGTCGAGCCGCCGCCACTGGCGCAAGGCCAGGCAGCGAGTTATCAACATGTCGCCGATAACCACCTGCACCAGGTCATTACCTGCAGGGCTCCCCGCGAAGCGCTGGATTTCCTCTGCACCTGGCTAAACGCCTCGGCACCAGGCGGCCTGTTGGCGGAACTGAAGGCAAGAAAACTCGCCAGCGCCGTGCAGGCGTCGGTGCTTTACCACTTTGCCGGGCAAGCAGTGCTGGATATCGACTTCACGCTCGCGAACCAAAGCGCTTCGGCGACACACATCGAGGCATTGCTTTACGACTGGCTGAGCTTTTTCGCACACAGCGACTGGGCTTCACTGCGAGAAGAATTCGCCCTGCTGGCGGCGCGCCAACAGCAGGTGCAAGGCGCACTGGCCTTGGCCCGGCACGCCAGCGAAGGCCTGACGGATGAGGACGTCGCGGCCCTCAAGACCCTGCTGGAGACCCTGCACCTACCGTCCTGCGAACAGGCCTGGCAACTGCCGCCCAACAATCCGTTCCTGCGCCCACCCGTCAAGGATGAGCGCGCCGGCCTGATTCGTGGCCAAACCAGCGCCCACCGGGGCTTGCGCACCTTTGCCCAAGACCGTTCGCGGGGGCGGCGAGAGCTGTCGGCACTGACATTCAGCCAAGGGTTGGCGAATGACAGCGATGAAGGCGCGCTCTACCTGCACTGGCGGTTTGAGGCCGCCGTACCTGCCGGGCTGGATAGCACCTTGCAGGCACTGCGCGAGAATGCTCGTCAGGCAGGTGTTGAAATGTCTTTCGAAACTGTCGGCAATGACTGGTTGGTGAAGCTGATCGGGCTGCAAGAGCCGATGCCAGCGATACTCGAGGCGCTGGCGCTCGACGTGCATCAACCGCAAGAGGCACCCAGCGCTCCGACACCGATGCTCGCGATCCGGGCACTGCTCAAGGCGCTCCCTGCCTGTTGCACCACCGGCGTCAGCGTCTCCGGCGAGCAACCCATGGCCTGGGCCACCGCACGCTGGCAAGGGCTTGGCGTTGGTTTGTCGCCCGTATCTGAAGTCGCGATCAAGGCTGCGGCCGCGCGCCTGCCCGGGCACGCTGCGCGACTGGAATCTACATGCACCAGCATCAGCGGCCAACATCTCTGGCATCAACTGAACACCGACTCCGCAGAGGCAGCGTTGCTGCTGTTTTGCCCTGCGCCTACCCAGTCCCTGACGGACGAAGCCGCGTGGCGATTGCTCGGGCACCTGCTCCAGGGCCCCTTCTACCAACGTCTGCGCGTCGAGCTGCAGTTAGGCTACGCAGTCTTCAGCAACGTCCGACAAATCAACGGGCAAATCGGACTGCTGTTTGGCGTGCAATCCCCCAGCGTTTCACTTGAAGGGATCCTTGAGCACCTGCAGGCTTTCCTGGCGCAGTTGCCTGCGCTGATCGACAGCCGCGCGCTGGATAACCAGGCCCTGGCGCAACAATTCACGGTCCAGGCGCTGCCCATCGCCCACGCCGCCGAACTGCTCTGGCAGGCGTATTTGGTGGGCCATCCGTCGGATTACCTCACGCGCCTCCAACAAACGATCCAGGCCTGCACACGCGAAGACCTGCTGCACGCCGCCCGACAGCTCGAGGGTGCTGCAGGCGGCTGGCGCTGCATCGCCAACGGCCCGCGCATCAACGATGCCTGGCAAGTGCCAGGCTGATCATTGCCGCCCTTGCAAAAGGCTTTTATTACCGAGACAGCGCTAACTTGAAAAGAATTGCGTAACATTCATACGCACACCTCTGAACATCTCCGACTGGAGGTGGACTATATGTATTACTTGGTAGTGAATGTCCCATCCCTTCGTAGGAGTAAGAATATGACCTGGTCCAAACCTGCTTACACTGATCTGCGCATCGGTTTCGAAGTCACCATGTACTTCGCCAGCCGTTAATCCGCTGGGTAATACAACGCCTCGGTTCGCCCGGGGCGTTTTTGTTTTGAGCTTTGCTTGATGGAGCGGCCATGTTTGTCCAGATTCTAGGTTCCGCCGCCGGCGGTGGCTTCCCGCAGTGGAACTGCAACTGCGTGAACTGCGCGGGTTTTCGTGACGGCAGCCTGCGGGCGCAGGCGCGCACCCAGTCGTCCATCGCGATTTCCGACGACGGCGTGAACTGGGTGTTGTGCAATGCCTCGCCGGATATCCGCGCGCAACTCCAAGGCTTTGCGCCGATGCAACCCGGCCGCGCCCTGCGCGACACCGGTATCAGCGCGATCATCCTGATGGACAGCCAGATCGACCACACCACCGGCCTGCTGAGCCTGCGCGAAGGTTGCCCACATCAGGTGTGGTGCACCGACATGGTCCATGAAGACCTGAGCACCGGCTTCCCGTTGTTCACCATGCTCACCCATTGGAACGGTGGCCTGGCCTGGAACCGTATCGAACTGGACGCCAGCTTCACCATCCCGGCCTGCCCCAACCTGCGCTTCACCCCGCTGCCGTTGCGCAGCGCCGCGCCACCTTATTCGCCGCACCGCTTCGATCCGCACCCAGGCGACAACATCGGCCTGATCGTCGAAGACCTGCGCACCGGCGGCAAACTGTTCTACGCCCCGGGCCTGGGCAAGGTCGACGCCGCCTTGCTGGAAATCATGGCTGGCAGCGATTGCCTGCTGGTGGACGGCACAATGTGGGACGACGACGAAATGCAGCGCCGTGGCGTCGGCACCCGCACCGGTCGCGAGATGGGCCACCTGGCACAAAACGGTCCCGGCGGCATGCTTGAGGTGCTGGAACAGCTGCCGAAGCAGCGCAAGGTGCTGATCCATATCAACAACACCAACCCGATCCTCGATGAAGACTCCCCCGAGCGTGCCGAGCTGGGGCGACGCAATGTCGAAGTGGCTTACGACGGCATGAGCATTGAATTGTAGGAGTGATCGAAATGACTGACACACCGCTGACCACAGCCGAATTCGAAGCCGCGTTGCGCGCCAAGGGCGCCTTCTATCACATCCATCACCCCTACCATGTGGCGATGTACGAAGGCCGTGCCACCCGCGAGCAGATCCAGGGTTGGGTCGCCAACCGCTTCTACTACCAGGTGAACATTCCGTTGAAAGACGCCGCGATCCTGGCCAACTGCCCGGACCGCGAGATCCGCCGCGAGTGGATCCAGCGCTTGCTCGACCACGACGGCGCGCCCGGCGAAGACGGCGGCATCGAAGCCTGGCTGCGCCTGGGCCAGGCCGTCGGCCTTGACCCGGACCAGCTGCGCTCCCAGGAACTGGTGCTGCCCGGCGTGCGATTTGCGGTGGATGCCTACGTCAACTTTGCGCGCCGCGCCAGTTGGCAGGAAGCCGCCAGCAGCTCGCTGACCGAACTGTTCGCGCCGCAGATCCACCAATCGCGCCTCGACAGCTGGCCGCAGCATTACCCGTGGATAGACCCCGCCGGCTATGAGTACTTCCGCACCCGCCTCGGGCAGGCTCGGCGTGATGTCGAGCATGGCCTGGCGATCACGCTGCAGCACTACACCACCCGCGAAGGCCAGGAACGCATGCTGGAAATTCTCCAGTTCAAACTCGACATTCTGTGGAGCATGCTGGATGCCATGAGCATGGCCTATGAATTGAAACGCCCGCCGTATCACAGCGTGACCGAGCAGCGGGTCTGGCATAAAGGGATCACCCTATGAGCTTCGATCGCAGCAGAAAACCGACCTGGCGCCAGGGCTATCGCTACCAGTATGAACCGGCGCAGAAAGGCCATGTGTTGCTCTACCCCGAGGGCATGATCAAGCTCAACGACAGCGCCGCGCTGATCGGTGGCCTGATCGACGGCGATCGCGATGTCGCCGCGATCATTACCGAACTTGAGCGGCAATTCCCTGGCGTACCGGAGCTGGGTGAAGACATCGAGCAGTTCATGGAGGTCGCCCGTGCTGAGCACTGGATCACCCTTGCCTGAGAAGCCGCCCATTGGCTTGCCATTGTGGCTGCTGGCCGAGCTGACTTACCGCTGCCCGTTGCAGTGCCCGTATTGCTCCAACCCGCTGGATTTCGCCGAGCAGGGCAAGGAGCTGAGTACCGAACAGTGGTTCAAGGTATTTCGCGAGGCGCGTGAGATGGGGGCCGCGCAGCTGGGCTTTTCCGGCGGCGAGCCGTTGGTTCGCCAGGACCTCGCCGAGTTGATTGCGGAAGCACGCAGGCTGGGCTTCTACACCAACCTGATTACCTCCGGCATTGGCCTCACCGAGCAAAAGATCAGCGACTTCAAGAAGGCCGGCCTGGACCATATCCAGATCAGCTTCCAGGCCAGCGACGAACAGGTGAACAACCTGCTGGCCGGTTCGAAAAAAGCCTTCGCGCAAAAACTCGAAATGGCCCGCGCGGTCAAGGCGCACGGCTACCCGATGGTGCTGAACTTCGTCACCCATCGGCACAACATCGACAAGATCGACCGCATCATCGAGCTGTGCATTGCGCTGGAGGCGGACTTCGTCGAGCTCGCCACCTGCCAGTTCTACGGCTGGGCGCAACTCAATCGTGTGGGCTTGTTGCCGACCCGTGAGCAACTGGTGCGTGCCGAACGCATCACCAACGAATACCGCGCCAAACTGGAAGCCGAAGGCCACCCGTGCAAGCTGATATTCGTGACTCCGGATTACTACGAGGAACGCCCGAAAGCCTGCATGAACGGCTGGGGCAGCATCTTCCTGACCGTGACACCGGACGGCACTGCCCTGCCCTGTCACGGTGCCCGACAGATGCCGGTGCAATTTCCGAATGTGCGTGACCACAGCATGCAGCACATCTGGTACGACTCGTTCGGCTTCAACCGCTTTCGCGGCTACGACTGGATGCCCGAGCCGTGCCGCTCATGCGACGAAAAAGAGAAGGACTTCGGTGGCTGCCGCTGCCAGGCCTTCATGCTCACGGGGGATGCGAGCAACGCCGACCCGGTGTGCAGCAAGTCCGAGCAGCACGGCATCATCCTGCAAGCGCGGGAAGAAGCCGAACATGCCACCCAGACCATTGAGCAGCTGGCCTTTCGCAATGAGCGCAACTCAAGGCTCATCGCAAAAGGCTGACGGCCTCAGCGCTTGGCGATGATGTACACCGCGTGCACGATGCCGGGAATGTAGCCGCACAGGGTCAGCAGGATGTTCAGCCAGAACGCGCCGGCGAAACCTACTTGCAGGAACACACCCAGTGGCGGCAACAGAATGGCGATGATGATACGAATGAAATCCATGGGATCAGCTCCAGAAAATCGGCTCGTGTGAGCCGTCTAGCTAATCGACCTTGGGCGTTCGTGAGGGTTCAGTGGGATCTGGCACTGGGCCATCCTTCAGGTCAGGATCTGCAACCCGTGTTTTCGCACGATGCTCAGCAGCTTGAGCGCCATGCCGCTGGGTTGTTTCTTGCCGGACTCCCATTTTTTCACCGTGGAGGCGCTGGTGTTCAGGTAGCGGGCGAAAACAGGTTGGCTCACATGACTGCTTTCACGAAGCTGCTTGATGAGTGCCCGGTCGGCATTCCTTGCCGACGTCCGCTAAAAAGCCATTGTTTTCACTGACGCTCAATCAACCTTTTCAATCCAAAAATTTCACCGACAAAAAAACGCCCCCAGCCAAAAGAATCAGGCTGGAGGCGCCGCGTATGCCGCGAGACGGTTCGAGAATCAGGATTTAAACGGCGATGCCCTTGCGGCATTGCAGTTGGGCTGTGCGCACGCGGGAGAAGGCACGGGCCAGGCGCAGGAGCATTTCGTCGATGTTGCTCTTGCTCACCGTCAGGGCCGGGGTGAAACGCAGGCAGTTGGGTTGTGGCGCGTTTAGGATCAGGCCTTCATGCAGTGCGGCTTTTACCACCGCATCGGCAGAATCATCCGACAAGGTCAGTCCCCAGATCAGGCCGTGGCCACGCAGTTGGCCATGGTCGTAGCGATAGGCCAGGCGGGCAAGTCCTTCGCCCAGATAGCAACCCGACTCACGCACCTGTTCAAGAAAACCGTGCGCCAGCACCGTATCGAGTACCGCCAGCCCGGCCGAGGCCATCAGCGCATTGCCATGATGGGTGCCTTCCAACTCGCCCGCCGCAAAGCAACAGGCTTTGCCACGCGCCAGCAGTGCCGCCAACGGGACGCCGCCGCCCAGGCCTTTGCCGAGGGTGAGAATGTCGGCGCGCACGCCGTACTGCTGTTCGGCGAGCAAGGCACCGCAACGGCCGAGGCCGGTCTGGACTTCATCGAGGATCAGCAGGATCCCCAGTTCCCGGCACAGGCGCTCGACGCCTTTGAGGTAGTGCTCGGTCGCAGGGATCACGCCGGCTTCGCTCTGGATCGGTTCCAGCATGATCGCCACGGTTTGCGCATCGACGGCGGCATGCAGCGCCGGCAGATCGTTAAAGGGCACATGGCTGAAGCCCGGCAGTTGCGGTTCAAAGCGGTTTTCACCGGCATTCGACGAGGCAGCCATCGCGGCAAAACTGCGGCCATGGCAACCGCTGCTGGCGCTGATGATGCGGTAGGCGCCACCCCGGTGCAGTTGGCCCCATTTGCGCGCCAGCTTGATCGCCGCTTCGCAGGCCTCCGCGCCGCTGTTGAGCAGGTACGCCTGGTCGCTGCCGGTGCGGTGGCACAGGCGGTCGACAAGGTTGAGCTGGGCACGGTTATGCAGGCCGATACCGGGATTGATCAGCGCCTGGGTCTGGTCGGCCAAGGCTTTGATCAGCACCTGCGGGCTGTGGCCGAGGCTGTTGGCGGCATTGCCCTGGCTGAAATCCAGGTAGGCACGGTCGTCGCTGTCCCACAGCCATGAGCCCTGGCCGCGTACGAAGACCTGGGCAGGCCGCGCGACGGTGGGCATCAGGCAGTCACTCGACAGGTCGTGGTGGGAGGCGTCCTCGATCAGGTCGTCGAGGCTCGGCACGGCGCGGCGCATATTGAACAGGTTCACACTTCACCCCCGATGGCAACCACACCATGGTGGGTCACCCCTGCACTCACGGCCTTGAGGTTTTTTGCGTTGCCTATGTAAATACCATCAACATAAACACTGTTCATTGCCCGATCCGGCCCTGTAAGCCCTGCGAATAGGCGCTAGACTAGGCGTCTCGGGGGCCAACGGCCATTTCGATTTTCCAGCTTTTTCGATAAGAAAGACTTATGGATTTCAAGCAACTGCGTTATTTCGTCGCGGTGTATGAGGAAGGCCACGTAGGCCGCGCGGCTGAACGCCTGTCGATCTCACAACCGGCGCTGTCGCAACAGATTCGCCAGTTGGAGCAGAACCTCGATGTGAGCCTGTTCGAGCGCAGCAGCAAGCGCCTGCTGCCGACCCTTGCCGCCCACACCCTCTACAACCACGCCCTGCCGCTGATCGATGGCATGCAGCAGGCCGTCGAAGCCTTGCGCAACTTCAAGGGCCAGGCCATGCGCACCTTGGCCATCGGCGTGCTGCAAACCGTGCACACCAGCCTGGTCCCGCAAATGCTTGAACGCGTGCGCAAGGCCCAGCCGCACCTTGTGGTACAGATCTACGAATTGACCGGGCTGGAGATCGAGCGCCGCCTGCTCAACGGCTCGCTGGACATCGGCATCAGCTACCTGCCGCCGCGCCAGCCTGGCCTGCACGGCGTGCTGCTGTATGAAGATGAGTTGAAGGTCGTCATCCCTGAAGACCACCCCTTGCGGGAATTCAAGAAAGTCTCGCTGAAACAGGCGGCCGAGTTGCCGATGTTGCTGCTGGGGGAAGAATTCCAGGTGCGGCAGATCTGGCAGGGCCAGTTGTCCAACCTCGGGCGCCGGCCGCAGGTACAGGCCGAACTGAATACCATGGTGGGAATTCTCGACAGCCTGCCACATACCAAGCTGGCAACCGTGCTACCGGGGCGCTCGCAGGACGAGCACAACAGCAAGGCGTTGCTGTGGAAACCCTTGAGTGAACCCAGGGTGCCATTGAAGGTAGGTTTGGTGTGCCGCGATGTGCAGCGCCAGCAGGCGACGGTGGCATTGCTGCGCACGCTGCTGGAAGACGTGATGAACGCCCCGCCGGTACAGCCATGAAGTGGGCGGTCCGGACTTTTTCGCGGGCAAAAGAAAACCCCGCCGAAGCGGGGCTTTGCAGACTGTTTCCCTGACATCCATTTCACTCCGCCGTCCTGGCAGAATCCTACGTGTCCGTGTTGTTGCTTTGCGCTTCCTGCGCGACGTCCATGTGAAGTAGATTATCCGTGGATCCAATTTGGCGATAGAGGACGAATAGCAGTACGTCATGTAAGAGAATGCTTACACGACCTCCACGCCGTTAGAACAGGGCTTCATCCAGCAGGAACAGCGATTCGCTGCCGGCTTTGACCGACGCACTCAGTGAATGAATACGGGGCAGCAGGCGGGCGAAGTAGAAGCGCGCGGTCCCCAGTTTGCTGGCGTAGAAATCTTCCTCAGCTTCCTTGCCCAACGCCACCTTGGCCATGCGCGCCCACATATAGGCATACGCCAGGTAGCCAAAGGCGTGCAGGTACTCCACCGATGCCGCGCCGATTTCGTTCGGGTTGGCCTTGGCGCGATCCAGCACCCAGGCGGTCAATTCATCCAGGTTATCCAGCGCTGCGCTGAGCGGACGGGTGAACTCACCCAACTCGGCGCCCTCCGTGGTGATGAACTGGCGGATTTCATCAGCGAACAACCGGTAGAACGCGCCGCCGCTGCCGACGATCTTGCGCCCCATCAAGTCCAGCGCCTGGATGCCGTTGGTGCCTTCGTAGATCTGCGTGATGCGCACATCACGCACCAGCTGCTCCTGGCCCCACTCACGGATGTAACCGTGGCCACCGAACACCTGCTGGCCGAGCACGGTGGTTTCCAGGCCGAGGTCGCTGAGGAACGCCTTGGCCACCGGCGTCAGCAACGCCACCAGGTTATCGGCACGCTCGCGTGCTGCCGCGTCTTCGCTGAACTTGGCGATGTCCAGTTGTGTCGCCACGTAGGTGGAAAATGCCCGACCGCCTTCGTTGGCGGCTTTCATGGTCAGCAGCATGCGACGCACGTCCGGGTGGACGATGATCGGGTCGGCCACTTTGTCCTTGGCCTGGGCGCCAGTCGGCGCACGGCTTTGCAAACGGTCGCGCGCGTATTCGATCGCGTTCTGGTAGGAGCGCTCGCCCGACGCCAGGCCCTGGATACCCACACCCAGGCGCTCGTAGTTCATCATCGTGAACATCGCCGCCAGCCCACGGTTAGGCTCGCCCACCAGATAACCCACGGCCGCGTCGAAGTTCATCACACAGGTGGCGGAGGCCTGGATGCCCATCTTGTGTTCGATGGAGCCACAGGTCACCGGGTTGCGCGCGCCCAGGCTGCCGTCGGCATTGACCATGAACTTCGGCACCAGGAACAGCGAGATGCCCTTGGGACCGGCCGGCGCGTCCGGCAGTTTGGCCAGCACCAGGTGGATGATGTTTTCAGTGAGGTCGTGTTCGCCACCGGTGATGAAGATCTTGGTCCCGCTGATCGTGTAGGAACCGTCCGCCTGAGGCTCGGCCTTGGTGCGGATGATGCCCAGGTCGGTCCCGGCGTGCGCCTCGGTCAGGCACATGGAACCGGCCCACTCGCCGGAGTACATCTTCGGCAGGTAGATTGCCTTGAGTTCTTCGCTGGCATGGGTGTTGATCGACACACAGGCGCCGGACGTCAGCATCGGGTACAGGCCGAATGCCAGGCTCGAGGAGTTGATCATCTCTTCGACCTGCGCAGACACCGCCTTGGGCATGCCCATGCCGCCGAAGATCGGATCACCGCCTACGCCCACCCAACCGCCTTCGGCGTAGGTTTTGTAGGCCTGTGGATAACCATCCGGCGTGGTGACTACGCTGTCCGCCCAACGGCAACCCTGCTCATCGCCACCGCGACTGAGCGGGGCGATGGATTTGGCGGTGACTTTGCCGGCTTCTTCGAGGATTGCCTCTACGGTTTCGGCGTCAACGGTGTCTGCCAATGCCGGCAATTGGGCCCAAGTCTTGGCGACCTCAAAAACTTCGTTGAGGACGAAGCGCATATCACGCAGCGGCGCTTTGTAATCAGCCATGGCAAACCTCGTGAGAACGTTAAAAGTAATTCGGTAGGATCGGTTTTACAGGCTCCGAGTGTAACTGAACAACTTTTGAGACACATAGGGTCCATTCGTGACTATTCAGTATTTATAAGTCACGCGCGAGTCTAATGTGGCAGCGGGCTTGCTCGCGAAGGCACTGTGTCAGTCACCTGAGGTGCTTCTGACACATGACCTTCGCGAAGCAAGCCCGCTGCGCAGTTAGCGCTTGGAGAATCCGTGCCTACAGTGCAAACAACTGGGCCGGCAAGCTCATCAGGCACTCGCTGCCCGCCTCCACAGCGGCGCGGTGAGTCGCAGTACGCGGCAGCAAACGCTTGAAGTAGAAGTCGCAGGTAGCCAGTTTGGCTTGGGCGAACTCGGCGTCGTCGTGTGCCTGAGCCGCTATTGCCATACGCAACCACAAGTAGGCCAAGATGATGTAGCCGCTGTACATCAGGTAATCCACGGCCGCTGCGCCGACTTCATCGGGGTTCTTCATCGCGGCGGTGCCGACCTTCACCGTCAACTCGCCCCACTCCTGGTTCAGCTGATTGAGTTGTGCCACATAGGCCTTGAGCTGCGGATGCCCGGCATTCGCCGCGCAGAACTTATGCACAATTTTGGTAAAGCCGCGCAATAACTTGCCCTGGCTGCCGAGCACTTTGCGTCCCAGCAGGTCGAGGGCCTGGATACCGTTGGTGCCTTCATAGATCGGTGCAATCCGTGCATCGCGGGCCAGTTGCTCCATGCCCCATTCGCGGATGTAGCCGTGGCCGCCGAAAATCTGCATGCCGTGGTTGGTCACCTCCAGCCCAGTGTCGGTCATGAAGGCCTTGCAGATCGGGGTGAGGAACGCCAGCAGGTCTTCGGCCTCCTGGCGTTGGCCGGCGTCGCTGCCCAAGTGCGCGGTGTCGAGCAATTGCGCGGTGAAATAGGTCAGCGCGCGGTTGCCTTCGTTGAAGGCTTTCATGGTCAGCAACATGCGGCGTACATCGGCATGCACGATGATCGGGTCGGCGGGTTTTTCCGGGGCCTTGGCGCCGGTGAGCGAGCGCATTTGCAGACGGTCGTTGGCGTACTTGACCGCGCCCTGGAAGCTCGCCTCGCCATTGCACAAGCCCTGCATGCCGGTGCCCAGGCGCGCATGGTTCATCATGGTGAACATGCAGTTGAGGCCTTTGTTCGCCTCGCCAATCAGGAAGCCCTTGGCACCGTCGAAGTTGAGCACGCAGGTGGCCGAACCCTTGATGCCCATCTTGTGCTCGATGGAGCCGCAGTGCACCGCGTTGCGTTCGCCCGAATCGGCATGGAACTTGGGCACGATGAACAACGAGATGCCCTTGGTACCCGCCGGTGCATCCGGCAGCTTGGCCAGCACCAGGTGGATGATATTGGCGCTCATGTCGTGCTCGCCGGCCGAGATGAAGATCTTGCTCCCGGTGAGCGCATAACTGCCATCTGCCTGGGGCACGGCGCGGGTCTTGATCAGGCCCAGGTCGGTGCCGCAATGGGCTTCGGTCAGGCACATGGTGCCGGTCCATTCACCGGCGGTGAGTTTGCCCAGGAAGGTGGCCTTCTGTTCGTCGGTGCCGTGGGCGTGGATCGCCGACATCGCGCCGTGGGTCAGGCCCGGGTACATCCCCCAGGAGGTGTTGCTGGAGCCGATCATCTCGCTGAGCACCAGGCCGAGCGATTGCGGCAAGCCCTGGCCACCGTAGGCCGGATCCGCCGCCACGCCATGCCAGCCGCCCTCCACATACTGGGCGAAGGCCTGCTTGAAGCCCTTGGGCGTGGTAACCACGCCATTGTCGAAATGGCAGCCTTCTTCATCACCGCTGCGGTTGAGCGGTGCGAGCACGTTCTCGCAGAATCTGGCGCCTTCTTCGAGGATGGCACTGACCATGTCCGGGCTGGCATCCGTCGCGCCCAAGGCCGCGTAGTGGCCGTGGAAATCAAACACGTTGTCGATCAGAAAGCGCATGTCGCGCAGAGGAGCTTTGTACTCAGGCATGGCAATGTCTCCGGCAGCAGATGGTTTTAACCTACTGCCGGCCGGCGCCCCGGACAATCACTGTAGAACCGCTGAATACAGCGCCATCACTCAACCGGCAGCGCTCTCCGTGCGCACGGCGCCACGCCGGGTTTGCCCGGCCGCCACCACACAGTTACGCCCCGCGCCCTTGGCGGCGTACAGCGCCTGGTCGGCGGTCTTGAGCACCTCTTCGGGGGAGCGCTGCTCGACCTGGCGCTCGGCCACGCCGATGCTGATGGTCACCGACACACTCGATGCGCCGCTGCCGGCACGGCGCTGACGGCCCTGGTGATCGTCCTGGGGACGGTCCGAGTTGCGCAGCTTGATGTCGTAGTCGGCGATGATCTCGCGAATCTCTTCCAGGTGCGGCATGCACTCATCCAGGGTCTTGCCGGCGAACACCACGGCGAACTCCTCACCGCCATAGCGATAGGCACGCCCACCGCCGTTGACCTTGGACAATTTGCTCGCCACCAGGCGCAGCACCTGGTCGCCTACGTCATGGCCGTGGGTGTCGTTGAAGCGCTTGAAGTGGTCGACATCGCTCATCGCCAGCACGTAATTGCGCCCCAAGCGCTGCATGCGCTCATTCAGCGCTCGGCGCCCCGGCAAGCCGGTCAGCTCGTCGCGGAAGGCCATTTGATACGCCTCGTGGGCCACGCCGGCGGCGATCATCAGCATCACCTGGCTGCACATGATGTTCAGGGTAAACGGCAGGATGAAGGTTTGCGGCAGCATCCAGAACAATCCCAGCAACCCCACCAGTTGCGCCGCGTGCAGCGGGCGCGGCTGGTACCAGTACTGGGCGGCGAGGGTCAGGAAGCCGATCAGGAACATCGGGTACGACAGCTGGATCAGGCTCATCCAGGTGCCATGCAGCGCCGGCCAGCGAATCTCTGCCAGCCAGTTCAGCACCGCCTGGGGATAACTTTGCTCCAGCGCCAATGCCACGCTGCCGACCGCCAGCAGCACCGCGCCACGGGCAACGAAGTCACGGAACAGGTGGGTCTTCTCCTGCCAGAGCGCGTAGATGCTGAAGAGCAGTGGCAACAGCAGGCAACACAAGTGAAACACCACGGCGGCGTCTTCGCGCACGCGCCCATTGTCACGGTAGAAGTCGGTCTGGGTGTCGAGCAGGAAATAGGCGATGTACACCGTGATCATCAAGAACAGTTCACGTTGGCGGCGATACACCGCGCAGTACGAACCGCCGAGCAACAGCACCAGGGTCGGCAGCACGTTGAACAGCGAGGTGAAGAAGACGTTGAGATCCTTGACGTACGCAGCCGAGAGCCCGGCCAGCAAGAGCAGCAACGAAGGGAGAAAATGACTGAAACGTACAGCGGACACGCGTGACAAGGGTAAAGCTCCGACCCGCAAAGAAGTAATGGCACTGTGCCTTCACGCAGACAGTTAAGCACAACCTGTGTGACATGTATCACATTGCCATCACTTTAACGGCAGCCTGCGGCAATCCCTGAGCGCATTACTGCGGTTTTTTCTCACGCATAAAAAAACCGCCGCGCCTCAAAGGGCGCGGCGGTTTGTTCAGACAACCCGGTAAGGCTTAGTAAGCCAGGCCGAAGTCCTCTTCTTTCATGTCCATCAGGTTGTTGGCGCCCGACAGCATGGTGGCCACGTGGGTACGGGTCCGTGGCAGGATGCGCTGGAAGTAGAAGCGCGCAGTTTGCAGCTTGGCGGTGTAGAACGCCTCTTCGGTGGTGCCGGCAGCCAGTTTCTCGGCGGCCAGGCGGGCCATGTCGGCCCAGAAGTAGGCCAGACAGGCGTAACCCGAGTACATCAGGTAATCCACCGACGCCGCACCGACTTCTTCACGGTCTTTCATCGCAGCCATGCCGACCTTCATGGTCAACTCGCCCCACTCTTTGTTCAGCGCGGCCAGCGGCGCAACGAATTCCTTGACGGCCTCGTTGCCTTCGTTGGCCTGGCAGAACTTGTGCACGATCTTGGTGAAGCCCTTGAGCGCTTCGCCCTGGGTCATCAGCACTTTACGGCCGAGCAGGTCCAGTGCCTGGATGCCGGTAGTGCCTTCGTACAACATCGAGATGCGGCTGTCGCGAACGTTCTGCTCCATGCCCCACTCGGCGATGAAGCCGTGGCCGCCGTAGATCTGCACGCCGTGGTTGGCCGATTCAAAACCGACTTCGGTCATGAACGCCTTGGCGATCGGAGTCATGAAGGCCAACAAGCCATCAGCCTGTTTCTTGGCGTCTTCGTCGGTGCCGTACTTGACGATGTCCACTTGCTTGGCGGTGAAGTACACCATCGCACGGTTACCTTCGGCGAAGGCTTTCATGGTCAGCAGCATGCGGCGCACGTCAGGGTGCACGATGATCGGGTCAGCGGCTTTGTCCGGGGCTTTCGGGCCGGTCAGCGAACGCATTTGCAGGCGGTCGCGAGCGTACTTCAGGCCGCCCTGGAAGCCGATCTCGGCGTGGGACAGGCCTTGCAGCGCGGTACCCAGGCGAGCGGTGTTCATAAAGGTGAACATGCAGTTCAGGCCTTTGTTCGCCGGGCCGATCAGGAAACCGGTGGCCGCGTCGAAGTTCATCACGCAGGTGGCGTTGCCGTGGATGCCCATCTTGTGTTCCAGGGAGCCACAGGTCACTGCGTTGCGCGCACCGATCGAGCCGTCTGCGTTAGGCAGGAACTTGGGCACGATGAACAGCGAGATACCTTTGGTACCCGCCGGTGCATCCGGCAGGCGGGCCAGCACGATGTGGACGATGTTGTCGGCCATGTCGTGTTCACCGGCCGAGATGAAGATCTTGGTGCCGGACACTTTGTAGGAACCGTCGGCCTGAGGCTCAGCCTTGGTGCGCAGCATGCCCAGGTCGGTGCCGCAGTGTGGCTCGGTCAGGCACATGGTGCCGGTCCATTCGCCCGACACCAGCTTGGTCAGGTAAGCGGTTTGCTGCTCGGGGGTGCCGTGCTCGGAAATAGTGTTCATCGCACCGTGGGACAGGCCCGGGTACATGCCCCACGACCAGTTGGCCGCGCCAACCATCTCGCTGACCGCCAGGCCCAGGGATTCCGGCAGGCCTTGGCCGCCGTGCTCGACGTCGTGGGCCAGGCTTGGCCAGCCGCCTTCGACGAACTGTTTGTAGGCTTCTTTGAAACCGGTAGGGGTCTTAACGCCTGACTCGCTCCAGGTACACCCTTCGATGTCGCCCACGCGGTTCAACGGTGCCAGCACTTGCTCACAGAACTTGGCGCCTTCTTCGAGAATGGCGTCAACCATGTCCGGGGTAGCGTCCTGGCAAGCCGGCAGGCTCTGATAGTGCGCTTCATAACCGAGCAGTTCGTCACGAACGAAGCGAATATCACGCAAGGGGGCCTTGTAGTCAGGCATAGCGATAAACCTCTGCTGATGAATCTGGAATGAACAACCGCATGGATTTGTTGTGGCGGTCAAACAGGTGTTTGAAACATACGTTTACGACCTGGGGTTGTCAAGCATCGTCCCGACGCCGTTTGTCATGACGCGCATCAATGCCACGCACGGCAAGGCCTGCGGCGGGATGCCACAAGGCGATCAGGAGAGAAATAGAACCGCAGGAACTGGCTTGCCTGCTTTACAGGCGCCGCGGGGTATCAAGGGGACCGAGTAGAAGCTATCGCAGGCAAGCCAGCTCCCACAGAAGAACCGGCCTACCTGGACAGAGGGGATCAGGCGTAGGTGTCGATCAAGGTGCCGAGCATTTCATCCGAAGCCTTGGCGACTTTGGCGCCCAGCTCCACTTGAAACTTGCCTTCGGCCATTTCGACCATATTGCTGGCCGAGTTGGAAGGCTGTGCCCGGTCGTTGGCGCGAAGACGATCGATCTGCGCATCCGACGGTTGGGTAGTCGCGGCGCTGGCAATTTTGCCGGCGGCCTGGTCGACACGGTTCTGCCCGGTCTGAATGCTGCTCAGGCCCGAGTAAAACGCGCTGCTTCCAGAGATTTCCATGGCGTAAGCCTGCCTTTAGAGAATCGTGAACGCTGATTGAAGCAGAGAACCGGGCAAAACGCCCGTCAAAAACACTAATGGCATAATGCCTTGTCGATAGCCAAAATCAGTCAAGCAGGTCCAACTGCAGGTGCTGCGCCACGGCTTCAGCGCTGGCGTGCTTGAGTTTCGGCACGCGGCCCAGGCACGGTGCGGGCAAGCGTTCGGCCAGGGTGGCGAGGTTTTCTTCCAGACGAGAGGTCTTGGGATCGATGATGTTCGCCACCCAACCCGCCAGCGGCAAACCGTCCCGCGCGATGGCTTCGGCGGTGAGCAAGGCATGACTGATACAGCCCAGGCGCACGCCGACGACCAGAATCACCGGCAGCTTGAGCGCCATCGCCAGGTCCGACAGGTTGTCCTGGTCGGCCAACGGTACGCGCCAGCCGCCTGCGCCTTCGATCAAGGTGAAATCTGCTTGCCGCGCCAGGATCTGCTGCATGGGCTTCAACAGCGATTGCACGGTCAACGCCACCCCCGCCTCGCGCGCGGCCAAGTGCGGGGCGATGGCAGGCTCGAACGCCACCGGGTTGACCTCGGCATAACTCAGCGGCAATGAACATTCGGCCAGCAGCGCCAGCGCGTCCGCGTTGCGCAAACCTTTTGGCGTGACCTGGCAACCGGAGGCCACCGGCTTTCCGGCGGCGGTGCTTTTGCCGAGCTGGCGTGCGGCGTGCAACAGGCCGGCGGCGACGGTGGTCTTGCCGACATCGGTGTCGGTGCCGGTGATGAAGTAGGCGGCGCTCATAGAGGTTTCTCCAGTACGGCATACACCACTTGGTAAGTCGCCGGCAGGCCCTGGGCCTGGCGGAACTGCTCGTAAGCGTTCACCAGTGCAACAATCCGCGCGCGCCCCGTCAACCCTCCCGGGCGACCTGGGTTGAGGTTATGCGCGCCCAATGCCTTCAATTCGTGGGTGAGGCTGCGCACATCCGGGTAATGCAGCACATGCGGGCGACGCTCCAGGCTCACCACGCGCAAGCCGCTGGCGGCGCACAACTGCTGATACGCCTCGAACGTGCGGAAGCGATTGACGTGAACCAGCCCGTCGACGGCTCGCCAGCTGTCGCGCAGCTCACCCAGGGTGCCCACGCACAAGCTCGCAAACGCCAACACACCGCCGGGCTGCAGCACGCGCCAGGCTTCGCTGAGTACCGCGTCGAAATTCGCGCACCATTGCACCGCCAGGCTGGAGAAGATCAGCCCACAACTCTCGTCTTTCAACGGCAGGCGCTCGGCATCACCGGCGATGAAATGCTCGGCCCCGCCCAGTGGACGCGCGTGGTTGAGCATGCCTTCGGCGATATCCAGGGCCACGCCCTGGCTGGCTGGCAATAACCCCGCCAGCGCGCGGCTGAAATAGCCGGTGCCACAACCCATGTCCAGCCAACGATCTGGCGCGATAGCCGCCGGCAGGCGTGCCAGCAGCGCATGCCCTACCGCGCGCTGCAACTCGGCGACGCTGTCGTAACTGGCCGCCGCGCGGGAAAAGGAGGCCGCCACCTGGCGCTTGTCCGGCAACGCGCCGGGCAAGGAAGGCTGGGATAGATCAGTCATCGACGCACTCATGCAAAAAAGCCTGGATGGCCCCCGCCACACCGTGGGGGTCTTCCAGAAGAAAAGCGTGACCGGCCTGTTCAATCAGGCCGATTTCAACATCGGGCAGCAGGGCCAGCAAGTGGCTGGCGGCCTCGGCGGGGACCAGTTCGTCCAACCCGGCAAACAGGTGCAACTGCGGGCCGCGATAGGCCAGCAAGGCTTCGCGGGTGTCCAGTTGGGCGAGCAGCTCCAGGCCGCTCATCAATGCGCTGGACGGCGTAGTCGGTGCCCCGCTGACCAACAGGCGCGCCAGTCCACGCGGGTCTTCAGCCCCCTTGGCGCACAGCAGGCCGAAACGTTTGAGGGTCACCTGTGAGTCGGCATGGCAACCGGCGAGAAACGCATCGAAGGTCTCGGCGGGCATCGCGCTGGGCCAGCCGTCATGGGCGACAAAACACGGGTTGCTCGCCAACGTCAGCAGGCCGCAGCAGCGCTCGCCGCGACGCGCCGCCAGCTCAGAGGCGAGCATGCCGCCCAGGGACCAGCCGCCCAGCCAGGCGTTGTCCGGCAGCGTGGCGTCGAGTTCGTCGAGCCACTCATCCACGTCGCTGGAAGCCAGCAGCGGCAAGGGCTCGATCTGCACCCGCAGGTGCGCGTCGATCCCCTGCAGGGCGGCGGCCAGGGGTTCCAGCGGTGATACGCCAAGGCCCCAGCCGGGCAGCAATATCAGTCGATCACGCATGGTCGGACTCCAAGCGAAAACACGCTTCCAACGCGTTTAACAATAGCTGCACCTGCGCTGCGCTGTGGGCTGCCGTCAAGGTCACGCGTAAACGTGCACTGCCGGCCGGCACGGTGGGCGGGCGGATCGCGGTAACCATCAGCCCGCGCTCGCGCAGCCGCTGGGACAGGCGCACAGCCTTGGCGCTGTCGCCAATCAGGATGGGCTGGATCGGCGTAAAGCTGTCCATCAAGTCCAGGCCGAGCTGCTCGGCGCCCTGGCGGAACTGGCGAATCAGGCCATTGAGGTGCTCGCGGCGCCAATGCTCGGTGCGCAACAACTCCAGGCTTTTCAGCGTGGCGCAGGCAAGCGCCGGCGGCTGGCTGGTAGTGTAGATGTAGGGCCGGGCGAATTGGATCAGGCTTTCGATCAGCTCCTCACTGCCGGCGACGAATGCGCCGGCGGTGCCGAACGCTTTGCCGAGGGTGCCGACCAACACCGGCACGTCCTCCTGGCTCAAGCCGAAATGCTCGACAATCCCGCCCCCATTGGCGCCCAGCGGGCCGAAGCCGTGCGCGTCATCCACCATCAGCCAGGCGCCCTTGGCCCGGGTTTCACGGGCCAGTGCCGGCAAGTCGGCGAGGTCGCCGTCCATGCTGAACACGCCATCGGTGACCACCAGGGTATTGCCGGTGGCTTTCTCCAGGCGTTTGGCCAGGCTGGCGGGGTCGTTGTGCAGGTAGCGGTTGAAACGCGCTCCGGACAGTAGCCCGGCATCCAGCAAGGAGGCGTGGTTGAGGCGGTCTTCCAACACCGTATCGCCCTGCCCGACCAGCGCCGTGACGGCACCAAGGTTGGCCATGTAGCCGGTGGTGAACAGCAAGGCGCGTGGACGCCCGGTGAGGTCGGCCAACGCTTCTTCCAGTTCATGGTGCGGCGTGGCGTGCCCGACCACCAGATGCGAAGCGCCGCCGCCCACGCCCCAGCGGGACGCACCGGCGCGCCAGGCTTCGATCACTTGCGGGTGATTGGCCAGGCCGAGGTAATCGTTGTTACAAAAGGCCAGCAACGGCTGGCCATCCACCACCACTTCCGGGCCTTGGGGGCTGCCGAGCAAGGGGCGTTGGCGATAAAGGTGTTCGGCACGGCGGGCAGCGAGGCGCGCGGCGAGATCGAAAGACATGCAGGCCTCGGCAGATCAAGGAACTTGAGACTGAATGCGATCAACTGTGGGAGCGGGCTTGCTCGCGAAGGTGGTGCGTCAGTCAGCACATCTGGCACTGATACACCGCCTTCGCGAGCAAGCCCGCTCCCACCTTTGGAATGCATTCCAAATAGAGGGCGGCGTCAAACCACGGCGTTATAGAACTGCTCGCTGCTCTTCTGCTCCACCAACGCCTGCTCGATCGCTGCCTGGTGCACTTCATCGGCGTGCTCTTCGCGCGCTTCCGGCAGGATCCCCAGGCGTGAGAACAACTGCATGTCCTTGTCGGCCTGTGGGTTGGCGGTGGTCAGCAGTTTGTCGCCGTAGAAAATCGAGTTGGCGCCGGCGAAGAATGCCAGTGCCTGCATCTGCTCGTTCATCGCCTCGCGGCCGGCCGACAGCCGCACATGGGATTGCGGCATCAGGATGCGCGCCACGGCGAGCATGCGAATGAAGTCGAACGGGTCGATATCTTCGGCGTTTTCCAGCGGCGTGCCGGCAACTTTCACCAACATGTTGATCGGCACCGATTCCGGATGCTCCGGCAGGTTGGCCAGTTGGATCAGCAGGTTGGCGCGGTCGTCCAGCGACTCACCCATGCCGAGGATGCCGCCGGAGCAGATCTTCATCCCCGAGTCACGTACGTAGGCCAGGGTTTGCAGGCGCTCGCTGTAGGTGCGGGTGGTGATGATCGAGCCGTAGAACTCCGGCGAGGTGTCGAGGTTGTGGTTGTAATAGTCGAGGCCGGCCTGGGCCAGGGCTTCGGTCTGGTCCTGGTCGAGACGGCCGAGGGTCATGCAGGTTTCCAGGCCCATGGCCTTCACCCCTTTGACCATCTGCAGCACGTAGGGCATGTCTTTGGCCGACGGGTGCTTCCAGGCCGCGCCCATGCAGAAACGCGTTGAGCCGATGGCTTTGGCGCGGGCGGCCTCTTCGAGGACCTTCTGCACCTCCATCAGCTTTTCTTTTTCCAGGCCGGTGTTGTAGTGGCCCGACTGCGGACAATATTTGCAATCTTCCGGGCAGGCGCCGGTCTTGATCGACAGCAAGGTCGACACTTGCACGCGGTTGGCGTCGAAATGCGCGCGGTGCACGGTCTGCGCCTGGAACAACAGGTCATTGAACGGCTGCACGAACAACGCTTTGACTTCGGCTAAGGACCAATCGTGACGCAACGTGGCGGTGGTGCTGGCGCTCATGGGCGATTCCTTGATTATGCTTGGGCAAGCGCTGCGGGAAGGGCAATACCCACAAGCGCGACACGGATGCTCGGCATATTTAAGGAAGATTCATGCACTGTCAACCCGACTACAAACACAAGGTTTACATCTGGTTAAAAAACATACAGACGTGTTTGCTCTGTGATGAAAGCACCCAAACAGACAAGTGCGTGTGCACTGCCTGCGAATCGCAATTGCCCTGGCTGACGGAACACTGCGAGGTGTGCGCCCTGCCGTTGCCCATGGACGGGTTGATCTGCGGCCAATGCCAGCGCCAGCCGCCGGCCTTTAAACAAGTGGTCGCGCCCTTCACCTTCAGCTTCCCCGTCGACACGATGATCACCCGTTTCAAGCATCAGGCCCGCTGGCCACTCGGGCATCTGCTGGGCCGCTTGCTGGGTCAGCACCTGCGCCATCGCCTGGACAACGCCGAACTCAGCCGCCCCGATTGCCTGCTGCCGGTGCCCATGGCGCGCAAACGCCTGCGCGAACGCGGTTACAACCAGGCGCTGATGCTCGCGCGCTGGCTCAGCGAGGAGCTGGGCATCGGCGTTGATGAACACCTGCTGCTGCGCCCCCAGGAAACCGTCGCGCAACAGGCGCTGGACGCCAAGACCCGCCGACGCAACCTGCTCGGCGCTTTCGCCCTGGCGCCCGGCGCGCTGGTGCAGGGCCGGCACTTTGCGCTGGTGGACGACGTACTCACCACCGGCGCCACCGCCCACAGCCTGGCGCGCCTGCTGCTGAGCGCCGGGGCGCGGCAGGTGGATGTGTATTGCCTGGCACGCACGCCCAAACCGGGCGGCTGACTTGACTCCCGCGCGCCAGCGCTGCAACGTCCGCTCATCTCAACGAAGCGTGTGCCCATGTCCCTGCCGACTTCCCTCAGCCAACACATTATCCGTCGCCCCCAGCGCATTGCCTTGCTGGGGCATATCGCCGAGCAGGGCTCCATCACCCGTGCCGCCAAGAGTGCCGGCCTGAGTTACAAGGCGGCCTGGGACGCCATCGACGAGCTCAACAACCTGGCGCAAAAACCGCTGGTGGAGCGCAGCGTCGGTGGCAAGGGCGGCGGCGGCGCCAAGCTGACGGCCGAAGGCGAGCGCGTGTTGCGCCTCTACCAGCGTCTGCAAATGCTGCAGGCCGAAGTGCTGGGTTCGGCTGAAGCCGCCAGTGACTTCAGCCTGCTCGGCCGCTTGATGCTGCGCACCAGCGCGCGTAACCAGTTGCACGGGCAAGTGATTGCCATCGAGCAGCATGGCCGCAACGACCTGATCCGCCTGCAACTGGCCGGCGGACTGACCCTGCAAGCGCAAATCACCCACGACAGCACGCAACGGCTGGAGCTGGAAATGGGCGTCGAAGTGGTCGCGCTGATCAAGGCCGGCTGGCTGGAACTGCTCGCTCCGGAACAAGCTGCAACACCTGGACACAATTGCATGGGCGGCAGCGTCGAGGCCATTCTCGCGGCCGAGGACGGCCCCAGCGAAGTGCGCATCGCCTTGCCCACTGGCCAGGTTTTATGTGCCCTGGCCCAGCCCGACGCACTCAAGGCCCTGGGTGCCGTCGAAGGCAAGACGCTCCAGGTGCAATTTGCGCCGAGCAATGTGCTGCTCGGCACACCGGTGTAGCAGCGCCCCGCCTTCAAACTGCAACAATTTCGTCACGCCCGCTCCTTAAGGTGTCTGCAAAAACCGCAGGGAGCCTGAGATGAGCCTATTAGAAGAAAACCAAGCCACCGACCTCGAGCAGATGGTCGGCCTTACCCGCCGCCGCTTTATCGGCGCCGGCGCCCTGTGCGGTGCCGCGATGTTCCTCGGCGGCAACCTGCTGAGCCGCAGCGCATTGGCCGTCAACGCCGCCACAGCCAGCCCGTTGCTGGGCTTTACCAGCATCGCCGCCGCCACCAGCGACGCCATCACCCTGCCGCCCGGCTACAGCGCCTCGGTGCTGATCAGCTGGGGCCAGCCGCTGCACAAGAACGCGCCGGCGTTCGACCCGTCCGGCAACGGCACCGCCAAGGCACAGGAGCAGCAGTTCGGTGACAACAACGACGGCATGAGCCTTTTCGCCTTCCCCGGCGACGATAACCGCGCGCTGATGGCGATCAACAACGAATACACCAACTATCGCTACCTCTTCGCCCACGGTGGTGCGCCGCAGTCGGCCGAAGACGTGCACAAGGCCCAGGCCAGCGAAGGCGTGTCTGTGATCGAAGTGCAGCGCAAAGGTGACAGCTGGCAGTTCGTCCAGGACTCGCGCTACAACCGCCGCATCCACGGCAACTCGCCGATCCGCGTGGGCGGCCCCGCTGCCGGCCACGCATGGCTGAAAACCGCTGCCGACAAGTCCGGCAAGCAGGTGCTGGGTACCTTTCAGAACTGCGCCAACGGCAAGACGCCGTGGGGCACTTACCTGACGTGCGAGGAGAACTTCACCGACTGCTTCGGCAGCAGCAACCCCCAGCAAAGCCTCGACGCCGGGCAGAAACGCTACGGCGTGGTGGCCGCCAGCAAAGACATCAACTGGCACCTGCATGACCCGCGCTTCGACATTGCCAAAAACCCCAACGAGCTCAACCGCCACGGCTGGGTGGTGGAGATCGACCCGTTCGACCCGCACTCCACGCCGGTCAAGCGTACCGCCCTGGGCCGCTTCAAACACGAGAACGCCGCCCTCGCCGAAACCCGCGACGGCCGCGCCGTGGTGTACATGGGCGATGATGAACGCGGTGAGTTCATCTACAAATTCGTCAGCCGCGACAAGATCAACCACAAGAATCCGAAGGCCAACAAAGACCTGCTCGACCACGGCACCTTGTACGTGGCGATCTTCGATGCAGGCGACGGCGATGTCGACCACCCCAAGGGCAAGGGCCAATGGGTTGAGCTGACCCACGGCAAAAACGGCATCGATGCCAACAGCGGTTTTGCCAGCCAGGCTGAAGTGCTGATCCACGCCCGCCTGGCCGCCAGCGTGGTGAAAGCCACGCGCATGGACCGCCCGGAATGGATCGTGGTCAGCCCCACCGACGGCCAGGTCTATTGCACCCTGACCAACAACGCCAAGCGTGGCGAAGACGGCCAGCCGGTGGGCGGCCCCAACCCGCGTGAAAAGAACGTCTACGGCCAGATCCTGCGCTGGAAGGCGGATGCCGATAACCACGGTGCCAACACGTTCAGCTGGGACCTGTTTGTGGTCGCCGGCAACCCCGGCGTGCATGCCGGCACGCCGAAAAGCGGTTCGTCGAATATCAACCCGCAGAACATGTTCAACAGCCCCGACGGGCTGGGGTTCGACAAAGCCGGACGCCTGTGGATCCTCACCGACGGCGACTACAGCAACGCGGGCGACTTCGCCGGCATGGGCAATAACCAGATGCTGTGCGCGGACCCGAGCACCGGTGAAATCCGCCGCTTCATGGTCGGACCGGTGGCCTGTGAGGTGACGGGGATCAGCTTTTCGCCGGATCAGAAGACCCTGTTTGTGGGGATTCAGCACCCGGGCGAAACGGGCGGTTCGACATGGCCGGAGCATCTGCCCAACGGCAAGCCGCGCTCGTCGGTGATGGCGATTCGGCGGGATGATGGTGGGGTCGTGGGCGCCTGATAGGCCGTCTTCGCGGGCAAGCCCGCTCCCACAGGTGGATGCATTCCAGCCTGGGGACGTGGGCGGATGTTAATTGCATCTGCGGGGTTGGTGGCGTCTGAGAGGTCGTCTTCGCGGGCAAGCCCGCTCCCACAGGTGAAAGCATTCCAGCCTGGGGACGTGGGCGGATGTTAATTGCATCTGCGGGGTTGGTGGCGGCTGAGAGGTCGTCTTCGCGGGCAAGCCCGTTCCCACAAGTGGATGCATTCCAGCCTGGGACATGGGCGGATTGGACGCCGGTTCATGCTGGAACTGGGTCAACTGTGGGAGCGGGCTTGCCCGCGAAGGCGTCCGCACAGCCACCACCTATCTCTGCCCGTGTGCGTTACCATACCCGGCCGGACGCGGCGCTCTGCTGCGCGCAGGAGTTCGCATGGCCCATCCGTTTGAAACACTCACCCCCGACCTGGTGCTCGACGCCGTCGAAAGCATCGGTTTCCTCAGCGATGCGCGCGTTCTCGCGCTCAACAGCTACGAAAACCGTGTTTACCAGGTGGGCATCGAAGACGCCGAACCGCTGATCGCCAAGTTCTACCGCCCCCAGCGCTGGACCAACGAAGCGATCCTCGAAGAACACCGCTTCACCTTTGAGCTGGCCGAGTGCGAAGTCCCGGTGGTTGCGCCGCTGATCCACAATGGCGAAAGCCTGTTCGAACACGCAGGTTTCCGCTTCACCCTGTTTCCTCGCCGTGGCGGCCGCGCGCCGGAGCCGGGCAATCTCGATCAACTCTATCGCCTCGGGCAATTGCTCGGCCGCTTGCATGCGGTGGGGGCCACGCACCCGTTCGAACACCGCGAAGCCTTGGGCGTGAAGAACTTCGGCCACGACTCCCTCACCACCCTGCTGGAAGGCAACTTCATCCCCAAGAGCCTGTTGCCAGCCTATGAATCGGTGGCCCGCGACCTGCTCAAGCGGGTGGAAGAGGTGTACAAGGCCACCCCGCACAAAAACATCCGTATGCACGGCGATTGCCACCCCGGCAACATGATGTGCCGCGACGAGATGTTCCACATCGTCGACCTCGATGACTGCCGCATGGGCCCGGCCGTGCAGGACCTGTGGATGATGCTCGCCGGCGACCGCCAGGAATGCCTGGGGCAGCTGTCAGAACTGATGGACGGTTACCAGGAATTCCACGACTTCGACCCGCGTGAACTCGCGCTGATCGAACCGCTGCGCGCCTTGCGCCTGATGCACTACAGCGCCTGGCTGGCACGGCGCTGGGATGACCCGGCGTTTCCCCACAGCTTCCCGTGGTTCGGCAGTGAGCGGTACTGGGGCGATCAGGTGCTGGCGTTGCGCGAACAGCTCTCGGCGCTCAACGAAGAACCGCTGAAACTGTTCTGACCGAAATGCCCCTGTGGGAGCTGGCTTGCCTGCGATGGCGTCACCTCGGCGTGCCTGATACACCGGGTTGCCTGCATCGCAAGCAAGCCAGCTCCACAGAAAAGCCAGTCCCACTGTCTGACAAAAATCCTTACAATCGCGCTTTGTTAGCTGCCTAAGCAAGGATTCTGCATGCACGCCGCCAACCCTCGCAAAGGGTACATTTTGGGCCTGAGCGCCTATGTCATCTGGGGTCTGTTCCCGCTCTACTTCAAAGCCATCGCCAGCGTACCCGCCGCCGAAATCATCGTGCACCGGGTGCTGTGGTCGGCGCTGTTCGGTGGCATGCTGCTGATGGTGTGGAAACACCCCGGCTGGTTCCGCGAACTGCGGGACAACCCCAAGCGCCTGGCGATCCTGGCCCTCAGCGGTTCGTTGATTGCGGGTAACTGGTTGACCTATGTGTGGTCGGTGAACAGCGGGCGCATGCTCGAAGCGAGCCTGGGTTACTACATCAACCCGTTGGTGAATGTGCTGCTGGGCATGCTGATCCTCGGCGAACGCCTGCGCCACCTGCAGTGGGTCGCCGTAGGCCTGGCAGCGGTAGGTGTAGCCCAGCAGGTGTGGCAGGTGGGCAGCTTGCCGTGGGTGTCGCTGGTGCTGGCACTGACTTTCGGGTTCTACGGCCTGATCCGCAAGCAGGCACCGGTCAAGGCGTTGCCGGGGCTGGTGGTGGAGACCTGGATGCTGGTGCCGATTGCGGTGGCGTGGCTGCTGTTCAATCCGTCGGCGCACAGTGCGCAGCTGGAATTCTGGAGCACGTCCGAAGCCTGGTGGCTGGTGGCCGCAGGCCCGGTCACGTTGATCCCGCTGGTGTGCTTCAACGCCGCTGCGCGGCATTTGCCCTACACCGCATTGGGCTTCCTGCAATACGTAGCGCCGACGCTGGTGCTGCTGGAAGCCGTGCTGCTGTTCGGCGAACATCTGGCGCAGAGCACGCTGATCGCCTTCGCCTTTATCTGGGCCGGCCTGGTGGTCTACAGCCTGGACGCCTGGATGAGCATGCGCAAACGCTGATCAAATAACGTACAAACCTCTGCAAGCCACGAATGGCGTGGCTTGCAGACATCCACCCCAAGGTTATCCACAACCTGATCCCCGCCATTTGTGCACAAGCCCTTGAAACTGCTCGTTTTTTGCTCAGGTCGCGAAGACGCACGCAGCGCGTGGCCTGGGGCCAGGTCTCTACAGGTTATCCACAGGCCCATGCAAGATTTCCATGCATAACCTTGTGCGTGGTTATTCCTCGTTGCGCAGTTCCACCATCAGGTCATCCGCCAGGGTTTCCAAGGATTCCTGCAACGCCTCCAGGGACAAGATCGAAGGCACCTGCAGCAGGGCCTCGGCGCTGAACAGCAGGTCACCGCTCATCGGCGCCGGGCGCACGTCGGTGCTCAAGCGCTCGAGGTTGACCCCCTGCTTGCTCAGCAGCGCCGTGATCTCGCGCACGATGCCCGAACGGTCATTGCCCACCAGCGTCATCAGGATCGGTTTGGACGCCGACGCCTGCCCGCTGCTGCCCTCGCCCACCAGCACCCGAATGCCGTGGGTGGACAAGTCCTCCAGCGCGGCCACCAGGGCCTGACGGCTTTCCGCCGGCACACTGACGCGCAGGATCCCGGCAAACTGTCCCGCCATGTGCGCCATGCGGCTTTCCAGCCAGTTGCCGCCGTGCGCCGCGATGTTCTGCGCGATGCGCTCCACCAGGCCGGGTTTGTCGGCGGCGATAATAGTGAGTACAAGATGGTCCATGGCGAATTCCTCAGATGTTGTTGTTTTCTGCAGGAGCCGGCTTTCCGGCGACAGCGGCCTGATCATCGCCGCAAGGCTCAAGGGCCTCATCGCTGGCAAGGACTAAGCGTCCCCCAGCTCTTACAAGGTGGACGCAGGCGTGGCTGAAAACAAATCGTGTACCATTTTTAGATTTATCTGGAACAATCTCATAGTTTTTTGAGAACATCCCGTTCTCCGCTGTGACCGTACGACCAAAGTGGGTCGCTAAACGACGTATTTAGTCTAATTTTCACAACCGCAAGTCATCATGTAGTATGCCCAACCGTGCACTACATAATGAAAATCTGAAACAGCGCATAAGCTCCGCAGAGTGAGGCAAGCAATGACTGAACACGTTCAAGTCGGTGGCCTGCAGGTCGCCAAAGTCCTGTTCGACTTCGTGAACAACGAAGCCATTCCCGGCACCGGCATCACTGCCGACCAGTTCTGGGCCGGCGCCGACAAGGTCATCCATGACCTGGCACCGAAGAACAAAGCCCTACTCGCCAAACGCGATGACTTCCAGGCGCGGATCGACACCTGGCACCAGACTCACGCCGGCCAGGCCCACGACCCGGTGGCCTACAAAGCCTTCCTGCAAGATATCGGATACCTGCTGCCAGAAGCCGCAGATTTCCAGGCAACGACCCAAAACGTCGATGACGAAATTGCCCGCATGGCCGGCCCCCAGCTGGTCGTGCCCGTGATGAATGCCCGCTTCGCCCTCAACGCCTCGAATGCGCGCTGGGGTTCGCTGTACGACGCGCTGTATGGCACCGACGCCATCAGCGAAGCCGACGGCGCCGAGAAGGGCAAGGGCTACAACAAGGTGCGTGGCGACAAGGTCATCGCCTTTGCCCGCGCCTTTCTCGACGAAGCCGCGCCGCTGACGGCCGGCAGTCACGTCGACTCCACCGGCTACAAGATCGTCGACGGCAAGCTGATCGTCAGCCTCAAGGGCGGCAGCAACAGCGGTCTGCGCGACGACGCCCAGTTGATCGGTTTCCAGGGCCCCGCGGCCGAGCCGATCGCGATCCTGCTCAAGCACAACGGCCTGCACTTCGAAATCCAGATCGACGCCAGCACCCCGGTCGGCCAGACCGACGCCGCCGGCGTCAAAGACGTGCTGATGGAAGCCGCGCTGACCACCATCATGGACTGCGAAGACTCCGTCGCCGCCGTCGATGCCGATGACAAAGTCGTGATCTACCGCAACTGGCTCGGCCTGATGAAAGGCGACCTGGCCGAAGAAGTGGCCAAGGGTGGCAAGACCTTCACCCGCACCATGAACGCCGACCGTGTCTACACCGGCGTGGATGGCCAGGACGTGACCCTGCATGGCCGTTCGCTGCTGTTCGTGCGCAACGTTGGCCACTTGATGACCATCGACGCGATCCTCGACAAAGACGGCAACGAAGTCCCGGAAGGCATCCTCGACGGCCTGCTCACCAGCCTGGCGGCGATCCACAGCCTCAACGGCACCAGCAGCCGCAAGAACAGCCGCACCGGTTCGGTGTACATCGTCAAACCGAAGATGCATGGCCCCGAAGAAGCTGCGTTCACCAACGAGCTGTTCGGCCGCATCGAAGACGTGCTGAACCTGCCGCGCAACACCTTGAAAGTCGGGATCATGGACGAGGAGCGCCGTACCACGGTCAACCTCAAGGCCTGTATCAAGGCCGCCAGCGAGCGCGTGGTGTTTATCAACACCGGCTTCCTCGACCGTACCGGTGACGAAATCCACACCTCCATGGAAGCCGGCGCGATGGTGCGCAAGGCGGCCATGAAGGCGGAAAAATGGATCGGCGCCTACGAAAACTGGAACGTCGATATCGGCCTGAGCACTGGCTTGCAGGGCCGTGCGCAAATCGGCAAAGGCATGTGGGCGATGCCCGACCTGATGGCCGCGATGCTCGAGCAGAAGATCGCGCACCCGTTGGCCGGTGCCAACACCGCCTGGGTACCCTCGCCGACCGCCGCGGCGCTGCACGCGTTGCACTATCACAAGGTCGACGTGTTCGCCCGCCAGGCCGAGCTGGCCAAACGCGAGCGCGCCTCGGTGGACGATATCCTCACCATTCCACTGGCGCAAAACACCGACTGGTCCGAGGAAGAGATCCGCAACGAACTGGACAATAATGCCCAGGGCATCCTCGGCTATGTCGTGCGCTGGATTGACCAAGGCGTAGGCTGCTCGAAAGTGCCGGACATCAACGATGTCGGCCTGATGGAAGACCGCGCGACGCTGCGTATCTCCAGCCAGCACATCGCCAACTGGCTGCGCCACGGCATCGTCAATGAAGCCCAGGTGCTGGAAAGCCTCAAGCGCATGGCGCCGGTGGTGGACCGTCAGAATGCCGGGGACCAGTTGTATCGCCCACTGGCACCGGATTTCGACAGCAACATCGCGTTCCAGGCAGCGGTGGAGTTGGTGATTGAAGGGACCAAGCAGCCTAATGGGTATACCGAGCCGGTGTTGCACCGTCGGCGTCGGGAGTTCAAGGCTAAAAATGGCCTGTAAATGAAAAAAGCCCTGGTCGTGAGATCGGGGCTTTTGATTTAGGCGTGTCACGCAGACATTTAATCGCCTGTAGCGACTGAAAAGTTTCCGTCGACGGCCACTGTCTTACCATTAAGCTCAAACGTGACATTCTCCACACTCACATCATGTTTGAAGTTCGGACCATTGAACTCAACCTTCACCGTGACTTTGCCGGCTTTAAGATAGCCGGGACCATATTGACCACCGTCTTTATCGTTGAGGTAGGCGAATAATAATGGAAACTCCCGAATATACGTCCCGCTCGGTAAGGCGGTCCCGTAATCAATTCGTGCGGCTAGGAAGTCACCATTATCGTAACTCTTAGAAAACCCGCCCCATGAGGTGGTCCCATATGCCTGAGTCTCAATGAGTTCTGGTGTCCCGTTGCGCGTAATCGTGATCGTGGCTGGGCCATGAGTACTGGATTTAGCGCCCTGTAATTCCTCTTTAGTGATATCAGACAGTTTTGTGCCCATGACTAAGCTCCTATACGTTTGAAGTGCTGGACGCCATTAGCGTTCCCAAACTCAGTAAATAGGAGCCATCACTCGATATCTACTGTCAACATTGACAGTTTTTTACGAACTCCGACCAAAAGCACGGCCTAGGACGCCATCCCCAATTCCCGCTTGACCATCTTCGCCAACTTCACGCTATCAATCGGCTTGAGCAAGAAGTCCACCACACTCAAATGCATTGCATCGATCACATCCGGGGCTTCGGCGTCTCCCGACATAATGATGATCGGCAACGCCGCACGGGTGGAACTGCGCACCTGGCGAATCAGTTCCAGGCCATTGCTGGGGGCCATGCGCAGGTCAGTGATAAGCAAACCGATGGAGCTGCTGGAGCTCAACAATTCCCACGCTGTCTTGCCGCTGTCGGCCGTCATGCAGCGAATACCGTCCAGGCCCAGGATCTCCGCCAGCAGTTCACGCGCATCCTTGTCGTCGTCAACAATCAACACGCGTTGTGGCGGTAAATCAGGCTCCAGCATCACGGCGCTCAGCGCCTCGCGCTCGGCATCACTCAAAATATCGTGGTCGGACATACAGTTCTCAGCAGTTCTCATCAATCTCCCAGCACACTCGTCAGACATCTGCGGAAGGGCGTTCAATGTGCACTTCGTCGGAAAGTTTGCCTAGTGGGCGTTCTACGGGGTTTGGACGATAGCCATGTAAGGTTTTTCCTTAGTTTTACGCCGTTTTCATCGACCTAGACTTACGTCCAATGGGCACCTGCCGCGCAGGAGTCGACCATGCAGGACGATAACGACAAAAAAATTGCGGTCATGTTATGAGTAAAGCTGATGCCTTCGCCCAAGCGGGGAAAACTGCTGTATTGCAGAACATCCACGGCACCCTGCAGTTCCTGCAACGCTTCCCACCGTTCAACCAGATGGAGCACGCACACCTGGCGTTCCTGGTGGAGCAGTGTCAATTACGCTTCTTCGGACCCGGCGAGAGCATCCTCAAACCGTCGGGCGGGCCGGTGGAGCACTTTTACATCGTCAAGCAAGGCCGCGTCGTGGGTGAACGGCCGGACTCGAAGCAAACCACCTTCGAAATCACCGCCGGCGAGTGCTTCCCCCTCGCCGCGCTGTTGGGCGAGCGGGCCACACGGACCGAGCACAAGGCCGCCGAAGACACCTTTTGCCTGCAACTGAACAAGCCGGCCTTTATCAAGCTGTTCGCCCTTTCCAGCCCGTTTCGCGACTTTGCCCTGCGCGGCGTCAGCAGCCTGCTGGACCAGGTCAACCAGCAGGTGCAGCAAAAAGCCGTGGAAACCCTCGGCACCCAATATTCCCTGAACACCCGCCTGGGCGAGTTGGCCATGCGCCACCCGGTCACCTGCAGCCCGCAAACGCCGCTGCGTGAAGCGGTGACGCTGATGCACGAGCAACAAGTCGGCAGCATTGTGATCGTCGATGAACACAAGGCGCCGCTGGGGATTTTCACCCTGCGCGATTTGCGCCAGGTGGTGGCCGATGGCACCAGCGATTTCAGCCAGGGCATCGACGCCCATATGACCCAGGCGCCGTTCTTCCTGACCCCGGACCACAGCGCGTTCGACGCTGCCATCGCCATGACCGAACGGCATATCGCCCACGTGTGCCTGGTGAAGGAAAAGCGCCTGTGTGGCGTGGTGTCCGAGCGCGACCTGTTTTCCCTGCAGCGGGTCGACCTGGTGCACCTGGCACGCACCATCCGCAACGCGCCCCGGGTGGAGAACCTGGTGGCGATTCGCGGCGAGATCGGCCAGTTGGTCGAGCGCATGCTGGCCCACGGCGCGTCGTCGACGCAGATCACCCACATCATTACGCTGCTCAACGATCACACCGTGTGCCGGGTGATCGAGCTGACCCTGGCGGAAAAAGGCGACCCAGGCGTGCCCTTCAGTTGGCTGTGTTTTGGCAGCGAAGGCCGCCGCGAGCAGACGCTTTTCACCGACCAGGACAACGGCATCCTGTTCGACGCCAAGGACGCCGTCGAGGCTGCGACCCTGCGTGGGCGCCTGCTGCCCCTGGCGCAGCAGATCAACCAGAGCCTGGCGCTGTGCGGCTTCAGCCTGTGCAAGGGCAATATCATGGCCGGCAACCCCGAGCTGTGCCTGTCACGGGCCGAATGGGCGCGGCGCTTCGGCGCGTTTATTCGCGAGGCGACGCCGGAGAACCTGCTGGGTTCGAGCATCTATTTCGACCTGCGCGTGGTGTGGGGTGATGAGCGCGGCTGCGAACAACTGCGCCAGGGCATTCTCGATCAGGTCGCGGATAACCGCCTGTTCCAGCGCATGCTGGCGGAAAACGCCTTGCGCCAGCGCCCACCTGTAGGACGTTTCCGTGATTTTGTGCTGTCGCGCAAAGGTGCGGAAAAAGCCACCCTCGACCTCAAGGTCCAGGGCTTGACGCCCTTCGTCGACGGCGCGCGATTGCTCGCCCTGGCCAATGGCATCCACGCCAATAACACCCTGGAGCGCCTGCGCCAGTTGGTGGTCAAGGAGGTGATCGAGCCGCTCGACGGCGCCGCCTACGAAGAGGCCTACCACTTCATCCAGCAAACCCGCATGCAGCAGCATCAGTTGCAGACCCGGGAAAACCAGCCGTACTCCAACCGCGTCGACCCTGACAGCCTCAACCACCTGGACCGCCGCATCCTGCGTGAGTCCCTGCGCCAGGCCCAGCGCCTGCAAAGCAGCCTGACCCTGCGGTACCAGCTGTGAGCCTGTTCGGCTGGCTGCGCGCGGCTAAACCCGGGCTCGATGCCGCGCAGCAACAGCGCCTGGCGCAATTGCCCAAGCCTGCGGCCCTGGGCGACGGTCCGCTGCGCAGTCAGCGCTGGGTGGTGGTGGACCTGGAAACCAGCGGCCTGAACCTCAATCGCGACCAGGTGCTGTCGATCGGTGCAGTGGTCATCGAGGACGGCGCGGTGGATTTCTCCCAGTTGTTCGAGCGCACCTTGCACCGCGCCGACACCAAGCTCAGCCCCAGCGTGCTGATCCACGGCCTGGGGCCCAGTGCAATTGCCGCGGGCAGTGATCCGGTGGAAGCGCTGCTAGATTTCATGGCGTTTGTCGGCGACAGCCCGCTGCTCGCGTTCCACGCGCCATTCGATCAGCACATGCTGTGCCGGGCGCTCAAGGACAGCCTGGGCTATCGCCTGGCCCACACGTTTCTGGATGTGGCCGACATCGCCCCACTGCTGTGCCCCGAAGCGCACATCCGTGAAGCCGGGCTGGATGACTGGATCCATCACTTCAACCTGCAGGTGGGCGAACGCCATCATGCCAGCGCCGACGCCTTGGCCACGGCGGAGCTGATGCTCATCCTGTTGAGCCGTGCGCGCCAGCAGCAGATCGACACGCCCCAGGCGCTGCAAGAGCGTTTGAGCCAATGGAAACGGCGCAAACAGGCGCCATCGTTTTAATCTCATCTCCCGACAGACGCCAATTGCGCCCACCCCACGCCTCTGACACAATCGCGAATAATTCTCGTTAGTTTAAACCTCTTGTTTATTCGGTGATGCCTTGTCGTCGGTCCAGAACCCACACAGTGAGCTTGTTGGCGCGTTATATCGCGACCATCGTGGCTGGCTGTTGGCCTGGCTGCGGCGCAATGTGGCCTGCCCGAGCCGCGCCGAGGACCTGAGCCAGGACACCTTCATGCGCCTGCTCGGCCGTGACGAGTTGCGCGCACCCCGCGAGCCGCGTGCCTTCCTGGTAGCAATCGCCAAAGGGTTATTGTTCGACTACTTCCGTCGCGCAGCGCTGGAACAGGCGTACCTCAGCGAATTGATGCTGATCCCGGAAAGCGAACACCCATCGCCCGAAGAACAGCAGTTGATCCTCGAAGACCTCAAGGCCATCGACCGCCTGCTCGGCAAGCTGTCGAGCAAGGCCCGCGCGGCCTTCCTCTACAACCGCCTGGATGGCCTGGGCCACGCGGAAATCGCCCAGCGCCTCGGCGTCTCCGTGCCGCGCGTGCGCCAATACCTGGCCCAGGGCATTCGCCAGTGCTACATCGCCCTGTATGGCGAGCCGCTGTGAGCGTGATCAGTTCCAAACCCGTGTCGGCCCGTGTGCTGGATGCGGCGATCGCCTGGCAACTGTCGCTGGATTCCGGCGACGGCAGCGCGGTGGAGCGCGAGGAATTCGATAAATGGCTGGCCAGCGATGAAGAGCACGCCCGCGCCTGGCGCCAACTGGGCATGCTCGACCAGCGCTTCAGCGTAGCTTCGGGCCCGGCGCGGGTGGCGTTGCTGCAGTCGCGCGAGGGCATCCGCCAGCGCGTGCGCAAACTCGGCAGCGGCCTGGCGAGCATTGCGCTGGTGTGCGGCCTGGCGCTGTTCGCCGGCGAACGCTACGTGCCGATCCACTATTGGCTGGCCGACCAACGCACGGCCACCGGTGAACAGCGCACGCTGAAACTGGCGGACGGCACGCTGATCAACCTCAATACCCACAGCGCCATCGACGTACGTTTCGATGACAAGCGCCGGCTGATTGTGCTGCAGGAAGGCGAAATCCTCGTCGAAACCGGCCACAACGATGCGCGCCCGTTCTACGTGCAAACCCGCGACGGCAACCTGCGGGCGCTGGGCACGCGGTTTATCGTCAAGCGCGAAGACCACGCCACGCGCCTGAGCGTGCTGCAGTCGGCAGTGGGCGCCCAGCCCGAGGCATTGCCGCAGGAACAGATCTTCAAGGAAGGCCAGCAAGTGCTGATGCGCAGTGACCGCCTTGGCCCTGCGCTGGCCGTCACCCCCGCTACCGATGCGTGGACGCGCGGCATGCTGGTGGTCGAAAACGCCCGTCTCGGCGATGTGGTGGCCGAGCTTGGCCGCTACCGCACCGGTCATTTGGGTGTGGATAAAAACGTGGCGGACCTGCGCATCACCGGCAGCTTCCCGTTGCACGACACCGACCTGGCCCTCAACGCGCTGCTGCCGACCCTGCCGGTGCAGATCCAGCAGCACACGCCGTGGTGGGTGACGGTGACCGCCAAGCCTTAGCTCAGGCGGGGCCCTCAAACCCACCACAAAAAATATTTTGATCCTGCCCTATCACTTTTCGATTCTCGCTCGGCACATAGGCAATTGCGAATTACTTCCATTCAGGAGCCGCCCTATGTCCCGCACGCTAGACACCTTGTTGCGCCCCAGCCTGTTAGCCGTGGCGATTGCCCTTTGCACGCCGCTGGCGAGCACCGCGCTGATCGCCGCCGAGCAGTCCTCCAGCGTGCGCGCGTACAATCTGCCGGCTGCGCCGCTGTCCAGCACCCTGAACCAGATCGCCAGCCAGGCCGGCCTGGCCTTGACCCTCAACCCGGCGTTGGCATCGGGCAAGACCTCGGCGCCGGTCCAGGGCCAGTTCGATGCCCCGGGTGCGCTGCGTGAGGCACTGCGTGGCACCGGGCTGCAGCTGGAGCAAAGCAGTGCGGGGACTTATTCCCTGGTGGCGATCCCGGAAGGCGTGATGGCGCTGCCGGTCACCAACATCACCGGGCAAGAGGGCAACCAGGAAAGCGCCTGGGGCCCGGTGCAAGGCTACCTGGCCACACGCACCGCCGCCGGCACCAAGACCGACACCGCCCTGGTGGAAGCGCCGCGCTCGATCTCCGTGGCGACCCGCGAGCAGATGCAGGACCGCAACGTGCAGAACCTGGATGACGCGGTCAAATACATGCCCGGCATCGTGTCCGCCAGCTACGGCAGCGACACCCGTTATGACTGGATGCGCGTGCGCGGCTTCGAACCCACTCAGTTCCTCGACGGCCTGCCCCTGCCGCGCGGCGTGTATGCCAACCCCAAAGCCGAGACCTGGAACCTCGACCGCATCGCCCTGCTGCGCGGCCCGGCCTCGTCGGTGTATGGCCAGACCCCGCCAGGCGGCCTGCTGGACATGGTCAGCCGCCGTCCCAGCGCCGAATCGAGCAATGCCATCCAGGTGCAATACGGCAGTGACAACTACCGCCAGATCAACTTCGCCAGCACCGGCAAGATCGACGATGAAGGCCAGTTCCTCTATGGCGTCAGCGGCGTGGTGCGCGATGCCGGCACCCAGGTCGACCACATCGACAACAAGCGCTACAACATCGCGCCGAGCCTGACCTGGAACATCGACACCGACACCAAGCTTACCCTGCTGTCGCAGTTCACGCGTGACGATACTGGCACCACCAGTCAATTTCTGCCGATCCAGGGCACCAAGATCAAGCTCCCCCAAGGCGAGGTTTCCCACCACAAGAACCTCGGCGACCCCGACTATGAGTTCTACGACCGCACCTACTACGCCCTGGGTTATGCGTTCGAGCATCGCTTCAACGATACCTGGCAGTTCAAGCAAAACCTGCGCTATACCAAGTCTGAGCTGTCGTTCCAGCAACTGACGGTCGGTTCCTATATCTACTCCCCGGCTGACGCCAACGGCAATATCAGCCGCTCGAGCACCAACGTTGACGAGGACATCGGCCAGTTCGCAGTGGATAACAATTTCCAGGCTGACTTCGCCACGGGCGACATCACCCACACGGTACTGCTGGGCCTGGACCACCAGCGCACCGACACCTCCTTCCGGACGATCTACGGCACGGCGTCGAACATCAATATCTTCAACCCGATCAACACCGTGCCCACCCTGCGCCCGACGGACGTCACGCCGTACTACGACTACAACCAGAAAACCATCCAGACCGGCCTCTACGCACAAGACCAGATGGCCCTCGACAACTGGCGCCTGACCCTGGGTGGGCGTGAGGACTGGGTGCATCAGGGCACCACCTACTTCAACAAGCTGGACGCGACCAACACTGACCGCAGCAAAAACTTCAGCGGCAACGCGGCGCTCAGCTATGTGTTCGATTCGGGCTTCGTGCCCTACCTGTCGTACGCCGAGTCGTTCCAGCCGGCGAGCAATGCCAGCGTCGACCCCGTCAAGTCGTACAAGCCCACCGAGGGCAAACAATGGGAACTGGGGATCAAGTACCAGCCACCTGGCTCCAATACGCTGCTGAGTGCGGCGGTCTACGACTTGACCCAGAAAAACGTGCTGGTGACCCGGATCGGCGCGGGTAACCAATCGATCACCGACCAGGCCGGCGAAGTGAAGGTCAAGGGCCTGGAACTGGAAGCAGTGTCCGATGTGACCGAAAACCTCAAGGTCATCGCCGCCTACACCCTGTCCAAGTCCGAAGTGCAAACCGGTATCTACAAAGGCAACCGCCTGCAACTGATCCCCAACCAGCAAGCCTCGCTGTGGACCGACTACACCTGGCACACCGGTGTACTCGATGGCTTCGGCATCGGCTTCGGCGCGCGCTACACCGGCAACACTTATGGCGACCAAGGCAACACCTGGACGGGCAAGGCCAACGCCTACACCGTGTTCGACGGCGCGGTGCACTACGACCTCGGCCGCCTGGACAACAGCCTCAAAGGCGCCTCGGTGAAACTCAACGCCACCAACCTGTTCAACAAGGACTACATTTCCACCTGCGATGGCTCCTACTGCTACTTCGGCGACCAACGCAGCGTCGTCGCCAGTGCCACCTACCAGTGGTAATCGACTGAGTTAACCATCAGGCCGTCCTCCCGGGCGGCTTTGGTGCGCCTGAAGGCTGGAAAATGAAAAGTAAAACCATCCGCCGCTGGTCCTTTATCCACACCTGGAGCAGCCTGGTCTGCACGGTATTCCTGCTGCTGCTCGCCCTGACCGGGCTGCCGCTGGTGTTCCACCACGAGATCGATCACCTGCTGGGCAACGAGCCAGAACTGGCGCAGATGCCCGCCGATACGCCGCAGCTCAACCTTGAACAGCTGGTGGCCAAAGCGCAGGCCCATCGCCCTGGCGAAGCCATGCAATACCTGGCGTGGGACGAGGACGACAAGAACGGCGTGATCGCGATCATGGCTGCGACGGCCGGCACCGAACCCAACTCGTCGCACACGTTCATGCTTGATGCGCGCACCGGCGACGCTGTCGAAATGCCGTCCGCGAACGGCGGGCTGACCCTGTTCCTGCTGCGCCTGCATGTGGATATGTTCGCCGGCCTGCCGGGCAAGTTATTGCTGGCGTTCATGGGCATTCTGTTTGTGCTGGCCATCGTGTCGGGCACGGTGCTGTACTTGCCTTTCATGCGCCGCTTGAAGTTCGCCACCGTGCGCCAGGACAAATCCACCCGCCTACGCTGGCTCGACCTGCACAACCTGATCGGCGTGGTCACCCTGACTTGGGCGCTGGTGGTGGGCGTCACCGGCGTGATCAGCGCCTGTGCCGACCTGATCATCGCAGCCTGGCGCCAGGACAGCCTCAGCGCCATGATCGAGCCGTACAAACATGCCCCGCCGCTGACCCAGCGCGCGCCCGCCACCGAGCTGCTGAGCATTGCCGCCGAGGCCGCGCCCGGCATGCAGCCGGATTTCATTGCCTTCCCCGGCACGCGCTTTTCCAGCGAACACCACTACGCGGTGTTCATGAAGGGCAGCACGCACCTGACCTCCCACCTGCTGACGCCGGTGCTGATCGACGCCAGCACCCTGGCCGTCACCGCCATCGCCGAACGGCCGTGGTACATGGACGCCATGGGCATGTCCCAGCCCCTGCACTTTGGCGATTACGGCGGCATGCCGATGAAAGTCCTCTGGGCGGTACTGGATGTGCTGACCATCATCGTGCTGATCAGCGGGATTTACCTGTGGATCGTCAGGCGCAAGGCGGGCAAGGCATGAAGCCACGGCAGTCGAGTTTCTGGAAAGTGTTTGGCATTCCGCTGGGGATTGGCCTGCTCAGCGCCGCCGGGTTATTTGCGGCGTTGCTGGGGGATGGGTGGTGGGATTCGCTCAGTTGGGTGGGGCTTGGGATACCTGCGGTGATCGGTGTATGGGCCCTCCTGCGGAAGCCGGCTTGCCGGCGAAAACCCTGAGAGTACCGCGTCAAATCTGATGCACTGCGCTATCGTAAGCGTCCTTCGCGAGTCCGCTCGCCCCTCCAGAGGAATGCCCATGTCTGTGCCCAGCATGACCTTGTTCCACAATCCCGCTTCACCGTTTGTTCGCAAAGTTCGCGTGCTGCTGATCGAGACCGGCCAGCAGGACCGCGTGGCGCTGCACGGCTGCATGCCGACGCCGGTCAACCCGGATGTGCAGGTGGTGCAAGGCAACCCCGTGGGCAAGATCCCGGCCCTGCGCCTGGCTGACGGCAGCGTATTGCACGACAGCCGGGTGATCCTCGATTACTTCGACCACCAGCATGTCGGCAACCCGCTGATCCCCCGCGACGGCTCGGCCCGCTGGCGGCGCCTGACCCTGGCCTCGATGGCTGACGGCATCATGGATGCGGCCGTACTGGTGCGTTACGAATCGGCCCTGCGCCCGGCGGAAAAACACTGGGCGCCGTGGCTCGACGAGCAGCGCAACAAGATCCGCCGCACCCTCGCCGAGCTGGAACAGGGCGCCATCGCCGAGCTGACCAGCCACTTCGACATCGCCTCGATCAGCGTCGCTTGCGCCCTCGCCTATCTCGACTTCCGCCACCCCGATATGCACTGGCGCGCAGCCAACCCACAGCTGGCGGCCTGGTACGCCGAGGTCAGCCAGCGACCTTCGATGCTGGAGACCCAGCCGCCGGTATAGCCCTGTTTCCACCTGAACCTGTGGCGAGCGGGCATCTTGTGGTGATCGAACTCCCTGTGGCGAGCGGGCTTGCCCCGCGTTGGGCTGCGAAGCGGCCCCCATCAGGCCACCGCGTTTTATCCGATGAAACTCATCTCAAGTTTTGGGGCTGCTGCGCAGCCCAACGCGGGGCAAGCCCGCTCGCCACAACCACCGGGAACAGCCGATTGATCCTCGCCACCAACTGCGCCTTCACTCGCTGATCCTCACGCAAACCGATCATTGCACGTCCTCCAGGTCGAACTGCAACGGCTCGGCGACCTTGCGCTTGCCCACGCCGTACCAATCCAATTTGCGCGTCAGCACCATCACCGTCCCCAGCAGGCCAAACAGCAACAGCGAGCCCATCAGCAGCGCGTAATCCTCGGCACTCAACAACCCGTACAACAAGCCATACAACGCCGCCAATCCAGCAGAAAAACCCAGGCCATGGGCGACGCTGCGCAGCACGTGGCACACATAAAATCCGATCAGCAACACACAGGCACTCGCCGAGATCAGGTAAGCCAACGCAAAGCCCAGGTGCTCGGACAACGACAACAGCAGCAGGTAGAAAAACGCCAGTGCAAAGCCCACCAACGCATACTGGACCGGGTGCACCGCCAGGCTCTTGAGCACTTCGAAGAGGAAGAAACCGGCAAAGGTCAGGGCAATGAACAGCAGCGCGTATTTGATCGCGCGGTCGCTCTTGAGGTACTGGTCCACCGGATCGATGAAGTTCACGCCAAAGCTGCGGTTGTTGAAGTCGTTGCAGCCCTGGCCGTCCAGGCAGGTTTGCAGGGCCTGCTCAAGGTTGGTGGAGAAGAACGAAGTCTGCCAGCTGGCGCTGAAGCCTTGATCGGTGACCTCGCGCTGGGTCGGCAGGAAGTTGCCGATGAAGCTGGGGTGCGGCCAGTTGGAGGCGAGCGAGACCTGGCTGGTCTTGCCCACGGGCACCACTCGCAGTTGTTCGGTGCCTTGCAGGCGCAGGTCGAAAGCAAAATCTACCACGGCCGGTTTTTTACTGTCCTGTTCGGGCAGTGCCACGTGCACGCCCTCTCCCAGCCAGTCCACTTGGGAGCCCGGCGAGAACTCCAGGCGCTGGCTGCCCAGCTCGAGTTTCAGCGCGTTTTCGATACCACGAATATCACTGATGCCCACCGCCAGGAATGCCGGTTCGAAGCGGTAATCGGCAAAGTCTTCGGTGATCCCCAACTGCGCAGGCAGCTCGAAACGCCCGCTGATGCGGGTGTCGGCATGGAACAGCCGCGCCTGGTAGATGCCCCGGGCACGCAGTTCGGTTTGCACCTTGCCGTCGAGTTCGAAACGGTCCGGCAGGAAATACAGGCGACCGCGCTCCTCACGGGTGACCTCGTAGCGTTTGTTGAGCTTTTCATTGAGTTTCCACTCGCGCACGGTCTTGCGATACGGCACCACCATCACCGGTCCGGTGAGGCGCTGGGCATAGCTGGAGCTGCGCGCGATGTCCATCAGGACGCCGTCGCGCAGTTGCTGGCGATCGCCGATAATGCCGTTGATCATCAGCAACGGAATCAGCAACAGCAGGATCAGCAGCGCAATCGCGCCAAGTTTGAAAAGCAGGCTGCGGTTCATGGGTCTCTCCCTGTTTTGATGGGCAGAGCATGAGCCGCGCGTGTGGGGGATTTATGTGGGCAATGTGGAGACTGTGTGGAGATGCAGCACCACCTGCACGCCGCCCGGCACATTGCCGATCTGCAACGCGCCGCCGTGCAGCTTCATCACTTCCTCGACAAAGTTGAGGCCCAGGCCAGTGCTTTTGCGCCCGCTGGCCGGGCGTGGCAAGGAGTAGAATCGCTCGCTCAGGCGCGGCAAGGCGTAGTCGGGAATCGGCGCGGCCTGGTTGAACAGGCTGACCTGCACCGCGTGGTGCTGTGTCTGCGCACTGAATCTCAAGGTGCCGCCGGGCGGGGTGAAGTCCAGGGCATTCTCGAGCAGATTGCCCAGGGCCTGGCGAAGCAGAAAAGGTTCGCCGAACACTTTCACGTCGGCGCCGATCGTTTGTTCGATGTGCAGGCCGGCGCCTTCGATACGCGCGCATTGGGCCGTGAGAACCTCATCGACCAAGCCGGCCAATGGCAGGCTGACCTGTTCTTCCAGGCCCTGGCGTTGCTCCACTTGCGCCAGGTTCAGCAGGCGCTCGATCAACTGCTGCAGGCGCGCGCTCTCGCTGTCGATATTGCCAACGAAACGCTGCTGTTGCTCGCGGCTCATATCGCCCTGCAACAGCTCCGCCGCGCCGCGAATCGCGGCCAATGGGCTTTTCAATTCATGGGTCAGGGTGTGCACGTAATGCTCGACGTAGGCCTTGCCCTCCAGCTGCGTGCGCATATGCTCCACGGCGGTGGACAGCTGCTTGAGCTCGCCGCCGCGATAGTGCGGCAACTCGGCACGCCGGCCTTCGCTGACCGCCTGCGCATAGGCCGTCAACCGGTGCAGGGCTCTGCTCAGCCACCATGACAACACCGCCCCCAGCAACAGGCCGAGCACCACCAGCCCGGCCCCGTACCAGAGCAGCCGCCGCTCGGTGCGATCGACATACGGCTGCAGCGAGCTGTTGGGCTTGGCCACCGTGACCACGCCGATGATCTGGCCGTTATCGCGGATCGGCGCGCCCACGTGCATCACCGATGAGGCGGGGTCGTCCAGTTCGCTGCGGGTGGAACGCGCGCCGTATTCGCCGCGCAGGGTCAGGTACACGTCGTTCCATTTCGAGTAGTCCTGGCCCACTGCTTCGCCGCTGGAATCGAGCAGCACGGTGCCCTTGGCATCGGTCACGTAGATACGGTGGTTGACCTGGTTTTTCGGCAGGCCCCAGATGGTCGCGCCCGGCTGGCGATTGCCGTAGGCCTTGAGCAGCTGCGGCCAGTGGCTCTGGCCGAGGGTGTGGTTTTTCACGTCATCGCGCAGGATCTCGGCCAACAGGTTGGCAGTGTCCACCAGGGTTTCTTCGGTGGACTGGCGCACGCCGGGGCGGATTTCCTTCATCACCGTGCTAAGCACGAAGTAGCCGGTCAGGCCGATGAACAGCGCATACACCAGGAAAATCCGCAGCCCCAGGCGCATCAGCTGTTGCCCGGGCTGTAGCTGTAGCCGAGGCCGCGATGGGTCTGGATCGGCTCGGCGTCCGCCGCAATGCCACGCAATTTGCTGCGCAGGCTTTTGATGTGGCTGTCGATATTGCGCTCGTAGCCGGCATCCGCCGCCACGCCCACCGCGTCCAGCAACTGCTCGCGGCTGAACACGCGCTCGGGCTGCTCCAGCAGGCTCTGCAGCAGGCGGAACTCATGCCGCGTGAGGCTCAGGGGCTGGCCGCGATAACTGATCTGCATGCGCTCCAGGTCAACCTGGAACACGGCGGGGGCCACGCCAGGGCCGACCCTCTTGAGGATCGCCCGCACCCGCGCCGCCACTTCCCGCGGGCTGAACGGCTTGACCACATAATCGTCGGCGCCGATCTCCAGGCCCACCACGCGGTCGATCTCGCCATCGCGCGCACTCAGGAACATCACCGGCACTTCGCTGAAACGCCGCAATTGCTTGCAGGTCTCAAAGCCGGTGATATCCGGCAGGCCGATGTCGAGGATGATCAGGTCGGCCGGTGTTTGCCGTTGATAGGCCAGCGCTTCCTGGCCAAGGCTCAGCCAGGTGGTGGTGAAGCCCTCACCTTGCAGGGCAAAGATCAGCGTGTCGGCTATCGCCGCTTCGTCTTCGACAATCAGGATGTGCGGCATGGGTTCGATCAGCAGTCCGGTTTGTCAGCGGTATAGCGACGGGCCGGGTTCACCGCTGCACCAAACTCGCGCAGGGCCTTGGCGCCGATCAGCAACGGGTAGTTGAAGCTGCTGCGGTCGGTCAGGTTGACCTCGACGGTGCGCTTGACGTCGCCCAGGCACATTTCCAGGTCGATCACCGGACGCTTGGCCACGCTGGCTTCGTCCTTGTCGTCGTCTTCGTCGGCGCGGCTCTTGATCTTGCTGATGCGCGACACTTTGTGTTCGTAGACTTTGTTGCTGGCGTCCTTGCCGCCGAGGCGGAAGCGCACCCAATCGTCGCCGTCACGGGTGAAGGTCTCGATGTCACGGGCCGACAGCGAAGCGGTCAGCGCGCCGGTGTCCATCTTGGCCTTGAAGGTTTCGCCGATCTCCGGCAACTGGATGTATTCGTAGCGACCGTAAAGGGTCGGCTCGGCAGCCATGACGGGCAGGGCAACCAGGGCGAGCGAGGCAAGGAGCAGTTTCACGAAGTGGTTTCCTCGGAAAGAAGTAGGCGGATTCTAGACCGCAAAGGGGGCACTTAGTTAGCTGATCCGAGCATAACCGGCACATTGTGAAACATTCGTCCGGTGATTTGAGATTTGGCCTGCAGACCAAGCTCTCTTATCATGACCCGCCCACACGATCCCAAGAGTTGCTTATGCGCCGCCTGCTCACCGGCTGTTTCGTTACCCTGCTGCTGTTGCTCAACACCCTGGTGCTGTTCGGGCCATTGATGGTGTTTGCCCTGCTCAAGCTGGTGGCTCCCGGACGTTTTCGCGACTACGCATCCTGGGCGGTAATGTGGATCGCCGAGACCTGGGCCGAGATCGACAAGCTTATTTTCTCGTGGTGCATCCCGACCCGCTGGGACATTCGCGGCGGCGGCGACCTGCGCGGCGACACCAGCTACCTGGTGATCAGCAACCACCAATCATGGGTGGATATCCCCGCGCTGATCCAGGCCCTCAACCGGCGCACGCCGTTCTTCAAATTCTTCCTGAAAAAAGAACTGATCTGGGTGCCCTTCCTCGGCCTGGCCTGGTGGGCGCTGGATTACCCGTTCATGAAGCGGTACACCAAGGCTTTCCTGGCCAAGCACCCCGAGCTGGCCGGCCAGGACCTGAAGATCACCAAAGAGGCCTGCGAGCTGTTCAAGCGCCAACCGGTGACGGTGGTCAATTACCTGGAAGGCACGCGGTTCACCCCGGCCAAGCGCAAGCAGCAGGACTCGCCGTTCGAGCGTCTGCTCAAACCCAAGGCGGGTGGCGTGGCGTTTGTATTGGCGGCGATGGGGGAACAACTGGACGCCGTGCTCGACGTTACGGTCGTCTATCCCCAGGAGAAGATCCCGGGCTTCTGGGACTTGATCTGCGGCTCGGTGCCGACGGTGATCATCGATATCCAGACCCGCGAGCTGGATCCGGCGTTGTGGCAGGGCGATTACGAAAACGATCCGGTGTTTCGCCAGACCGTCCAGAACTGGGTGAACCAGCTCTGGCTGGAGAAAGACGCGCGCATCGCACAACTGCGCGCGGAAAACCCTTAACTGCCGGTGCCCCATGCCTGGGCCAGTTTGCCCAACACGGAGCTGCTGGCGCCCTGGCCACCCAGGTATTGCAGGATCACCGGGGCAAACTGGCCGACCATGCCGCTGTCCATGCCCAGGGCGCTGAACGCGGTGTTCAGGTCATTGGTGTTTTTCACATTCCCCAGCAGTCCATCCAGGCCGCTGGTCTTGCTGCCGCCGGTCTGGCCGAGCATCCCGCTCAAGGCCCCGAGGCTGCCCAACGCGTTGTTGCCCGAGAGCTGATCCAGGCCCGGCACGCTCTTGCCCAGTTGCGAGTAGTCGGTGCTGCTCAGTTGGTTCTTGGCCAGGCCGAGCATCGCGCCGGTGCCGCCGACCGCTTGCTCGGGGGTGACATTCAATTGCGAGGTCAATGCGCTCAGCAGGCCGGCCGTCTCGGACGACGGCGCGGCGGCAGCGGCTTTGTTGTTGCCCCCCTGCATGCCGGAAATGGCATTGGCCGCATCGCCAAGGCTGAACCCTGCGGCGAACACCGGGCCGGCCGCCAGGGTCATCAGGCAGGAAAGGGCGAAACCGCGTGAAATCTTCATCGAAACAACCTCTGGATATAGGTGCGAAAGCAGGCATTTGACTGGATAGCCCGGGGGATTGTTCCCAGTGCATCCAATCCCCCGCCTGCTGCGTATAACCACCACACACCTGTTGAGGACGACGCCGGTGAATGGAACGCACGCGCAACCTGGACTACCCTCTGCCTGCCACCGCTTGCACGTGCAGTCCCACCGCCCTGTCGCCAGGGCCTGGAGAAGCCCTATTTCCACTTCCGACGCTGACCCGCTGCGGCCCCTGCTGGCCCAATGCGCCCTGGGCAACCGCCAGGCGTTCGAAACCCTCTACCGTGCGGTTTCACCGCGGCTGCACGGCGTTGCCTTGCGTTTCATGGGCCGCCCGGACCTGGCTGAAGAGGTGCTGCAGGAAGCCTTCGTGCGTATCTGGTACAACGCCTCGCGCTACGAGGCCCACCTGGCGGCGCCGATGACCTGGATGGTGAACATCACCCGCAACCTGGCCATCGACCAACTGCGCAAACGCCGTGAACAACCGTTGGCAGATGGCCAACAGGACGCCCTGCTCGATGACGGCCCCAGTACCTTCGAACAGCTCGACAGCGAGCGCGAGGCGCGCGCGCTGAACCGCTGCCTCGACACGCTCGACGGCATGCAGCGCCAATCGATCACCGTGGCTTACTTCCAGGGCCTGTCGTGCTCGGAATTGGCCGACCATCTGGCCGCGCCGCTGGGTTCGGTCAAGTCCTGGATTCGTCGCGGCATGGAACGCCTGCGCAGGTGCCTTGAATCATGAACTACCAGACCACTCCCCTGCGCCGCGCCTTGGCGGGCGACTACGCCATCGGCCTGATGCCCGCTACCGCCCGCCGCCGGTTTGAGGCCCTGCTGCTCGACGACGCCGCATTACGCGTGGAACTCGGCCATTGGCAGGCGGCCCTGGCCAGCCTGACCGGGACCCTGCCCGAACGGCCGGTGCCCGACCACGTGTGGGAAGGCATCCAGGCGCGGATCGAGCCGCAGGTCCTGCACCTGCCGGCGAAGAAACCGTTGTGGCTGAACCTGCGGCTATGGGCGGCGGCCTTCGGGATTGTCATCGCGGTGCTGGTGGGCGTGCTGTACCAGCGCGACCTGGGCGTGGAATACAACGCCACACTCGTCGCTGCCAACCAGCAACCGGCGCTGCAGATCAAGGCGTTTACCGATCACCTGCAAGTGGAGCCGCTGGCGTTGGCCGCGCTTGAGCCGACGCGCGACCTGGAATTGTGGGCCATCCAGCCCGGTGGCAAACCGATCTCGCTGGGCCTGGTGCCGACGGCAGGCAGAGGCCGGATTCAGCTGAGCCCGGCACAGCAAGCCTTGCTTGCCGCACCGCTGACCCTGGCCGTGAGCCTGGAGCCACGCGGCGGTTCGCCCACCGGACAGCCGACCGGACCGGTGCTGTATCAGGGCCAATTGGCATCACTTTGAGCGCCAACCGGTTCAGGAACCCATCGCGTAAACCAGGGTCCATGACAGGACTGAAAGCCCTGTCAGGACCCCCTTCATGAGCGCGACACGCCCCACCATCATCGAGCCCAAGCTCCCTTTCTGGAGCCGTCCGCGCCTGTTCATCGGCGTCTGCGTGGCCGTGATCGCCGGCCTCGGCGGCGCGTTCTACACCCAGGACAACGTCAAGTCCGCCGCCACCCTGGTGACCACCACCCAGCAGCCGGCGGCGCAGGTCATGGCGCACAAGGATTACCTCGAAGTCGAACCGATCGCCACGACAGCGCCCGAGCCTGATCGCAGCCTGGAACTGTGGGCCATGCCCGAAGGGGGCAAGCCGGTATCCCTGGGGCTATTGCCGGAGGACGGCAAAGGCATCATCGGCCTCAACCCGCGCCAACAGGCAAGCATCCGACAGCCGGTGGCGTTACTGGTGAGTTCGGAGACCAAGGGCGGCTCGTTGAGCAAACAGCCGACAGGGCCGACGGTGTATCAGGGCGCGCTGGCGGTGCGGTGAGTTGGTCTTTTACGTGCCTCGCGATAAAAGCCCATGGATTAATCGCGACCTGTTCTAGAAAACTGTGATTTCTCACAGTAGCCGTCGACGCAAAACCACCCGCAGCATAAAGCCTCCCGCGCGCCACAGGAGGTGGGCCATGAACAGCGCAATGTCTGCAGGTGTGTTCGTCACGATCGCACTGATGGGCCCTGCCCACGCGGCGGCAACTTCCACCTGCCCGCCGATCCAGGACATCAAGCAAACGGCAATGGCCAGCGGCGGTTACCGTTACGAAACCTCACAGCCTGACGCGCTCACCTGGACAGGCGAAAACCCGCAGGCGGCGGTGTTGGACCTGACTGACTCGACCTTCCACGATGCCCGTTACGACATGAACAGCAAGGCCGTCATTTGCACCTATAAAGGCCCCATGAATAACGACGCCAGCGTTTCGGTAACGGCACCTGTCGTTGATTGGAACCTTACGCCCACCAGAGGCGAGTGGAGAGGCACCTATTGCGAAGCCCTGGACCGTTCCAGGTGTGAATTTACGCACCACTGAAAAGGGCGACTTGAAGTCGCCCTTTTTTATTACGCCGCGCTCTGCGCCATCACCTTGCGTTGCTAAATATGATCAGCCGACGCCAGAAATCATAGGCATGATCCGAGGATCAAGTAGTCCATTTCTGAAACGTTAACAACGTCCCTGTACACGCCTTACAGCCCTTGTGGCGCCTTCTTATAGTCGTGCGCCACAGCCTTGGAGGCGTACGCGATGCAGGGACCCTACGCATTTATCAATGAAAGGCCGATGCCTTATCCGCAGCTCAAACTTAGCCTTTCACTTAATCACCACACACACACCAAATTCGACATCATCAACCAACACATTCGCAACGTCGTGGTACTGCCAGGGCAACTGGTGATAATTCCAGACGCGAGTACAGCATCTTGCACCACTGAGGAAGCACGGTTGATGCGCTCGGCGCAGAACATAAAACACGCGTTGCTGGCGCATTCCGCCACCGATCAATTCTTGATCAAGAACTATGATCAGTTGCAAGCCATCATGTCACATGCCTCCTTGGGTATTGGAAGTGCCAGCAGCGCCTGGAGCAAGCACCTGTCGCACGTCGAGAAAACCCTCAACGAAATCGATGCCTTGCATAAACAGTACTTGAGCAAGGGCTCCACGGCTGCAAGGGATGAATTCCTTGCCAGGCGCAAGGCATTGTTTGCGACGCTGGACCGGCAGCTGTCAGGGATGGCTCGCTTGGGCACTGGATTAAAAAATGAAGGCTCGATTAAAAAGATGCTCGGTATCTCCAGCAAGCGTTATTGGCACCATGGGCAGGTCCGGGGGTATGAGGAAGCGGTAAAACGTGTAGCCAAGGCTTCAGAGATCGTGAAGAAGGGGACTTACATCGGTATTGCACTGGATGTGGGATCGACGGCGCTGGAAATAACCGAGGCCTGTTCAAAAGGGCGGGAGCAGGAGTGTACCCAGGCAAAGTATGTGGAAGGAGCCAAGTTGGTGGGCAGTGTGGGCGGCGCATCTGCGGGTGGTATTGCAGGCGCCTATGTCAGTACCGCCGTCTGCATGATTGCTTTCGGCATACCCACGGCCGGCGCCGGAGCTTTGGCATGCGCGATCATCGGCGGTGCTGCGGGCGGACTCGCTGCTGGCAAGCTCGGAGGCAAGGGTGGGGAATGGGTAGGTGACACTCTCTATCATGCGGTGGAAAGATAAATGTACTTGAAATATTTTGCCGTGGGCTCATTCGTCCTTCTGCTATTAAGTTTTCCGCTTCTCTTTTCTGCCATGTACAAGAAACTCGATGCCGCTGAGCGCTATATGCCATACAGCACTTTTATCGTCGGGTGCAGGCACACTTTTCGTCATTTTCACTTTGAAGGAAGACCTCAACGAGTCTTCGCCATGGCCACTGTTATTCTCATCCCAAAAGTCATTCAATGGCGAGGCATGGTGCTTGTTGAAGACGTTCAAAAAATACCACTGCACCTCAAGTATTGGATGGTCATACCAACACTCGCAACCTTCCTGGGCCTTATAGGCATCTGCATCACCGGGCTGCTTGTGGAGAGCGACATCATATAAAACAAGGGCGACCCATGGGTCGCCCTTGTCATCGCCTACGCCGCGCTGAACAACTTGTGCGGATCGATCACAAATTTCTTCGGCACACCCGCATCGAACTCGCCGTATCCGCGCGGTGCATCATCCAGGCTGATCACCTGCACACCGACGATCTCGGCAATGTTGATACGGTCCCACATGATCGCCTGCATCAGCTGGCGGTTGTACTTCATCACCGGCGTCTGCCCGGTGTGGAAGCTGTGGGATTTGGCCCAACCCAGGCCAAAGCGAATGCTCAGGCTGCCCATTTTCGCGGCGGCGTCGACGGCGCCCGGGTCTTCGGTCACGTAGAGGCCGGGGATACCGATCTTGCCCGCCACGCGCACCACGCCCATCAGCGAGTTGAGCACGGTGGCCGGGGCCTCCGCCTTGGCGCCTTCATGGCCGTGGCCACGGGCTTCGAAGCCTACGGCGTCGACGGCGCAGTCCACTTCCGGCTCGCCCAACAGCGCGGCGATCTGTTCGTGCAGCGGGGTGTCCTTGGACAGGTCGGCAATCTCAAACCCCTGGGCCTTGGCGTGGGCCAGGCGGATCGGGTTGACGTCACCGATGATCACCACCGCCGCGCCCAGCAGGCGTGCCGAGGCCGCTGCAGCCAGGCCGACCGGGCCAGCGCCGGCGATGTAGACGGTGCTGCCAGGGCCGACACCGGCCGTCACGGCGCCGTGGTAACCGGTAGGCAGGATGTCGGAGAGGCAGGTCAGGTCGCGGATTTTCTCCATGGCCTTGTCGCGGTCCGGCAGTTTCAACAGGTTGAAATCGGCGTACGGCACCAGCACGTACTCGGCCTGGCCGCCGGTCCAGTCGCCCATGTCGACATAGCCATAGGCACCCCCCGCACGTGCCGGGTTGACGGTCAGGCAGACGCCAGTGTGTTGCTCCTTGCAGGAACGGCAGCGGCCGCACGCCACGTTGAAGGGGACGGAGACCAGGTCACCGATCTTGAGGTTTTCGACGTCGCTGCCCTTCTCGATCACTTCGCCGGTGATCTCGTGACCGAGCACCAGGCCGGTCTGGGCGGTGGTGCGGCCGCGCACCATGTGTTGGTCGGAGCCGCAGATGTTGGTGGAGACCACGCGCAGGATAACGCCGTGCTCGATCTTCCTGCCACGGGGGTCCTGCATTTTGGGATAGTCGATTTTCTGTACTTCGACCTTGCCGTTGCCGAGATACACGACACCACGATTACCAGACATGCTTTCACCTCGCTGTTGTTTTTATGGAACCGCGTTGCCCAGGCAGGCAGCGCGTAAAGTGCTCGGGTACAGATGCTGTTCTTGCGTTGTTGCTGATGGCCTCATCGCGGGCAAGCCCGGCTCCCACATTCGACCGGGTTCCACCTTTGGAATGCGGTCGAATGTGGGAGCTGGCTTGCCTGCGAAGGCGGCCGTCAGAGCACCACCGTGCGATTGGCGTTCAAGAACACCCGCCGCTCAATGTGATACCCCACGGCCCGGGCCAATGTCAGGCCTTCGATATCGCGCCCCTTGGCAATCAAATCCTCCGGATAGTGGCTGTGGTCCACCACCTCCACACCCTGGGCGATGATCGGCCCTTCATCCAGATCGTTGTTGATGTAATGCGCCGTGGCGCCGACCAATTTCACGCCCTTGTTGTAGGCCTGGTGATAGGGCTTGGCGCCCTTGAATCCCGGCAGCAACGAGTGATGGATATTGATCGCCTTGCCATCCAGCTTGCGGCACAGCTCCGGCGACAGCACTTGCATGTAGCGCGCAAGGATCACCAGCTCTGCCCCCGTGTCTTCCACCACTTGCCACACCTGCCGCTCCTGGGACGGTTTGTCATTGGGGTCGAGGGGGAAATGGTAGTAGGGAATCTGGTGCCAGTCGGCCAAAGGTTTGAGATCGGGGTGATTGGAGACCACCGCGACCACATCCATCGACAGCTGGCCGATGCGCTGGCGGTACAGCAGGTCATTCAGGCAATGATCGGCCTTGGAGACCATGATCACCACTTTTGGCCGGTAGTTCGGCGCCGTCAGCTCGAAGATCATGCCAAAGGCTTCACCGCGCGTGGCCAGGCCATCGCGGAAAGCCTGCTCGTCAAAGCCGTCGGGCTGGCGGAATTCCACGCGGATAAAAAATCGGCCCGAGAGGCGGTCATCGAACGAATGGTGCTCGGTGACGTAGCACCCCTGCTCGAACAGATAGCGGGTGACCGCGTCCACCGTGCCGAGCACGCTGGGGCAGTCGGCGGTCAAAATCCATGTATCGGGTGCGCGGCTCATAGTGCATGACTCCTTGATCGTTCCCACGTTCTGCGTGGGCATGCCGCCATGGACGCTCTGCGTCCGCTCTTGGGACGCAGGGCGCCCCGGGATGCATTCCCACGCGGAGCGTGGGAACGATCATGTCAGGCTTGAACGTTGAGGCCGAATTCGGCCGAGGCATCCTGCAGCCACAACCACCAGTAGTCCGAGAAGCTGCGACGAATCACCAGCTCCCAGGTGTCTTCAGCGGTATGGCGGATCACCAGTTGCGACTTGGCGAACACCGTGCCCACCGCCTTGCCCACCGGGAAGTTGTTGGGGTGTACGTCGTAGCTGGTGGACTTCATCAGCACGTCGCGCACATTCGGGCCGCTGAGCTCGAGGATCTGCTGGCCGCCACTGACATTGACGATCTGGATATGCAGCTCGCCCAGCGCCTCGCGCAAACTTTTCTCGGCGGCGAACTCTTCACCGCTTGGCACGACCAGTAGCCACTCATCCGGGCCGAGCCATTGCAGGCTGGTTTCGCCGTTGACGATCACTTGCAGGGCGCCAGGCAGTTCGATGCCCAGGGCCTTGTGCACGCCGGCGGCGAAGGCGGCATCGTGGCCATCGCCACGGATGGTCAGGTGGCCGAGGAGTTTCTTTTCACGCACGGTCACGCCGGCATTCTTGCGGCCCTTGCCGACCAGGCTGGCGAGGTCGGCATGGTGCAGCGACGACTCGGCCTTGGCGCCGGTGGTGGGGCGTTGTTGGTATACGTTGGCTGCTGTCATAAAGCACCTTTCTGAATTCTGTGGTGAATCTACTGGCGCCTTCGCGAGCAAGCCCGCTCCCACATTTGGAATGTATTTCAAGGTTGGAACCGAGTTGTGCCTCCCGCTCAGATGCCGGTGCAGCACCCCGAATCCCAAGCCCGAACAGCGATCAAAACTGTGGGAGCGGGCTTGCTCGCGAAAGCGGTGGGTCAGTCGCTGCAGGGGGTGACTGATCTGGCGCCTTCGCGGGCAAGCCCGCTCCCACATTTGGGATGTATTACAAGGTTGGAACCGAGTTGTGCCTCCCGCTCAAATGCCGGTGCAGCACCCCGAATCCCAAGCCCGAACAGCGATCAAGACTGTGGGAGCGGGCTTGCTCGCGAAAGCGGTGGGTCAGTC